>NZ_JBVJIJ010000100.1:0-1013 GCF_055586325.1 Dactylosporangium sp. NPDC051087 | reverse complement strand
CCCGACGGGACGTTGAAGGTGACCGGCGAGTTCGCGTTCTCCTCCGACCTGTGGGCCGACCGGATGCTGTGGGGTGCGACCCTGCGCAGCCCGCACCCGCGCGCCAGGATCACCGGTATCGACATCACCGGCGCGGTCGCCACCACCGGCGTGCATGCCGTGCTCACCGCCGACGACGTGCCCGGCGCGAAGTTGTACGGCCTCGAGCACCGTGACCAGCCGGTGCTTGCCATGGGGCAGGTCCGGTATGCGGGGGAGCCGGTCGCGATCGTCGCCGCCGACCACCCCGAGACCGCCCGCCGGGCGTGCGCGGCGATCGTCGTCACGTATGAGGTGCTGCCGCCGGTCGTCGACCCGGTCGCCGCGCTCGCCGAGGGCTCCGACACCGTCCACGACCGTGGGAACCTGCTGCGGCATGTGCCGATCCGTAAGGGCGACCCGGATGTCACCGCGGCCGTCGTGGTGTCCGGCGTGTACGAGGTCGGGATGCAGGATCAGGCGTTTCTCGGTCCGGAGTCCGGGCTGGCGATCCCGGCCGAGGACGGTGGTGTCGACCTGTTCATCGCGACCCAGTGGCTGCACGGTGATCTCGGTCAGGTCGCTGACTGTCTCGGGCTGCCGCAGTCGAAGGTCCGGCTGAGTCTCGCCGGGGTTGGTGGCGCGTTCGGTGGTCGTGAGGACGTGAGTATGCAGGTGCATGCGTGCATGCTGGCCCTGCACACCGGGCGTCCGGTGAAGATGGTCTATTCCCGTGAGGAGTCGTTCCACGGTCATGTCCATCGGCATCCGGCGCGGATGTGGTACGAGCACGGCGCGGACCCCGACGGGCGCCTCGTCTATGTGAAGGCCCGGATCGTGTTGGACGGCGGCGCGTACGCGTCGACGTCGATGGCGGTCGTGGCGAACGCGACCACCCTCGGCGTCGGTCCGTACACGGTGGACAACGTCACCGTGGACGGGTACGCGGTCTACACGAACAACCCGCCGTGCGGCGCGATGCGCGGCTTCGGCGC
>NZ_JBVJIJ010000099.1:0-1045 GCF_055586325.1 Dactylosporangium sp. NPDC051087 | reverse complement strand
CTAAGGCGTGTTTGGTAAGCCGCCGGGCTGGTGGCCGTTCGTCGGTGTGGCGGTGATCGAAAAGGAGCGCGGTCTCCGGTAAGTGGGTTAGCGACCAAGCAAACCTTCATACACCGGAGACCTCGTGGCCAGCGTAGCGGTGGCGAGGCGGCATGACCTCAGCGACGCGCAGTGGGCGGTTCTTGCCGCGGTGCTGCCTGCCGTGTCGGTGCGGGGTCGGCCGCCGAAGTGGAGCAGACGGCAGTTGATCGATGGGATTCGGTGGCGGATCCGGGTGGGTGCGCCGTGGCGTGACGTGCCCGCGGCGTATGCGCCGTGGCAGACGTTGTACTGGTTGTTCCGCCGGTGGCAGCGGGACGGCACATGGCAGGCGGTGCTGACCGCGTTGCAGGCGCACGCTGACGCGGTGGGCCGGGTGCGGTGGGACGTCAGCGTGGATTCCACCAGTGTCCGGGCGCATCAGCACGCCGCCGGCGCCCGCCGTGACGGCGGTTCGCAGCAGGAACCGCCGGGTGGGGTCGACGACGAGCCGGACGATCACGCCCTGGGCCGGTCACGGGGTGGGCGGACGACGAAGGTGCATCTCGCGTGTGAGCAGGGACGCAAGGCGTTGTCGTTGCTGTTGACCGCTGGGCAGCGTGGCGACAGCCCGCAGTTCGTCCCGGTCTTGCGTCGTATCCGGGTGCCGCGCCCAGATGGTGGCCGGCCGCGGACCCGCCCGAACCGGGTCCTGGCCGACAAGGCCTACGCAGGGAAGGGCAACCGTACCTATCTGCGCCGCCACGGTATCCGGGCGACGATCCCGATCAAGGCCGATCACGCCGCGAACCGGCGCAGGCTCGGGTCGAAGGGCGGCCGACCGCCGGCCTTCGACCCGGAGCTCTACAAGCAGCGGCACGCCGTGGAGTGCGGTATCAACCAGCTCAAACGCAACCGCGGCATGGCCACCCGCTACGACAAGTTGGCGGTGCGCTACCAGGCCACCGTCACCATCGCCGCAATCAACGAATGGCTCTGACCCGCCTTACCAAACACGCCTTAGCCG
>NZ_JBVJIJ010000098.1:0-1172 GCF_055586325.1 Dactylosporangium sp. NPDC051087 | reverse complement strand
CACTTCGATCACCGGGCCGTGATCATCGGCACCACCACCCGCGACCTCACCACCGCACTCACCGCCATCACCACCAACAAAACCGCACCCAACCTCATCACCAACACCACCCGCACCACCGGCAAAACCGCCTTCATCTACCCCGGCCAAGGCAGCCAATGGCCCGGCATGGCCCAACACCTCTACAACACCTCACCCACCTTCACCCACCACCTCAACAACTGCGCCGACGCCCTCGCCCCACACACCAACTGGAACCTCATCGACGTCCTCACCCAACAACCCAACGCCCCAACCCTCGACCACACCCACATCGTCCAACCCGCACTCTTCGCCGTCATGATCGCCCTCACCCACCTCTGGCAACACCACGGCATCACCCCCGACGCCGTCATCGGCCACTCACAAGGCGAAATCGCCGCCGCCCACATCGCCGGCGCACTCACCCTCGACGACGCCGCCCACATCATCGCCCACCGCAGCAACACCCTCACCACCCTCCCACCCACCGGCGGCATGGCCACCATCAACCTCCCCGCCACCACCATCCAACCCCACCTCACCAACCACCCCGACCTCCACATCGCCGCCATCAACAGCCCCAACAACACCGTCATCGCCGGCAACACCCACCAACTCGACACCCTCCTCAACCACTACCGCCAACACAACATCCAAGTCCGCCGCATCCCCGTCACCTACGCCAGCCACACCCCACACATCGAACCCCTCCAACACCACATCACCACCGCACTCACCACCATCAACCCCAAACCCTCCACCATCCCCTTCTACTCAACCCTCACCACCCAACCCCACGACACCACCCAACTCACCGCCGACTACTGGTACCAAAACCTCCGCCACCCCGTCCAACTCGAACAAACCACCCGCACCCTCCTCAACCACGGCCACACCACCCTCATCGAACCCAGCCCACACCCCACCCTCACCACCGCCCTCACCGACACCGCCGAAACCACCAACACCCCCACCACCATCACCGGCACCCTCCGCCGCAACCACCACAACCCCACCACCTTCCTCACCAACCTCGCCCACCTCCACACCACCGGCCACCACACCACCTGGCCCAAACCCACCAACCCCCAACCCACCAACCTCCCCACCTACCCCTTCCAACACCAACACCACTGGCTCAACCCCACCGC
>NZ_JBVJIJ010000097.1:0-1187 GCF_055586325.1 Dactylosporangium sp. NPDC051087 | reverse complement strand
ACGACGCTTTTGGCGAGTTCGCGCATGGCGATGGTGGGGAGCAGGATGGACAGGCCGGCGTGGGTGCGCATGGTGGACAGGTCCCGCCAGACGCGTTCGATGCGTTCGCCGTGGCGGATGGCGCTCGATCCGGCGGTGGGCAGGATGATGCTCTCGACCGCGGTCCAGGCGGTCGTGGCGACGTGCCGGCTGATCGCTGACAGGCGCAGGTCCAGTTCCGGGGTCACCTCGGCCGGCCCCCGCACCGCCGCGTCGTGCCACTGCTGCACAGCGTTCATCAACGCCGCCTCAGCGGTACCGACCATGCCGACCGCCTCGCCGTACCAGACCTGATAATCCGGGTCCAGATACCGGGGCACCACCGGCGGGACCAACGTCGTCCGCGTCCGCAGCAGCTCCTCGTACGCGTCCAGCGCCCCCTTCGCCATACCCACCGCGATCGAACAGTTCAAGAAATTGATGAACGACAGCGGACCACCGCCGTACTCCGCATTCCCGTGCAACGCCCGCCCCGGCGTACCCCCCGACGCGTCGTACTGCACCAGCTGCACACCCGGCAACGCCATGTGCGGCGGAACATGAACATTCTCCATCCGGATGCCGTGCGAACCACTACCCCGCATCCCCAACTGCTGACCCCAGTCGTCCAACCGCTCCCACTGACTGCGCGGCGCAGCGAACAACAACGCAGCCGGCGGCACACCATCCTGCGCAGGCAACACCGCATGCCCCATGAAATGCGTCCCGTACGGCGACCCGGAACAATACGACCACGTCCCGCTCACCGTCCAACCACCACCAGCCACCGGCACCGCCGTCCCCCGCGGAATCGCCGTACCAGGACAGATGAAATCACCCACCGCGAACAACTCATCCTGCGCCCGCTCACCAAAAATCGACGCAGCCACCTGCGTATGCGCCGCCCCCAACCCGAACATCCAACCCGTCGAACCACAACCACGCGCCAACGTCACACACACCCGGAAAAACGTCTCGATCCCGAACTCGTACCCGCCATACCGACGCGGCACCAAAATCCGGTAAAAACCATTCCTGGCAAACCGCTCATGAACATCCTCAGCGTAAAACCCACGCTCCTCCGTCTCAGCCTGCCGCTCAACAAGCTCAGGAACCATCGCCTCAGCACGCGCCACCACCTCATCCCCGGTCAAACCCGGCTCGGGCGG
>NZ_JBVJIJ010000096.1:0-1304 GCF_055586325.1 Dactylosporangium sp. NPDC051087 | reverse complement strand
GGAGAGTTGCGGGTGTATCTGGGTGCCGCGCCCGGGGTCGGCAAGACCTACAAGATGCTCGAGGAAGCCCGCCGCCGGCAGGAACGCGGCACCGACATCGTCATCGGCTACGTCGAAACCCACGGCCGCCCATTCACCGAAGCCCTCCTCACCGGCCTGGAAATCATCCCCCGCACCACCATCACCTACCGCGGCACCCAATTCACCGAACTCGACCTCAACGCCGTCCTCACCCGCCACCCCGACGTCGCCGTCATCGACGAACTCGCCCACACCAACATCCCCGGCACCCCCAACCCCAAACGCCACCACGACATCGAAACCCTCCTCAACGCCGGCATCACCGTCCTCACCACCGTCAACATCCAACACCTCGAATCCCTCAACGACGTCATCGAACACATCACCGGCACCCCCCAACGCGAAACCATCCCCGACACCATCGTCCGCCGAGCCGAACAAATCGAACTCGTCGACATGACCCCCGAAGCCCTCCGCCGCCGCATGGCCCACGGCAACATCTACCGACCCGAAACCATCACCGCCGCCCTCGGCAACTACTTCCGCATCGGCAACCTCACCGCCCTGCGCGAACTCGCCCTCCTCTGGCTCGCCGACAACATCGACGACCAACTCGACCGCTACCGCACCCAACACCACATCAACACCACCTGGGAAACCCGCGAACGCGTCGTCGTCGCCCTCACCGGCGGCCCCGAAGGCGACACCCTCATCCGCCGCGCCGCCCGCATCGCCGCCCGCACCAAAGCCACCGACCTCCTCGCCGTCCACATCACCCGCAACGACGGCCTCGCCGACGCCGACCCCACCAACCTCACCCACCAACGACTACTGGTCGAAACCCTCGGCGGCACCTACCACCAAGTCGTCGGCAACAACATCCCCACCGCCCTGCTCGACTTCGCCCGCGGCGCCAACGCCACCCAACTCGTCCTCGGCGCCAGCCGCCGCAACCGCCTCGCCCAAACCCTCTCCCCCGGCGTCGGCACCACCACCACCGCCGAATCCGGCACCATCGACGTCCACCTCGTCACCCACGAACACGCCCGACGCGGCCGCCTCCGGCTCAGCACCGGCGGCGGACTGACCCTGCGCCGCCGGTTGGCCGGTGTCGCTCTCGCCGTCCTCGGCCTGCCGCTGCTGACCGCCGGCCTCAACGCCGTCCAGGCCGACATCTCCCTGCCCAGCGACATCCTCGCGTTCCTCATCCTGACCGTCGCCGTCGCGCTCACCGGCGGGCTGTGGCCCGCGCTGCTCGCCGCCGTCGGCAGCTTCCTGCTGCT
>NZ_JBVJIJ010000095.1:0-1332 GCF_055586325.1 Dactylosporangium sp. NPDC051087 | reverse complement strand
GGGAGTTGACCCCTGATCTTGGACACCTGGAACCTGGATCTTGAGTGGTTCGGGTGGATGGGAGTCCTGGAAGACTATGGCTATGAAGCATTACCCGCCGGAGTTCAAGGCCGATGCGGTGGCGTTGTACCGGTCGAGGCCGGGCGTGACGATCGCGCAGATCGCTGCGGATCTGGGTGTGAACTCCGAGACGCTGCGGAACTGGATTCGGGTCGATGACCGGCAGCGCGGCACGACCCCCGCGACGCGGCCGGCGGGCCGACCGGCGGCGGACGATCCGGTCGAGGCCGCCGCGGCGGAGAACGCGGCGTTGCGGCGGCGGGTGCGGGAGTTGGAGGAGGAACGCGACATCCTGCGCAAGGCGGCCCGGTATTTCGCCGGGGAGACGCGCTGGTGACCCGCTTCCAGTTCGTCGCCGACCACCAGCAGCGCTACGGCGTGAAGCGGTTGTGCCGGGTCCTGGGCATCGCCCGGTCCAGCTTCTACCACTGGAAAGCGTCCGCGCCGGCCCGCGCCGCCCGCGCGGCCGCGGACACACGGCTGGCGCAGCGGATCCGGGCGGTGCACGCCGATTTCGACGGTACCTACGGCGTCCCGCGGATCACCGACGAGCTGCGCGACCGAGGCGTGCACGTCAACCACAAGCGCGTCGCCCGGGTGATGCGCGCCATCGGCCTGCAAGGCCTGCGGCTGCGTCGCCGGCACCGCACCACCGTCCCGGACCCAGCCGCGGCGAAAGCACCGGACCTGATCGGTCGGGACTTCACCGCCGAAGCGGTCAACCAGCGCTACGTCGGTGACATCACCTACCTACCCGTCGGTGACCGCGGGTTCCTCTACCTCGCCACCGTCATCGACCTGCACTCCCGCCGCCTCGCCGGCTGGGCGATCGCCGAGCACATGCGCACCGACCTCGTCCTGGACGCCCTACACGCCGCCCAACGCACCCGAACCACCCTCGGCGGCCTGCACGGAGCGGTCCTGCACACCGATCACGGAGCTCAATACACGTCGAAGGCGTTCGCCGCCGCCTGCACCGCAGCCGGCGTCCGACAGTCGATGAGCGCCGTCGGCAGCTCAGCGGACAACGCCGCCGCCGAATCATTCAACGCCTCACTGAAACGCGAAACCCTGCAAGGCCGCAGAGCCTTCACCGACGAACACGACGCCCGACTCACCACCTTCCGATGGCTGCACCGCTACAACACCGTCCGCCGCCACTCCAGACTCGGACACCGATCACCAATCGCCTACGAAACAGCCACCCAAACCATCTCAGCTACGCTGCCCCAAGCCGCATAAACGCGTGTCCAAGATCAGGGGCGAAGGCCC
>NZ_JBVJIJ010000094.1:0-1436 GCF_055586325.1 Dactylosporangium sp. NPDC051087 | reverse complement strand
CCCAATGCCGTTGCCTTTACGGGTGACGATGGCGGATCCGGGGAGCAAAGTCTGCATCGCGCCTGGTCCCGTGCATCTTCGATGTTTTGGTCGGATAGGGCGTTGTGCGCCGCTTGACGGCACGTGGGTAGCTGCGAGGTCGACGAGGCCCGTTGGGCTTGTCGGCTAACCGGGCGGCGACGCGGTCAGCTGCCTGGTTCCGCAGCGTAGGCAGCACAGGGTGGGCCAGGCTGCGGCGCACGAGGTGCTGCGCGCGGCGAAACGACACGCGGTGCGGATCAAGCATCCGACTCGCACAGACTGCGGCGTGCTGCATCAGGTCTCTTGTCAGGTGATGCACGGTCAGGTGCGCCCAGATCTCCTGCCGGACGCCGTCCGGCCGCATCGAGCGCAGCACACCACGGGAACCGCGCTGAACGGTCTTGACCTCCGCGAAGATCCCTTCTGACTCCCAACGCTCGTGATAAAGCGCGGCGAGTTCAGCCGCGGGCGCGTCGTCCGGATCGAGCAACGAGGTGGCCAACCGGTAGACCTCGTCACTGCCGTCCAGGGTGTACTCGATGACCCGGACCGTGATGAAACTGGGGACCTGCTTGCCTTCGCGGCGCAACGCCGCTGCGGTGTGCTTGTCCAGCCGGACCCTGGCAAGGTAGCTGCCGTCGTCGAGCGTGGCATGCACCTTCTTCGCGACGGTCTTCTTCAACCGCCACAGCAGGTGCGCTCCAGCGTCGGTGAACGCGTTCCACAATGGGATGCCGAGCATGTTGCGGTCGGCCAGCACGAGCGTGCCCGGGCCGGCCGACCCGGCCAGGTCCATGGCGAGCGTCGTCTCGCCCTGTTGGCGACCACCGATCACGGCATCGACCACAGCATGCGTGCCGCACTCGACCAGCGCGACCACCCGTGCCTGCGGGTATCCGCCGACGCCGCAACTGCCGGCCGGTCGGGTGAACTCGTCCGCGTTCTGCGGGGAATCGGCGACATCCAGCACCGTGCCGTCGAACGCTTCCAGACGCAACCCTCGCCAGAATGCGGATGGGCACGTGTCCGGGGTTGCTACCGGGCCGGCGATGGTCCGGAACAGTTCTTCCAGCACAGCAGCGCCGACCCTGGCCCGCGCCCGGGCCAGTGAGGACTTGCCCGGCGCCCGGCAGGGCTTGCCCGCCAAGAACTCAGTGTCCGCTGGCAGCAGGTGCTCGAAGACCTGCTCGTAGCCCTGGTCGGGATACAGGCAACGAGCCAGTTCGAAGTACACCATGGTCCGCGCTGTCAGCAGCCTTCGCCGCAGCTCGCGCCGCTGATGTTTGTCGATGGCGGCGTCGACCATCTCGGGTGGGCACCACCGGGTCAGTACACCCAGCTCGACTTCAGGCAGCCAAGATCCATTCATGGTGCGCCGAGTATCGCGCAAAGCCGTTTAAGGCAACGGCATTGGG
>NZ_JBVJIJ010000093.1:0-1482 GCF_055586325.1 Dactylosporangium sp. NPDC051087 | reverse complement strand
TCTAGTACGGCAGCCCAGGTTCGTTATGTAGATGCCTGACGATGGGCTGGTGGCGCTCGGGCTGGTCGGCGCGTCGGCGGGCATACTGACGGCCGCCGGATGATCATCGATGACTTGTGGAGACAATCGAATATCGTGCGGCGGCCGCTGGGCACAGCGTAGCCGTCAGGGAGTGGCTGGCCGAGTTCGACACCGGGTTCGCCGCGATCGCGGGCCGGTTCGGGCGGGTAGAGCCGCGCCGGCAGGCGCGTGCGTTCCTGCTCGGGTTGTTGTCCGATGTGGACACCCGGTCGTGCTGGCAGTTGGCGGAGCAGGCCGGAGACGGCTCGCCGCATGCGATGCAGCGGCTGTTGGGTGAGATGGTCTGGGACGCCGACCAGGTCCGCGATGACGTGCGCGGCTACGCCGTCGCCGCGCTCGGCAACCCGGACGGGGTCCTCATCCTGGACGACACCGGTGATCTCAAGAAGGGCCGGCTCACCCTCGCGACCCAGCGCCAGTACACCGGTACCGCCGGTCGGATCGAGAACGCGCAGGTAGCGGTCTATCTGGCCTACGCCGGCCCGCGCGGGTCCACGCTGATCGACCGGGAGGTCTACCTGCCCAAGGCCTGGATCGACGACCACGCCCGATGCGCGGCGGCGGGCGTGCCCGAACAGGTGCGGTTCGCGACGAAGATCGCCCTGGGCCGGCGGATGCTCGCCCGGGCCCTCGACGCGGGCGTGGCAGCAGCGTGGTGCACCGCGGACGAGTTCTACGGCGGCGATCAGCACCTGCGCCGCGACCTGCAGGTCCGCGGCGTCGGCTACGTCCTGGCCGTCGCCAAGAACCACCGGGTCACCGCCCGCCCGGTCGACGGCGCGGTCCGCGCCGACCGGATCACCGCCGGGCTGCCAGCCCGGGCCTGGCAGCGCCTGTCCGCCGGGGCCGGGTCGAAAGGCGAACGGACCTACGACTGGGCGTGGATCGCCATCACCCCGCCCGACGGCGAGGCCAGCGGCTGCCACAGCCTGCTCGTGCGCCGCCGGATCAGCGACGGCGAGCTGGCGTTCTACCGCTGCTGGTCACCGCAGCCGGTCCCGCTGCGCGCCCTGATCCGGGTCGCGGGCACCCGCTGGAACGTGGAAACCTGCTTCCAGACCAGCAAGGCCATCGGCCTGGACGAGCCCCAGGTCCGCCGCTGGGACTCATGGCACCGGCACGTCACCCTCGTCATGCTCGCCCACGCCATCCTCACCGTCATCGCCGCCCGCGAACGTGACCGGCACACCGATCAGACGCTGATCCCGTTGACGCTCAACGAAATCCGGCAACTCTTCAGCCAGACGATCACCAACACCACCCACACCATCACCCACCGCCTGCACTGGTCGAACTGGCGGCGCCGACACCAAGCCCGCGCCCGCACCAGCCACTACCGCCGCCGCGGCCACACCATCCATCAACCAGCATCTACATAACGAACCTGGGCTGTCGTACTAG
>NZ_JBVJIJ010000092.1:0-1562 GCF_055586325.1 Dactylosporangium sp. NPDC051087 | reverse complement strand
TGGTGGCGGGCGAACAACTACCTCACCGTCGGCCAGATCTACCTGCAGGGCAATCCGCTGCTTCGCCGCCCGCTCACGCCGCAGGACATCAAGCCCCGCCTGCTCGGCCACTGGGGCACCAGCCCCGGCCTGTCGCTGATCTACGCGCACGTGTCCAGGCTGATCCGGCTCACCGGCCAGGAGGCGATCTACCTCGCCGGCCCCGGCCACGGCGGCCCCGCACTCGTCGCGGCCGGCTACCTGGAAGGCACCTACAGCGAGATCTACCCGGCGGTGTCCCAGGACGAGGAGGGGCTGCTGCGGCTCTTCCGGCAGTTCTCCAGCCCCGGCGGCATCCCCAGCCACGTCTCCGTCACCACACCCGGCTCCATCCACGAGGGCGGCGAGCTCGGCTACGTCCTCGTCCACGCGTTCGGCTCCGTCATGGACAACCCGGACCTGCTGACCGTGGCGGTCGTCGGCGACGGCGAGGCCGAGACCGGCCCCCTGGAGGGCTCCTGGAAGGGCGTCTCGTTCATCAACCCGGTCCGCGACGGCGCCGTCCTGCCGATCCTGCACCTCAACGACGCGAAGATCGCCGGGCCGACAGTCCTGGGCCGCAAGGACCCGGCCGAGGTCCGTTCCCTCTTCGAAGGCCACGGCTACGAGGTCCTCGAGGTCGGCGGCGACGACCTGCCCGGCATGCACCACCGCTTCGCCGCCACCCTCGCCGAGGCGTGGGGGAAGATCCGGGCGATCCAGCGCTCCGCCCGCGACGGCGACCGGGACGGCACCCGCCCGCGCTGGCCGATGATCATCCTGCGCTCGCCGAAAGGCTGGACCGGACCCGAGCAGGTCGACGGCATCCAGGTGACCGGCACGTGGCGCTCACACCAGGTGCCGCTGTCCGGCGTCAAGGACAACCCCGGGCACCTGGCGATCCTGGAGCAGTGGCTGCGGTCCTACCGCCCGGACGAGCTCTTCGACGCTGACGGCGCGCCGGTCGACCTGGTCCGCGGCCTGGCACCCGAGGGCGACCTGCGGATGAGCGCCAGCCCGCACGCCAACGGCGGCCTGCTCACCCGCGACCTGGACATCCCCGACTTCCGCAAGTACAGCATCGACGTCACAGAGCCCGGCACCGAGCACGCCGAGTCGACCCGGCGGCTCGGCGAGCTCCTGCGCGACATCTACAGCAGCAACCCCGACAGGTTCCGGCTGTTCTGCCCCGACGAGACCAACAGCAACCGGCTCGGCGCCGTCTTCGAGGTCTCCGACCGCGCGTTCATGGAACGGGTCACCGACACCGACGTCGCGCTCGGCCACGACGGGCGGGTCATGGAGGTGCTCTCCGAGCACAACTGCCACGGCTGGCTGGAGGGCTACACCCTCACCGGCCGGCACGGCATGTTCGCCACCTACGAGGCGTTCGCGATGGTGTCCGCGTCGCAGACCGTCCAGCACGGCAAGTGGCTGCAGGAGGCGAAGCGGCTGGACTGGCGGGCGAAGGTGCCCAGCCTCAACGTCCTGCTCACCTCCACCGCCTGGCGCAACGACCACAACGGCTTCTCCCACCAGGGGCC
>NZ_JBVJIJ010000091.1:0-1579 GCF_055586325.1 Dactylosporangium sp. NPDC051087 | reverse complement strand
CCGCGCGATCACGGTTTCGATCGTGACGTCGGAGGGCGCTGACACTGGCGGTAGCACCCGGGCACTCTGCATCATCCGCACTCCCAACCAGGTCCCGTGTCAGATGCCCTCATCGACTGCCGACCGGCTCAATCAAGCATTCCGGCGCCGAACGATGGAATAGGACGAGCAGTTCGAATGTCCCGTAGACGCGGTCAGATCGGGTCATCCTGCAGGCATGGCTGGAATTTGCGATGAGTGTGGCCGTACATGCTTGCCGGATGGTACACATTGCGATAGTTCGTCGAGGGGCCGGCCACCACGGCTGGCGAGGCAGCGCCTGATGCTTCGTCGCGAGGAGGAAATGTGGCGCATCGGCCCAGGTCGGATGCCTTGCAGGACGCGACCCGGCTAGCGGCGCTGGCCGCGACCGGTCTTGACGCGGAGGCGGACGCGATATTTGACCGGTTCGCGGCGCTTGCCTGTGCTGCGATCGGTGCGCCGGTCTGCCTAATGTCACTCGTCGATGACACCCGCCAGTTCTTTCCGGGGCAGGCCGGACTCAGGCAGCCGCTATGCGAGGACCGACAGACGCCACTATCACAGTCGTTCTGTCTGCAGGTGATCGCCACGGGCGTCCCGCTGATCGTCGCCAACGCCCACCAAGATCCCAGAGTCGCCGGGAACGCGGCGATCGCTGATATCGGAGTCGTCGCGTACGCGGGCCTGCCACTGACCGACAGCGACGGACAGATCCTGGGCGCGCTAGCGGTCATCGACCACGAACCCCGTACCTGGACCGTCGCCGAACTCGACTTGCTCGACGGGCTAGCCGACGCCTGCGCGGCGGAGTTGCGGTTACGGATCACGGCCACCCGCACTGAGGCGCTGCTGGCCGAACATCAGCGGCTTGCCGCTGAAGCTGCCACCGTCCTCGTCAATACCGAGTTACTGCTGACGGCCAGCGAAGACCTCAGCGCGGCCACGACCGTAGCCGGCATCACTGCCGCGGTCAGCCGACTCCTGGACACAGCGGTAGCTCCTGCCTATGTCAGCCTCGGCATCGGCTACACCGACGGCGGCCGCCGCCACATCCATGTCTCCAACGTGCAGCACCCCGCGTGGGAGATCGCGTGGCTGCACGACGTCGACGCGGGCGAGTCACCGATGCTGCGTTGCCTGCGGGACAACGAACCGGTGTATTACGCCAACATCGCCGCACTCGCCGGCGACTTCCCGGATCTCGCCGAGCACCTCGTCGCTGCCGGCCGGCAGGCTTTGGCTTGCCTGCCGCTGCCGGGACCGGACGGCCCGATCGGCATCATCGCGTTCTGGTGGAGCCAACCGCATGCCCCGGACGCTGCAGAGCAGATCATTTTGGCCGCCCTGGCTGGCTACACCGGTCTAGCCGTGCAGCGGGTCCTGCTGCTGCAGGACCGAATTGACGCCGCCACAGCCCTGCAACAGGCAATGCTCACGGATTTGCCGGACACTCTGCACCTGGACCTAGTACGGCAGCCGCCGTTCGGGATGTTGCTGGTTGACGGGGCTGGACAGAGCACGGCCACCGCGTGATCGTCTGTGCGTTGTGGACACAACT
>NZ_JBVJIJ010000090.1:0-1729 GCF_055586325.1 Dactylosporangium sp. NPDC051087 | reverse complement strand
AGCCCTGATCCACCGATGAGATTGATGTGGCGGAGGCATCTCGGACGCGACAATGCCCCCGCGAGCTGGAAAGATAGAGGTTCTTGAGGCATCTATCGTCCGGTTCGAGAGGGCACCGTCGGGGTGAGAATATCGCATGGCGCGGCACGGCTGCGCGCATCGTTTGATGATCCGAATCTGGTGTCGTGTGCCGGGCTGGCGCCGGTCATGGCCCTCGCGCAGCGGTGTGACCTGCACGGGGTCGTCACTGCGCGGCTGCGGGTGCCGACGGACAAGGGGTCCAACGCGTCGGGGAAGGTCGCCGCGATCGTCGCGGGCATGGTGACCGGCGCTGACTCGATCGATGACCTGGACGTGCTGCGCCACGGCGGGATGCCGATCCTGTTCGACAGCGTCTACGCACCCTCGACGCTGGGGTCGTTTCTTCGGACGTTCACCCATGGCCATGTCCGGCAGTTGCAGGCCGCGGGACGGCAGTTCCTGGTCCGGCTGGCCGGGCAGACGCCGTTGCTGCCCGGCGCCGGCGCGGTCACGTTCGTCGACGTCGACTCGCTGCTGCGCAGGGTCTACGGCAAACAGAAGCAGGGCGCCGCGTTCGGCCACGCCAAGGTCGGCGGCTACCAGGTCCTGCTCCGCGGCCTGAACCCGCTCATCGCCACGATCAGCACCCCGGACGCAGCACCGGTCATCGCTGCGACGCAGCTGCGCGCCGGGAACGCCGGCTCCGCCCGAGGCGCGGCAGCCCTCATCGCCGAGGCCGTCGCCACGACCAAGGCCGTCCTGGCAGGGCAGTCCACCACCACGACGCCGCCCACGACGGCGGCGGCGGCGAGTGAGATCGTGGTCCGTGCGGACTCGGCGTTCTACTCCAAGGCGGTCATCACCGCCTGCCGCCGCGCCCGGGTGCGGTTCTCCGTCACCGTCCGCATCGACGCCAAAGTCCGGCGGGCGATCACCACGATCGACGAGGACGCCTGGACCGAAATCCGCTACCCACAACCGGTCTGGGACGACGAGCAGCAGCGGTTCATCTCCCGCGCCCAGATCGCCGAGACCACCTATACCGCGTTCGAGGGCACCCGACATCAGGTCACCGCCCGGCTCATCGCACGCCGCGTCCCGGACCTGACCAAATCCACAGTGGACGATCAGGGTGAACTGTTCACCGTCTGGCGGTACCACGCCGCGTTCACCGACAGTCCGTACATCCTCGTCCAGGCTGAAGCCCAGCACCGTGGCCACGCCATCATCGAGCAGGTCTTCGCCGAACTCATCGACGGGCCCCTCGCCCACCTGCCGTCGGGCCGGTTCAACGCCAACAACGCCTGGCTGACCTGCATCGCCATCGCCCACAACCTCACCCGCGCCGCCGCCACCCTCGCCGGACGACCCCACGCCACCGCCCGCGCCGCCACCATCCGACGGCACCTGATCAACGTCGCCGGCCGGATCAGCCGCCACGCCCGCGAGGTCACCATCCACCTCCCGCAACACTGGCCCTGGCAACACAACTGGCTCCGCCTGTTCACCAACGCCCACGCCCCACCGAGCTGACCATCCACACAGGACAGAGACACGCCTCCGACGCCGGCCACCCACACACACCCGACCAACCAAGCCATTGAGCACACCGGCGACCCGGCCGGTCACCCCCACACGCCCGACCAGCACAACAAGATCACTAACCCAGGCCAGCCCAGCACCGAAACCTCATCGGTGGATCAGGGCT
>NZ_JBVJIJ010000089.1:0-1849 GCF_055586325.1 Dactylosporangium sp. NPDC051087 | reverse complement strand
GATGCTGTTGGTGATCTTGGATCTAGTCGTCGGTCATAGCGCGGAAGAGTTGCTGAAGACGGGTCCGTGGTCGTCGACGCGGGTCGGGCCGGTGTTGGGCGAGCCGGATGAGGTTGGTGCCGGCGGCGGTGAGGACGTGTTGGACGTGGGTCTTTGCGAGTCCGCGGTATCGGCAGTGGCGTAAGCCGTGTGCATGGACGGTTTCTGAGACGGTGGCCTCGCATCCGGCGCGTAGTGCGTAGCGGCGTTTCCACTCGGGGGTCTGCTGTAGCGCTCGGTTCCGGTGCTGGATTTCCTGCAGCGGTTCGGGCAGCAACAGCAGGTGCCGGCCTTTGCCATCAACGTTTCCCGTGCACTGCTGCCGGACCGTGCAGGCGCGGCAGTCTGCCCGCCGGAACAACACCGACAGTCGCGGCTTGCCGTCCGCGACCGTCGGCTTCCACGGCGGGCTGACCGTCCCTTGTGGACAGATGACGGTCTCGGTCTGCCAGTCGACGTGGAAGTCTTCCTTGGCGAAGCCGGGCCGTTCAACAGCACGCGGGTCCTGACGGACCGGCCCGACGATCGCTATCCCATGAGCCTTCGACGCCCGGTGCACCGTCTCGGGCGTGACGTAGCCGCTGTCCAGGAAGTGTTCCGCGGGTGCCATGTCCTGATCGGCCAGCGCTGCATGGATCGCATCGACGACGCCGACGTCCTGTTCCGGAGCCGGGGTCGTCACGACATGCACGATGACGTTCGGCCGTTCCTCGTCACAGGTCTCCGTCTGATGATCCTTGTATCCGACCCATTCGACCTTGCCCGGTTTGTGGCTGAACCGGGCCTGCGGATCGTGCGGCGACACGACCTCCACGCTCGACCACGGCACTCGTGCAGGCTCCGGATCATCGTCGGGCGGCGTGCTGCCGGACCGCCGCCGCGTCGTACCTTCCCGGCTCTTGCGAGCCCGGGACAGCTTCGCCTCCCGCCATCGCAGCTGACCGGACTCGTCAAACCAGTACTGCTGCACCCAGACCTGGCGCAGCACCTCGACAGCAGCCGCACCCGACCCGGCCGCCGGCCCTGTCGGGCCGTATACGGCCTGGAGCAAGGCAATGCCATCAGCACCGACCAGCTCGACATACTGCCGCACTGCAGCCGCACCGGTCGGCTGCCGCTCGTGCCGTGCCGCCCGGCCGTAGCGCTCGGCCCATCCCTCCGGCATGACACCGGCCAGCCACACCTCGTCCACCTTCGCCAGGGCCTCCAGTGCGGCGCGCATCGTCTCTGCGACCAGTTCCACCCGGCTCAGCCGACGCACTGCCGCCAGCACATGCGTGGAGTCCGTCCGCTGCCGTCCCCGCGCCCGCACCAAACCCGCCTCCGCGAGCCGATCAACCATCACCGCGAGCAGGCGGTCAGCCCGGTCACCCTCGGCCAGCCGGTCCCGGAACTCGCTGAGCACCGAATGATCGAACCCGGGCTCGGTCAGCTCCATCCCCAACGCGTACTTCCAGTCGATACGACACGCCACCGCCCGCGCCGCCTGCCGATCAGTCAGGTTCTCGGCATACTGCAACACCGACACCAGCGCCAACCGGGCTGGCGCCACACCAGGACGGCCGTCCACCGGAAACCAGCCGACGAAGTCGTCGTCGGTGAACAAGTCCTGCAGCCGATCCCGCATCAACATCGCCGGCGTGCCCTTCGGGCTCGCCGCCCACGCCACCCGAGCCGTCTCCACCGGAACATCCGAACCCGCACCACGGCTCATCGACATCCTGCTATCCCAGCATCGACGCACCTCCGCGCCCGGCAACGACGCGCTGCAAACTGATCAACCAGCCAAGATCACCAACAGCATCCGGAA
>NZ_JBVJIJ010000088.1:0-2174 GCF_055586325.1 Dactylosporangium sp. NPDC051087 | reverse complement strand
TCCTCAAGGACAACCGCGCCAACCACAACTGACCTGCCCTGGAGGGGTCAAAATTCCCGAACCCAAAAGGGGTCAAATTTCAAAAATCGGCGACACCAGGTCACATGGTCGCCGGCGGGATGTCGTCGCGCCACTGCCCAGTTGCAGTGCCGCGCTGCTCGATGAACTCTTTGAATCGCTTGGCGTCGGCCTTGACCTGCCGGTCGTCGACGCCGACCGCACTGCCGACCTTCTCCATGACGCCTTCGGGCTGCCAGTCCATTCGGATGGTGACCCGAGTGTCACTGGCGCCGATCCTCTGGAAGGTCACCATGCCTGCGTGTTTGGTGTCGCCGCCGGTGCTGCTCCAGGCGATCCGCTCGTCGGGTAGCTGATCGGTAACTTCTGCGTCGAATTCGCGCTGGACACCACCGATCTTGGTCACCCAGTGGGTTCTTCTGTCATCGATCTGCCGGACCGATTCGACGCCGCCCATGAACTGCGGGAACGACTCGAACTGCGTCCACTGGTCGTACGCCGTCCGCACCGGTACGTGCACATCGATGGTTTCGATCACCGAGCTCATCGCGTCTCCTTTGATGCCGTGGCTGTCGACGGTCAGCCACTGCCCACGGACGAGTTGGCCAAACTGGCGACCGTGTCTGGCCGCGACCAGCACGGCGACGGCCGATGCTGGCGAGGATGCGATCCGATCGGAATCACATTGCAGGCAGGCGGTGAGCTCTGGCATTCCGGACATGCGGCTCGGCATCGCCTTCAGAACGTCAGCGAGCCAGCCACTTGTACCCGGTGACCTGGAAACGGCCGAGTTCCCTTGCCTACGTGGCCACGACCGGCCCCTTGTCGTCGACACGTTGGATGGGCATGCGCCCCATGCACGGTCAGCCTGGGGCCGTTACGGTGAGCAGCGAACCTTCTGGTCAGGGTGAAAATGCAGCCGCGGAGGTCTCTTCACTGATCAGGCCACCCGGCTGTGTCAATAACGCCTGTGCTCGGCACAGTTAGGCGGCGGCATTGCTGGCGAGTTCGTTGTTGTCGTTTCGTGCTATTTAGCCAGTCACTGCTGCGGGTGAGCCCGGGCGACGCCCGGCCACAACCTGCGGAGTGCCCTGCGAGTGACCGATCGATCACCTCGACTCGGCGAGTCGTAGCCTGACCTGCTCAGCCGTGTGGGCTGGCGATCATGTGCTACTGCCAGCCGGCAGTTGACCACTCGTCGCTGGACCATGTGCGGCCTGACCATGTGCCTGCGGACCAGGTGCGGCCTGACCAGGTGCGGCCGGACCACGCTGGATCGGCCCAGTTCTTGTTGTTCGACCACGTGGTGACGGTCCAGGTCGCCGCCGCCCACGTCTTCGACGCCCAAGACGCTCCGGACCAGTTGTCCCCGGCGATTCGGAAACCCATCCATGTGCCACCCGACCAGGCTGTCTGCGCGGCCGACCTTGGTGCCCACTGAGCTGTTGCCATCGCACCCCAAACGGTCCGCTCCCCAGTGAGCACGAGGTTGTCAAGGACGACGTGACTGCTGCCGCGGGCGGCCTCAAGCTGGCCGGTGCCGTTGGAGGGGTTCCAGGTCGGCTTCTGCACGACGGTGCCGGTGCGGGCGAGTGCGCCGTTGACGTTCAGTTCCAGCAGGCCCATCGTGGCGGCCTTGCCGTTGGGCAGGAAGGCGCCACCCTTGATTAGCCACTCTTTGACCTGGTCAGGAGTGGCGGTCGGCTTCGCTTGGAACAGCAAAGCGGCGGCCGCAGAGACGACGGCGGTGGCCTGCGATGTGCCGGTGCCCTTGAACAGGGTGTTGCCGAGCCGGGCGGCCGGGTAGGCGGTGTCAATGTTGGAACCGGGATCGCGCAGCGACGCGATGGACGTTCCAGGAGCAAGCAGGTCGACCTGGTTGCCGCCGTTGGACAGATTCGTGAACGGGGCCAGACTGTCATCGCCGGTGGAGACGGTCCCGTTGGTCGCGGTGGCACCGACCGCGAGGATCCATTCGTCGGCCGCCGGATTCGTCAGCTTGCCCGCCCCGTTACCGTTGTTGCCGGCTGCGGCGACAACCATTACGCCTGCCTGCCACGCCTGGGCCTTCGCCCCTGATCTTGGACACGCGTTTATGCGGCTTGGGGCAGCGTAGCTGAGATGGTTTGGGTGGCTGTTTCGTAGGCGATTGGTGA
>NZ_JBVJIJ010000087.1:0-2233 GCF_055586325.1 Dactylosporangium sp. NPDC051087 | reverse complement strand
TGTCGCCGCTTCCTGAAGACTGACCCCTAGCGGATTTTTGAATCTTGACCCCTCCTCTTTGAGGATCTTGGAGGGTGTTGAGCGTGGAGGACTGGGCAGAGATCCGCCGTCTGCACCGGGCGGAGGGGGTGCCGATCAAGGAGATCGTCCGCAGGTTGGGGGTTGCCAGGAACACGGTCCGTGCGGCGTTGGCCTCGGATCGGCCGCCGCGGTATGAGCGGGCGCCGCGTGGGTCGGTGGTGGATGCGTTCGAGCCGCAGATCCGGGTGCTGTTGCAGGACTGGCCGCGGATGCCGGTCCCGGTGATCGCGCAGCGGATCGGGTGGCCGTATTCGTTGTCGCCGTTGAAGAAACGGCTGGCGCAGATCCGGCCGGAGTACGTGGGGATCGACCCGGTCGACCGGACGGTGTATGAACCGGGTCAGATCACGCAGTGCGATCTGTGGTTCCCGCAGCCGCGGATCCCGGTCGCTGCCGGTCAGGACCGGGTGTTGCCGGTGCTGGTGATGACGCTCGGGTTCTCCCGGTTCATGGCCGCGACGATGATCCCGACCCGGCAGGCCGGGGACATCCTGTCCGGGATGTGGCTGCTGATCTGCGGGGTCGGCCGGGTCACCCGGACGCTGGTCTGGGACCGGGAGTCCGCGATCGGCGGGACCGGCCGGGTGAGCGCGCCGGCGGCGGCGTTCGCCGGGACGCTCGCCACCCGCATCCAGCTGGCCCCGCCCCGCGACCCGGAGCACAAGGGCATGGTGGAACGCGCGAACGGCTATCTGGAGACGTCGTTCCTGCCCGGCCGCCGGTTCACCTCACCAACCGACTTCAACACCCAGCTCGGCGACTGGCTGGCCACGACCGCGAACACCCGGACGGTCCGCTCCATCCAGGGCCGGCCCGTGGACCTCCTGCAAACCGACTATCTGTCCATGGTGGACCTCCCACCGATCGGCCCTCAAGTCGGTCTGCAGCAACGGATCCGGCTCGGCCGTGACTACTACGTGCGGGTCGACACCGTCGACTACTCCGTCGACCCACGCTCCATCGGCCGGTTCGTCGAGGTCACCGCCTCACCGGACGTGGTGACCGTGTCCTGCGACGGCACCATCGTGGCCCGGCACGACCGGTCCTGGGCCAAACACGGCGTGATCACCGACCCCAGCCACACAGCGACCGCGAAACTCATGCGCCACGCCCTCGCCGAAGACCGTCAACGCCGCCAGGCGGCCACCCGCCACCACGGCGACGGGCACCCCGTCACCCTACGGGCCCTGCACGACTACGACGCCCTGTTCGGCGTCGACTTCAACCCGACAACCGTGAAAGCGAGCAGCGAATGACCACCACCAAGACAAAACCCGCCACCGCCAGCCCCGACGACGGCCCCGACGGCGGCCGGGTCAAAGACGGGATGCCGTCGATGATCGCCTACCTGACCCGGGTCCTGAAGACCCCCACCATCGGCGCGTTCTGGGAAGAACTCGCAGGTCAGGCCCGCGACGAGAACTGGTCCCACGAAGAGTATCTGGCCGCGCTGCTGCAACGGCAGGTCGCCGACCGCGAGTCCAAAGGCACCGTCATGCGCATCCGCACCGCGCACTTCCCGACCGTGAAGACCCTCGAGGACTTCAACCTCGACCACCTGCCCTCACTACGCCGCGACGTCCTCGCCCACCTCGCGACCAGCACCTACGTCGCGAAAGCCGAGAACGTGATCCTGCTCGGACCGCCCGGCCTCGGCAAGACCCACCTCGCGATCGCCCTCGGCGTCAAAGCCACCCAGGCCGGGCACTCCGTGCTGTTCGACACCGCCAGCAACTGGATCACCCGCCTCGCCGAAGCCCACCACGCCGGCCGTCTCGAAGCCGAACTCAAGAAGATCCGCCGCTACAAACTGATCATTATTGATGAAGTTGGCTACATCCCGTTCGACCAGGACGCCGCGAACCTGTTCTTCCAACTCATCGCGTCCCGCTACGAACAGGGCTCCGTCATGGTCACCTCGAACCTGCCATTCGGCCGCTGGGGCGAGACCTTCTCCGACGACGTCGTCGCCGCAGCCATGATCGACCGCCTCGTCCACCACGCCGAAGTCCTCACCCTCACCGGCGACTCCTACCGCACCCGCCAACGCCGCGAACTCCTCAAGGACAACCGCGCCAACCACAACTGACCTGCCCTGGAGGGGTCAAAATTCCCGAACCCAAAAGGGGTCAAATTTCAAAAATCGGCGACA
>NZ_JBVJIJ010000086.1:0-2463 GCF_055586325.1 Dactylosporangium sp. NPDC051087 | reverse complement strand
GCTGTCTCGCTGTTGAGATAAACGTTAGGACCCGGCGGACCGGTTCAAATCCCGGAAACGTGCCACGCGCCGCGGGTCGCGTTGTGCATCCGGATCGCGCTGAACCGCAGGGTGCTGGCCGTGACCGCGGCCCAGAACGGCCACAGGTCCGGCAGCACCCGCAGCTGGATCCCGGCCGCCGCGTGCAGGGCGAAGAGGTCACCGACGGGTTCGGGCGGCCCGAGCGGGACGACGGGTTCGGACGCGACGTGCGCGTAGCCGTCGATCGGCCGGAACGGCTCGGCCGGCAGCCGGTACGCGTAGACCCGGGCCGTGCGGATCGCCTCCAGCCAGCCGTACTCGACGGCGTGGACGCGCTCGCCGCAGCCCGGCCCGATGATCCGGTCGCGGTCCTCGCCGGTCGTGTCCGGGGCGGTCCAGGCCATCGCCCGCGGGCACTGGCGCGGGAACCAGTAGTCCGGCGAGCGGTCGTGGTCGACGGCCCACACGTACGGCTCGGCCTGGCTCGCCGTCGCCGCCACGTGCGGCACGAACCGGGTGATCGTCGGGTCCTCGGAGAAGTGCAGCACCTGCCCGGGCTCCGGTCGCATCAGCCGCCTTCCGTCGAGCCGCCGTGGTGACGCCGGTAGTGCCGCGCGACGCGGGCCCGGTTGCCGCAGCCGTCTGAGCACCACTCCCGGCGTGGATGGTTCCGGATGAAGTACAGCACGCAGCCCGGCGCGCGACAGGCCCGCAGCAGCAGCCGGTCCGGCCCCGCGAACAACGCGACGGCCTCCTCGGCGATGGCCGCGACGGCGGCGAGGGCCGGGCTGTGCGCCG
This sequence comes from Dactylosporangium sp. NPDC051087, assembly GCF_055586325.1. Taxonomy (NCBI): domain Bacteria; kingdom Bacillati; phylum Actinomycetota; class Actinomycetes; order Micromonosporales; family Micromonosporaceae; genus Dactylosporangium; species Dactylosporangium sp. NPDC051087. The sequence continues at coordinate 1,644 of NZ_JBVJIJ010000086.1, read as the reverse complement.
TCCGGGTCGCCGCGCGCGGCTCGTCGTCGCTGTCGCCGGGGGCGGGCCAGTGCAGCTGCGACCACGACGGTGCGCGGGCACACGCACGGTTGACGACAGTGACCGCCGCCTGCAGGTCGGCCGCGGTCTCCAGGTCGGCCGCGGACGGCGCGGCCGACACCTGACCACCGGTCGCCGCCGCCTGCTGGCCGGCGAGTTCCGCCGCCGGCTCGCGGTCGTCGCCGGTCACGGCGGCGGCCAGGTGGCGCAGGGCGTCGCGGAGGTCGCGCAGCTCGGCGGCCGCCTCCCAGCCGGGGATGCCGACGTCGGGCCGCGCCGAACGCAGCCAGCGCGCCGCGGCGGCCGGGTCGGCGATCGTGTCGTGCACGCCGTCGCGGTCCGCGCGCACGGTGTTCATCAGCTCGACCGGCAACGGCTCCACGAACCTAATGGTAAGGCATTGCGAAAACCATTTGGTCGTGGACTAATGGAAGGAATGCAAGCCATCCGTTAGGGAGGTGCCGACGGTGTTCCACGAAGGCGAGCTGGCGGTCCAGGAGCGGGCCGGAGTGCGGTTCGAGGCGGCCCGGCTCAGCGGCATGCTGGCGCCCGGCGGGCTGAGCCGGGGCGCCGCCGGATGGCTGGCCGAGCGGACCCTCGCCGTCGTCACGGGCCGGGACGCCGCCGGCAGGCTGTGGGCCTCCGCGCTGACCGGGGCACCCGGGTTCCTCGCGGGGCTCGGGCCGACGCTGCGGGTCGGCGCGGTGTTCTGCCCCGGCGACCCGCTCCACGACCTCCCCGCCGGGCAACGGGTCGGCCTGATCGCGATCGACTTCGCCACCCGCCGCCGGATGCGCGTCAACGGCACCCTGACCGGGACCGACGGGCTGACGATCGACGTGGCCGAGGCGTTCGGCAACTGCCCCCAGTACATCCACCCGCGCCGGCTCGAAGCGGTGCCGGCGACGCCGGCGACGTTCACCGCGCTCGACGCGCTCGGCCCGGCGGACGTGGCCGCAGTCCGCGGCGCCGACACGTTCTTCCTCGGCACCGCACACCCCGTCCGCGGCGCCGACGCTTCGCACCGCGGGGGTCCGCCGAGCTTCCTGCGTACCGGCGACGACGGCGACGAACTGTGGTGGCCGGACTATCCGGGCAACAACATGTTCAACAGTCTCGGCAACCTGGCCGCCGACCCGGCCGCCGCGCTGCTGGTGCCCGACTTCACGACCGGCCGCACCCTGCACCTTTCAGGGACCGCGACCCTCGAGTGGACCGGGGCCGGCACCGGCGCCCCCGACGAGGTCACGGGCCGGCGGGTCCGCTTCCGCCCGGCGGCCGTGGTCGCCGGCGTGCATCCCGCGCTCGCCGCCCGCTGACCGGCCCGTGTTTCGCCCGCAGCGCCCCCGGGAATCCGACTGCTCGACCGTTTCCCCCCAACGGAGGTTTTCCATGTCGGCACAGGCCGTTCTCTACATCATCGCCATCATCCTGCTCGCCGTGGCCGCCCTGCCGGTGCCGTCGCGCGGCTTCAACCTGGCGATCCTCGGCGCCGCCGTCGCCCTGCTCGCCTACGCCTGGCCGATCGTCAGCGCATAGCCACCCACTGGCACGTTTCCGGGATTTGAACCGGTCCGCCGGGTCCTAACGTTTATCTCAACAGCG
>NZ_JBVJIJ010000085.1:0-2552 GCF_055586325.1 Dactylosporangium sp. NPDC051087 | reverse complement strand
GACGGTGACCGGTCCAGACGCGCCGACACCGTGCCCGGCATGCGGCGCCGACCCGGACCAGTCCACCGACCCCCAGCACACGCTGCTCAGCGTCTGCTACTGCGGTCATCCAAGCACCAGGACGAGACGTGCCCCTGCCCCATCGGCGCAATGTGACCAGCCCTCGATAACCAACGGTGCATTGACAGCGGCAGATGTGCGCGTCGCACCGTACCTCCCATTACCGCGGCCGCCGCATCACCGCTTCCGCTCTGAAGGTCATAGCCGCGGCTGATCAGCGGCCGTAGGAGTGCGGACCGCCCAGCCAGCGGCTCAGATACTCCGACTGGATTTCGCCAGTCAGCAGATCGGCCAGTGCGGTGGCGAATCCGGCTCCGTACTGCTCCCAGAGCGGTCCTTCCTCTTTGAGCATGACGGGCCAGTTGTCGGGGGCCGTGCCAGGTTTGACGTGCCAGAAGAGGAAGTCGCCGTTCCCGGTGTGTCCCCAGGAGATCAGGTCGTCGCCGGGCTCGAACCATGAGGGAATGTCTTCCCGGTCCGGGTTCCAATGCGACGCGTCACCCAGATGCCAGTCCCGCCGCCAGTTGCCCGGCCCGAAGAACTCCGCGCCGACGCACTCGTGCGCGTAGGAGTTCTGCCCGACCAGGTCCGCCCATTCCTCGGCTGCGTCGGGGGCGCACACGTGGACATGGTCATCGACCGAGCCTGGGCCGTAGGCGTCGATGAAGGTCTTGTAGTCGCCGGGCAGTGTGACGCCGAGTTTGGTCTCCACCGCCGACCAGTCCTTGCCGTTCCCGGCGGAATCGGTCAGGGGCGGCAGATCCAGGATTTCAGCCAGATGCGCGGCAGCCTCGGCCGGCGTCCGCCGCGTTTCGGCGAGGTCTGCGACGGAGCGCTCACCGGACACGATGTCGTCTGGCCGGAGTAGGTCACCGCCGGTGCCGCTCACGATGGTGTACGACTCGGTGAGCTCGACGACGACCAGGTCTACGTCGCGTTGCCGTCGGCCGTGCTCCTCGCAGGCCAGGCGGAAGCGTTCACCCGGCCGTGCCCAGTGCCGCGGGTGATAGCCCGGCTCGCCCTCCAGCCGCCACCCGTCCGGGACGGCCTCGACGGCATCAACGGAGAACTCGAAACGCTCAATACGCACAGTTCGTATCGTGCATGACCTTCGGAACCCCGGGCCGTACCGCCCTACCGCCCGATGGGATGCCCTCACGAACCCGTTCCGGCGGTTCCTCAGACGAACGAAGCTGGTGCGACGCCAGTTGTGCAGAACCGGTGTCCGTGTCCCCCTGGCCTCGGTCTTGCCGCCGGCGATGAGGATGTGGCCATCGCTGTGGACTTTACGATCGAACCCGACGGCCTGGCCAGCGTCGCGCAGCATGATCCGAGTGCGCGCTCATCGGCAGAAGCGTGCACCGGCCCGCCCCGTCGGCGCCGTCCGGGGGATTGGTGCAGACAGCAGCAGGGTTTGATGGGAGGTGCTGAAGGCGGGCACTGTCGGCAGGGTAACGATGAGCGCTGGATTTCACGATGGGTGTGTTGGCGCCGGCTTCGCGATCCTGCGCCGCGCACCATAAGGACATTCCGGTGTGCCGATCCGATCGCAGGTACTCCGATACCGGGGGCTAAGGGGTCGGGGCGACCGGTACCGGCGGATCCCTGTGGAGCGAGCAGCACCGCGAATGACCCGACATCTCCCCGACATCTACGGACAGCACCGCCTGACCCAGGCCCAGCGGCAGCATGACATACAGCACGCAAACCATTGCGCCGGTGGCCGGCCAGGTGCCGCCCACCACCGGTCAAGAATGCTGTCCGGCAAACCAACCTGATCGGCACCGCCGACCAGAATGTGACTTGAGATCCAGGTCGCGCTTCCGCTTCGGTGCTCGCCGTTGTGCCACAGGTGCGCGATTGTCACTGGCGTGCGCTGTCAATCGTCGGGACGCATGGAGGACGCCGAACCGTTCCGTCGATATCCGCTCGAGTAAGGCATGCATAGGCTGGCAGCGTCGTCGGCTGTCGGGCGGGTCGGAGGTCACGGTGAGTTTTCTAGCGCATCTGATCGCGCATGGGTTGAAAGCCGCCGCGGAGCATCTCGCGGGTGGCCATTCCGGGGGTCATCAGCCGAGACGGACTCCGGATGAGGAACGCGTCAACCTCGAGCGTCTGTACTACTGGGCTGAACAGCACAACGTGCCCCGGAGTGTGATCACCCGCAGCACCAGCGTCTGGCTGGAAAAAGGCAGCTACCAGAACACCGCCTGGGACGCTGTCGCCCGCGCGTACGCGTCGGCGGGCGAGTCCGGATCAAGCTTCAGGCAGTGCGCGTCGGGCTCTGCCAGCCGAGATGCCGGACTCTATCAGCCCGGTGAGTGCGTCTGCCGCACCCAGGTGAAGTACCCGATGCCCGCTCACGTGGCCTTCGCCAAGGAGCGTGGCGACTTCTACTAAGAGGTCAGTTCAGAGTGAGCTGGCGGAGGCAGATGACTGAGCAGGCCAGGCTGATGAGTGCTTGGTGGATGTCGGCTCGGCGTTCGGTTCGT
>NZ_JBVJIJ010000084.1:0-3956 GCF_055586325.1 Dactylosporangium sp. NPDC051087 | reverse complement strand
AGGCGAATTCCACGTTCTCTGCCACTCGCGGCCCGCTGACCAGCACGTTCCGCCCCGCAGTACCTCCAGGACCCCCGAATTACGTCGAACGCGGGGTGGCGGCGGGTTCGGTTTGTGACTTGTCCGAAGTGTCAGCTGTCGGGATTGGGCTGGCCGCGCTGGATTGCAGAGTCGCTCCCGGTTGTCCTGCTGGGCCCGCCGCCCCAGCTCGAGCGGTTTTGGCGTCGCGGGTCATGCGTTTGAAGACCACGTCGGACAGATGGCGCTTGAGTGCGCGCAGGGCTTCCATGGTGGTTTTGCCCTCGGCGAGCCGCTGGCGGTAGTAGGCCCGGCCCGGGGTGTCGTGGCGGAGCTGGACGATGGCCATGATGTGCAGGACCCGGTTGATGCGCCGGTTCCCGGCCCGGGACAGCCGATGGCGGCGTTGATCGCCGGAGGACGCCTCGATGGGTGCGGTGCCGTTCCAGGACGCGAAGTGCGCCGCGGTGGGGAACCGGTTGATGTCACCGACGTTGCCGAGCAGCCGAGCGGCTCCGGACGGGCCGATGCCGTTGAGCTCGGTGAGGCTGCTGCCGGCCGCGGTAACGACCTCGCGCAGCTGCTTGTCCGCGGCGCGGATTTCGCGTCGATGGCGGTGAGCTCGTCGATGAGCTCGCGGGCGAGCTGGTGACGGGTTTGCGCCACGATGCCGACCGGCTCCGGGGCGGTGCGTAGCAGGTAGCTGGCCTGGCCACGGGTGAGGAACTTCTTCGCCCCGCCGGGGACGAGTTCGAGCAGCAGGTGGTGGATCCGGCTGACGGTCTCGGTGCGGGCCTGGCCCAGCTCGTCGCGGCGGTCGACCAGCAGGCGCAGCACGACCGCGGTGTCATCGGCCTGGACCCGGCGCAGTCCCGGGCTGCGCAGGCCGGCCACGGCAACGCTGTGCGCGTCGACCGGGTCGGTCTTGCGGCCCTGCCCGGCGTCGAACACCCGCACTCGCGCTGACAACTTGGCGGGCACGTCAATGACGGTCTCGCCGTCGGCGACCAGGCGCTGGGCGACGTGCCAGCCGATCCCGGCGCAGCCCTCCACCGCCCATGTCCGCTCCGCGAACCGGCGGCCGGCCTCGAGCATCCGCGCGTAGCCGCTGGTGTCCGTGCCGTACCGGCCCTTCGCCAGGATCTGTTCGCGTTCGTCGATCACCTCGATCGTGGCTGACCGCTTGTGCGGGTCCATCCCGATCACCACACGACGCATCCGCTTACGCCTCCTCGCTCGTACACTGTGGACGACTGGCGAGGAGGGCAACGCTACTTCGAGCTGGGCAAACCTCTTGAGCCACTCCCGGCCACGGTGACCAGCGGGCGCAGGCCAAATGAAGTTGCTGGACGACACCGGCGACGACCTCGGCCTCCTCATCGATTGAGAGGCCCGCGCGGATGTCGAGTCGTCCGGTGTCCAGGGCAGCGGTGACGGCGTCGTAGTCGAACTCGCGTCGGCGGATAGCGGCTGCCGCGGCCGGCAGGATGTTGCTGGGGTCGCGGTGGGACACGTCGGGCAGATCGATGCGTCGGGCACCGGGAAGCGCGAGGGTGGTATCGAGCCGTTCCGGCCCGACGCCGACGGCGTCGGGCAGATCGCTGTAGATGCACTGGTTGGGGTCGCCCAACAGCACTAGTCGGGCGTTGCCGCGGATGGTGTTCAGCAGGTCGAACTGCCGGTCGTCAGTGTCCTGGAACTCGTCGCAGACAATCATCGCCCAGCGGGCTCGCAGATGCTCGCGGACGGCCGGCACAGCGCACAGGTCGAGCGCGCGGGGCAGCATGTCCCGGTAGCGGACCGTGTCGCGGACGCGGAACAGCTTGGCATCGGTCTCGCTGAACATCCTCGGTTCGGCCAACCCGATCGCCCCACCCCAGCGAGTAAGCAGCCGCCAGGCGAAAGCGTGGAAGGTGGTGATCTCCACCCGCGACTGGTACGGGCCAAGCACCTCCGCACCGGCCAGCAGTACCTGCTCAACCGCGAGGCGTTCGACGTCGACCTGTGGACGTCGCGGGCGGCGCTGTGCGACGCCGACCGCGCCGACGAGCCAGACGAGCGGGTCGCCAGCTGGCAGCAGGCCGTCGACGCCTACCGCGGGCACCTCGCCACCGGTGTCGACTACGAATGGATCGAGCCGCACCGCGAAGCAGCCCGCCGGCAGGTCATCGACAGTGCGCTCGCGCTCGCCGACGCCCTCACCGACCAGCCCGAGACAGTCCTGCCGGTCCTCGACACCGCGATCGCGCACAGCCCGTACACCGAGGCCCTGTACCAGGCCGCGATGCGCGTCAACACCGCCGTCGGCCGGCCCGACGCTATTCGGGCGCTGCGGCACAACCTGGCCCGGCACCTGGCCGACATCGACGCCGACCCGACCGAGGAGACCATCGCCCTCGCCGACCACCTCACCATCACCATCACATCATCCAGCCAGGCCAGCCAGGCCAGCCAGGCCGGTCAGGCCAGTCGACGACGTCGGCTCGCGCAGCGGATCCCGCCCAACCGTCCGGATCAGCCGTCCGAGCGGGACCAGACCGGCGCACCGTCGAGGTCGCCTGCCGTCGGGCGATCCGCCGCCCGAGCCGAACAGGTCGCCGCCGACCACGCACCCGACCGCGCGCAAGCGCGGGGCGGCAACGCGGAGGCAGCGGCGTGAGCGGTGTCCGGCCGGTGCCCGACGCGCTGCGTGGCCTCGACGCGGACCTGCAGCGGGCGGTGCGGCAGACAGCCCTGATGCGGCGCGGGTTCTACCTGGTGGTGCTCATCGTCGCGCTCGCCGGGCAGGTGTCCGGCGCGACCCGGGCCCTGCACATCCCGCTGCTGTGGGCCGTCCCCGCGGTCGCCGCGCTGGAGTTCGGTGGTGTCGTCGTCCTCGCCAACGCCGACGTGCGCCGTCGGCTCGGGGAACGCGCCGCCGGGTCCCGGCTGCTGTCCGCCGCCGTCGCCGCCGGGGCCGTGGTCTTCAACTGGACCGCGCACCCGGAGCCGCTGCTCGGCGGGTTCTTCGCCGCCATGTCCGGGCTCGGGTACCTGGTATGGCTGACAGACGCCGAGAACTCCCGCCGAGACCGGCTCCGCGCCCACGGCGCGCTGCCCCCGACCACCCCGGCCTACGAACCGATCGGGCACTGGCTCCAGCATCCGTGGCTCACCCGCCGCGCCAGATCCCTCACAAAAGCGAACCCGCACCTCGACCTGTATGGGTCGCTGGCCGCCGCCGCCCGCGCCGACCTGCGCGCCGAGCAGCGTCGTAAGGCAATCGCCATCGTCCTCCGCCGCAAGATCCGCGCCGCGGTCGACCGGGCCACCGCGGACATCGCCGTCGCTGTCTACGACCTCGACGAGGATCGCAGACCGGCTCGCGGACCGCGCTGACTACGCCACGCTGACCGACCTGATCAACGCCGATCTCACACCATCGAAACTGGCAGATTCACCGACACGACCCAACCAGCCACACGACACCCCCCGAACACACCAGCAACGACGCGAACCAGGAGGCGGCGTCCGCACAGCACATCGCACCGGCATACCGGATGAACTCGTCAAATACCGCCTCACCGCAGCCCGACCTGGAACGCGGTGACGTGCCAACACACACCGTCCCTGGGCAGAGCCGGTACAGACGGAAGACACGGCCGAGTCCGAGTCACGCCCCGATCAAAGTTGCCCAGCACTCCTCGCGTGCAGAGGCGCCTGCGCTGCACAACCACCAACCGACCGGCCTTGCACCGATCGCACGGCAGCCTACCGAGATGGACAGCGCGCGTACCGGCGGAACGGACCGTCCCGACAATCCACCGTCATACGTTGGGACGCCCGTGGGCAACACCGAAAGTTCAGGCGATGAGCAGCGAAATCGATGCCGGGATTAACGTGACCAGGATACCGACGATCGGTAGCGCGATGCCGTATCGGGCGATGAGGTCGATGGC
>NZ_JBVJIJ010000083.1:0-3992 GCF_055586325.1 Dactylosporangium sp. NPDC051087 | reverse complement strand
CCCGGCCACCGCCGTCACCGCCCTCGGCCGGACCGGCGGCCACGCCACGTTGGTCGTCGCCGACATCGACTGGGAGTCGTTCGGACCCGCGTTCAGCACCACACGGCCCGCGCCGCTCATCGACGGGCTCTACGCACCGCCCGTACACGAGGAACCCGCGCGGCACGAGGACCTCGCCGGCATGCTCGACCTCGTGCGGCAGCAGGCCGCCGCCGTCCTCGGGCACAGCGGCGCCGGACTCGTCGCCCCCGAACAGGCGTTCCGGGACCTCGGATTCGACTCCCTGACCGCCGTCGAGTTCCGCAACGGCCTCGCCGCCCGGACCGGGCTGAAGGTGCCCGCCACCGCCGTCTTCGACTACCCGACCCCGGCGGCGCTCGCCGCGTACCTGTTCGGCGAGGCGACCGGTGGTGCACCGGAAAACCCCCAGCTACCGATCCTCGCGGACCTCGACAAGGTCGAGGCCCTGATTTCGGTGATTTCCCCAGAGGATGATCTGCACGCTGCCGTCCGTACCCGCCTGCATGTGATGCTTTCGAAGCTCGACAAGGCGCGCACAGCAGAATCAGAATCGGCCACCTCTCTGCAATTCGACGCGGCGACGGACGATGAGCTTTTCTCGTTCATTCACGAGGAACTCGGTCGGTCATGAGGTGAGCCCGGGCGACGGGTGGGGTTGTCATGAACGAGGACAAACTCCGGGACTATCTGAAATGGGTGACCGGAGACCTCGCCCAGACCCGGCAGCGGCTGCGTGAACTGGAGGCCGCCCAGCAGGAGCCCATCGCGATCGTCGCGATGGGCTGCCGCTTCCCCGGTGGCGTCACGTCACCGGAGGACCTGTGGCAGCTGCTGCTGGACGGCCGGGACGCCATCGGCGACTTCCCGGCCGACCGCGGCTGGGACCTCGGCGCGCTCTTCGACGACGACCCCGACCGGCCGGGCAGCACCTACACCCGCGTCGGTGGGTTCCTCCACGACGCCGCCGAGTTCGACGCCGGGCTCTTCGGCATCTCGCCGCGCGAGGCCCTCGCCATGGACCCGCAGCAGCGGCTGCTGCTCGAAACGTCGTGGGAGGTCTTCGAACGCGCCGGCCTCGACCCGCGCGGCATGCGCGGCACCGCCACCGGCGTGTTCGTCGGCACCAACGGCCAGGAGTACCTGAACCTCCTCACCCAGGCCGAGGAGAACGTCGAGGGCTACCTCGGCACCGGCAACGCCGCCAGCGTCGTGTCCGGCCGGCTCTCCTACACGTTCGGTCTCGAAGGACCCGCGGTCACCGTCGACACCGCCTGCTCCGCGTCGCTGGTCGCGCTGCACCTCGCGACGCAGGCGCTGCGCCGCGGCGAGTGCAGCCTCGCCCTCGCCGGCGGCGTCACCGTCATGTCGACCCCCGGCGTGTTCGTCGAGTTCGCCCGGCAGCGCGGCCTGTCCGTCGACGGGCGCTGCAAGGCGTTCTCCGACGACGCCGACGGCACCGGCTGGGGTGAAGGCGTCGGCGTCCTGCTCCTGGAGCGGCTCAGCGACGCCGTCGCCAACGGCCACCCCGTCCTCGCCGTCGTCCGCGGCTCCGCCGTCAACCAGGACGGCGCCTCCAACGGGCTCACCGCCCCGAACGGCCCCGCCCAGCAGCGGGTCATCCGGGCCGCGCTCGCCGCCGCCGGGATCGCCGCCACCGAGGTCGACGCCGTCGAGGCGCACGGCACCGGCACCAGCCTCGGCGACCCGATCGAGGCGCAGGCGCTGCTCGCGACCTACGGGCAGGGCCGTGCCGAGCCGCTGTGGCTCGGATCCGTGAAGTCGAACATCGGCCACACGCAGGCCGCCGCCGGGGTCGCCGGGATCATCAAGATGGTCCTCGCGATCGGGCACGCCACGATGCCCCGCACCCTGCACGTCACCGCGCCGTCGTCCCATGTGGACTGGTCCGCGGGCGCGGTGGAACTGCTGACCGAGACCCGGGCCTGGCCCGCCGTCGACCGGCCGCGCCGCGCCGCTGTCTCGTCCTTCGGCGTCTCCGGTACGAACGCCCACGTCATCCTCGAACAACCTCCCGCCACCGAGGAGACCGCCGAGTCACCCCGGGCGGTGCTGCCGGTCGTTCCCTGGCTCGTGTCCGGCCACACCACCGAGGCCCTCGACGCGCAGCTGGACCGGCTGCGGGCGGTCACCGGCCTGGACGCGTTGGACGTCGGCCACTCCCTGGCGCAGCGGTCCGGCCTCGAACACCGGGCCGTCCTGCTCGGCGACACGGTGGTCCGCGGCAGCGTCCGCGCCGGCGGTTCGGCGATGCTGTTCACCGGTCAGGGCGCCCAGCGTCCCGGAATGGGACGCGGCCTGCATCAGGCGTTCCCGGTGTTCGCGGCAGCCTACGACGAGGTGTGCGCGCACATCGAAGGCCTGCGCGACGTCGATGGGGCGGCACTCGACGAGACGCGGTGGACGCAGCCGGCCCTCTTCGCCGTCGAGGTCGCGCTGTACCGCCTCCTCGAATCGTGGGGTCTCAAGCCCGACTTCCTGCTCGGCCACTCCATCGGTGAGCTCGCCGCCGCGCACGTGGCCGGGGTGTGGTCCTTGGCGGACGCGTGCAAGGTTGTCGAGGCGCGTGGTCGCCTGATGCAGGCGCTGCCGACGGGTGGTGCGATGGTCGCGGTCCAGGCCACCGAAGAGGCGGTGCGTGCGGCGCTGGTCGACGGCGCCGAGGTCGCCGCGGTGAATGGACCCGACGCGGTGGTGGTCTCCGGCGACGAGGACGCGGTCCTGACGGTTGCCGCCCGGTTCGAGAAGACCAAGCGGCTGCGGGTGTCCCACGCGTTCCATTCGGCGCGGATGGACGGGATGCTCGACGCGTTCCGCGAGGTCCTGTCGACGGTCACGTTCAACCCGCCGGCCATTCCGATCGCGGTCACGTCGACCGGTGACGTGACCGACCCCGAGTACTGGGTCCGGCAGGTCCGCGGCACCGTCCGGTTCGCCGATGCGGCCTCTTCGCTGACCGCGAAGGGCGTCACCAGGTTCCTGGAGGTCGGCCCCGACGGCGTGCTGTCCGCGCTGGTCGACGGGATCCCCGCGATGCGGAAGGGCCGCGACGAGGTCACCACGCTCATGGCCGCCGTCGCCCAGGCCCACGTCACCGGCTGGTCCCCGGACCGCACAGCCATCTTCGCGGGGGGCCGCCGCGTCGACCTGCCCACGTACGCGTTCCAGCGGCAGCGGTACTGGCCGACGCTGCGCCCCACCACCGAGGCCGACACCGACTTCTGGGCCGCCGTCGAGTCCGGCGACCTCAGCGACCTCCTCGGCATCGACGCGGACACCCTCGGCGCGGTCGTCCCGGCCCTGACGCAGTGGCGGCAGCGGCGGCGGTCCACCGTCGACGGCTGGCTCTACCACGACACGTGGACCGAACTGCCGCCCCGCGACGTCACCACGACCGGCACCTGGCTCGTCATCGGCGGCACCGCCGTCGCGGACGCCCTGACCGCCGCCGGCATCGACACGGTGACCGCCCCGACCCTGGCCGACATCCCGGCGGGCCCGTTCGCGGGTGTCGTCGCGTCGCCCGCGGACGCCGCCGAAGCGCTCACTGTCGCCCAGGCCGTCACCGCGCCGCTGTGGTGCGTCACCCGGGACGCGGCAACGGACCCGGCCCAGCGCGCCGTATGGGGCCTCGGCCGGGTCGTCGCCCTCGAACACCCCGGCCGGTGGGGCGGCCTCGTCGACCTCGACGACGAGACCGGCCTCAACCTGCTGCCGGGCGTGCTCGGCGGCGCCGAGGACCAGGTCCGGGTCCGGTCCGGCAAGGTCCACGGCCGACGCCTCGTGAAGGCCGCCGCGGCGCCGGGCTGGCGTCCGTCGGGGACGGTCCTGGTCACCGGCGGTACCGGCGCCCTCGGCGTCCACGTCGCCCGGTGGCTGGCTGCGGAAGGTGCGTCCAGGATCGTCCTGGTCAGCCGCCGCGGTCCGGACGCCCCCGGCATGGCCGGCCTCGA
>NZ_JBVJIJ010000082.1:0-4208 GCF_055586325.1 Dactylosporangium sp. NPDC051087 | reverse complement strand
CACCACACCACCTGGCCCAAACCCACCAACCCCCAACCCACCAACCTCCCCACCTACCCCTTCCAACACCAACACCACTGGCTCAACCCCACCGCGGACACCGACGCCTCGGCCCTCGGCATGCAGGCCACCAGCCATCCGCTGCTGGGCGCGGCCGTGCCGGTGGCCGGTTCGGACGGCGTGCTGTTCACCAACCGGATCTCCAACCGCCTGCACCCGTGGCTGGCCGACCACGTCGCCGGCGGAGCGGTGCTGCTGCCCGGCGCGGCGATGGTCGAGCTGGCGCTGGCCGCCGGCGCGCGGGCCGGTCTCCCCGCCGTGCGGGACCTCACGGTGGAGGCTCCTCTGGTACTGCCGGGCGAAGCCGCGCTGCGGACGCAGCTGGTGCTCGGGCCCGCCGATCCTTCCGGACGGCGCCGGGTGGAGCTGTTCGCGCGGCCGGACGACGACGACCCGGCATCCACCTGGACCCGGCACGCCGCCGGCACCGTCGAGGCCGCCGGCTCCGTGCCGCGCCCGGCGACCGGCCAGTGGCCACCGCGGGGCGCCGTCGCCGAGAACGTCGCCGAGCTGTACGAGCGCCTCGCCGACCACGGATACGCGTACGGGCCGGCGTTCCAGGGGCTGCGCGCGGCGTGGCGGCACGGCGAGGACGTCTACGCGGAGGTCGCCGTGCAGGACGCGGCCGGCTTCGGCCTGCATCCCGCGCTGCTCGACGCCGCGCTGCACCCCGTCGTCGGGCTGATCCACGACCCGGCCCGCATGCTGCTGCCCTTCGCCTGGTCGGGGGTCAGCCGGTACGCCGCGGCCGCCACGACCATGCGGGTGCGCATCTCCCCCGCCGGGGTGGACACCGTGCGGGTGTCGATGACCGCCACCGACGGCACGCCGGTCGCCGACGTGACCTCGCTCGCGCTGCGGCCGGCGCCCCGCACCGCGCTCGCCGACGGCGGGGTGTACCTGCCGGAATGGATCCCCGCGCCGGAAGCCGAGACCGGACGGCCCCTCGTCCTCGCGGCCCTCGGCGACCCGCCGCCGCAGCTGCCCGACCTCGACTCGTATCCCGCCCTGGACGCGCTGCGGGCCCACCTCGCCGCCGGCGGGGACCGGCCCGGCGTGGTGCTGGCCGCACCGCCGCGCGGCACCGGCGGGTCGCCCGTCACCGGCGCGTACACCGCCGTCAACTGGACGCTGGCGTTGCTGCAGGCGTGGCTCGGCGACGAGACGTTCGCCGGGATGCGGCTGGCCGTCGTCACCCGCGGTGCCGCACCCGCCGCCGGGCACATGCACGACCTGGCGACGGCACCCGTGTGGGGGCTGCTGCGGTCCGCGCAGACCGAGCACCCCGGCCGGCTGGTCGTGCTGGACCTCGACGACACCGCGACGCCGGAGCTGGTGCGCGCCGCGCTGGCCGGCGACGAGCCGCAGCTGGCGGTGCTCGACGGTGCGGTCCGCGTGCCACGCCTGCGACCGGCGCCCGCGGACGGGCGCCCCGCCACGCCGTACGACCCGGCCGGCACGGTGCTGATCACCGGCGGCACCGGGGGTCTCGGCCTGCGGCTCGCGCGTCACCTCGTCACCGGGCACGGCGTCCGGCACCTGCTGCTCACCAGCAGGTCGGGGCGCGACGCCGACGGGCTGGAGGGGCCGCTGGCCGAGCTGGCCGAGCTCGGCGCGGAGGTGACCGTCGCCGCGTGCGACGCCGCCGACCGGGCCGCGCTCCGCGACGTGCTGGGCAGTGTCCCGGCGGAGCACCCGGTGCGCGCGGTGATCCACGCCGCCGGGGTGCTCGACGACGGCACGGTCGCGTCGCTCACGCCCGAGCGGGTCGACGCCGTGCTACGCGCCAAGGTCGACGGTGCCTGGAACCTGCACGAACTGACCCACGACACCGACCTCACCGCCTTCATCCTCTTCTCCTCCATCGCCGGCACCATCGGCACACCCGGACAAGCCAACTACGCCGCCGCCAACACCTTCCTCGACGCCCTCGCCCAACACCGCCACACCACCGGACACCCCGCCACCGCACTCGCCTGGGGACTCTGGGAACCCACCGGCGGCATGACGGCCCGGCTGAGCGACGCGGACTTCACGCGGATGGCGCGGGGCGGGCTGGCGCCGCTGGCGACCCTCGACGGGCTGGCGCTCTTCGACGCGGCGGCGGCCGTCGACGCGCCGGTGCTCGTGCCGGCGCGGCTGGACCTGCCCGCGATGCGCGCCCAGGCGCGGGCGGGCCTGCTCGCACCGGTCCTGATGACGCTGGCCGGTGCGGCACCCCGGCGGTCCGCCACGGCCGGCGCCGACCTGCCCTGGCAGGAGCGGTTCGCCGCGGCCACCGGGACCGAGCGGCAGCGCATGGCCACCGACCTGGTGCGCGCCGAGGCGTCCGCCGTCCTGGGGCTCGGCGCCGGCGAGGCGTTCGACGAGCGCCGCCCGTTCAAGGCCCTCGGCTTCGACTCGCTGACCGCCGTCGAGCTGCGCAACCGGCTCAACGCCGCGACCGGTCTGGTCCTGCCCGCGACGGTCATCTTCGACTACCCGGAGGCGGCCCGGCTGGCCGAGCACGTCCGGGAACTGTTGCAGGGAGCCGGATCCGGCGAGGCCGACGCGGTCGCGCGGGAGTCGTCGCCGGCCGACGAGCCGATCGCGGTGGTGGGCATGGCGTGCCGCTTCCCCGGCGGCGTGGCCACCCCGGACGACCTCTGGGAGCTGATCGCCGGCGGCGGCGACGCGATCACGCCGGTGCCCGCGGGCCGGGGATGGGATCTCACCGACCTGTACGACCCGGACCCGGACCGGCCGGGGACCGTGTCCGCGCGTGAGGGTGGCTTCCTCGCGGAGGCCGCGGACTTCGACGCCGAGTTCTTCGGGATCAGCCCGCGTGAGGCGGCGGCGATGGACCCGCAGCAGCGGCTGTTGCTGGAGACGGCGTGGGAGGCGATCGAGCGGGGCCGGATCGACCCGGCGAGCCTGCGCGGCAGCCGTACCGGCGTGTTCGTCGGCGTCATCTACAACGACTACGGCACCCGGCTGCTCACCCGCCCCGACAGCGGCCTGGAAGGCTACTTCGCGACGTCGGCGATGAGCAGCGTCGCCTCGGGCCGGGTGGCGTACACCCTCGGCCTGGAAGGGCCGGCGGTGACGGTGGACACGGCGTGCTCGTCGTCGCTGGTGGCGTTGCACCAGGCGTGCCAGGCGCTCCGCAGCGGCGAATGCGACCTCGTCCTCAGCGGCGGTGCCACGGTCATGACCACACCCTCGATCTTCATCACCTTCTCGCGGCAGCGGGGGCTGGCGCCGGACGGGCGGTGCAAGCCGTTCGGTGCCGGTGCGGACGGGACCGGCTGGGCGGAGGGCGCCGGGATGCTGCTGCTGGAGCGGCTCTCCGACGCCGAACGCAACGGCCACCCGATCCTCGCCGTGGTCCGCGGTTCGGCGATCAACAACGACGGTGCCAGCAACGGCCTCACCGCGCCCAACGGCCTGTCACAGCAACGCGTCATCCGGCAGGCCCTCGCCAACGCCGGGCTCGACGCCGCGGACGTCGACGCGGTCGAGGCGCACGGCACCGGCACCACGCTGGGCGACCCGATCGAAGCCCAGGCGCTGCTCGCCACGTACGGCCAGGACCGGCCCGGCGACCGTCCGCTACGCCTGGGCTCGGTGAAGTCGAACATCGGCCACACGCAGGCGGCGGCGGGTGTCGCCGGCGTCATCAAGATGATCCAGGCGATGCGGCACGGCACCTTCCCGAAGACCCTGCACGCCGATCACGCCAGCCCGCACGTCGACTGGGACGCCGGCGAGGTCGCCCTGCTCACCGAGAACGCGCCGTGGCCCGGCAGCCGGCCGCGCCGGGCGGGGGTGTCGGCCTTCGGCATCTCGGGCACCAACGCCCACGTCATCCTCGAGGAACCACCCGCCCCGGCACCGGTCCCCATCCCAGACCCCGACCCGGCTTCGGATGCGGATTCCCCTGTGGCGTGGCTCGTCTCCGCGCGTACCCCCGCCGCGCTCCGCGCACAGGCCAAGACCCTGCACACCCACCTCACCGAACACCCCGACCTGCGGCCCGCCGATGTGGCGCATGCCCTGTCCACGACCCGGAGCCACTTCGATCACCGGGCCGTGATCATCGGCACCACCACCCGCGACCTCACCACCGCACTCACCGCCATCACCACCAACAAAACCGCACCCAACCT
>NZ_JBVJIJ010000081.1:1432-4854 GCF_055586325.1 Dactylosporangium sp. NPDC051087 | reverse complement strand
CGAAATTTTGTCCGGCGGCGTCCTACTCTCCCACACTCTCTCGGGTGCAGTACCATCGGCGCTGGAGGGCTTAGCTTCCGGGTTCGGAATGGGACCGGGCGTTTCCCCTCCGCTATGGCCGCCGTAACACTATGAACCTGTCAACCCCGCACACCCACCCTGGATTTCCCCGGGCGGGGTGCGTTGGGTGTTGGTTCAGAATCACACAGTGGATGCGTTGTCTTCAAAACTTTTGTGTATGAGGTCAAGTCCTCGGCCTATTAGTACCGGTCAGCTCAAACCTGTTACCAGGCTTCCACTTCCGGCCTATCAACCCAGTGGTCTAACTGGGGGCCTTAACCCTCAAGGGGTGGGATACCTCATCTCGAAGCGAGCTTCCCGCTTAGATGCTTTCAGCGGTTATCCCTTCCGAACGTAGCCAACCAGCCGTGCTCTTGGCAGAACAACTGGCACACCAGAGGTTCGTCCGTCCCGGTCCTCTCGTACTAGGGACAGCCCTTCTCAAGTATCCTACGCGCGCGGCGGATAGGGACCGAACTGTCTCACGACGTTCTAAACCCAGCTCGCGTACCGCTTTAATGGGCGAACAGCCCAACCCTTGGGACCTACTCCAGCCCCAGGATGCGACGAGCCGACATCGAGGTGCCAAACCATCCCGTCGATATGGACTCTTGGGGAAGATCAGCCTGTTATCCCCGGGGTACCTTTTATCCGTTGAGCGACACCGCTTCCACCTGCCAGTGCCGGATCACTAGTCCCGACTTTCGTCCCTGCTCGACCTGTCAGTCTCACAGTCAAGCCCCCTTGTGCACTTGCACTCAACACCTGATTGCCAACCAGGCTGAGGGAACCTTTGGGCGCCTCCGTTACATTTTAGGAGGCAACCGCCCCAGTTAAACTACCCACCAGACACTGTCCCTGAACCGGATCACGGTCCGAAGTTAGATACCCAAATCCAACAGAGTGGTATTTCAAGCTTGCCTCCACAACCACTGGCGTGGCCGCTTCACCGGCTCCCACCTATCCTACACAATCGAATTCGAGTACCAATGTCAAGCTATAGTGAAGGTCCCGGGGTCTTTCCGTCCTGCCGCGCGTAACGAGCATCTTTACTCGTAGTGCAATTTCGCCGGGCCTGTGGTTGAGACAGTGGGGAAGTCGTTACGCCATTCGTGCAGGTCGGAACTTACCCGACAAGGAATTTCGCTACCTTAGGATGGTTATAGTTACCACCGCCGTTTACTGGCGCTTAAGTTCTCCGCTTCGCCCTCACGGACTAACAGGTCCCCTTAACGTTCCAGCACCGGGCAGGCGTCAGTCCATATACATCGTCTTACGACTTAGCATGGACCTGTGTTTTTAGTAAACAGTCGCTTCCCCCTGGTCTCTGCGGCCACCAACCGCTCCACCAGCACGTGGTCTCACCATCGGTGGCCCCCCTTCTCCCGAAGTTACGGGGGCAATTTGCCGAGTTCCTTAACCACAGTTCGCCCGATCGCCTCGGTATTCTCTACCTGACCACCTGTGTCGGTTTGGGGTACGGGCCGCTCGAAACTCGCTAGAGGCTTTTCTCGGCAGCATGGGATCACTGACTTCGCCTGAAACGGCTCCGCTTCACGTCTCACCCTCAATGCAGTACGGATTTGCCTATACTGCGGGCTACACGCTTGCCCCGGCACAACCACCGGCCGGGTCCAGCTACCCTCCTGCGTCACCCCATCGCTTGCCTACTACCCCACAAGTTCCCAACATCAACCCATCCACCCGAAGGCATCAAGGAATCCGGAGGTTAGTACATGAAGGTTCAGCATGGACGCTTCTACGCGGGTACGGGAATATCAACCCGTTATCCATCGACTACGCCTCTCGGCCTCGCCTTAGGCCCCGACTCACCCAGGGCGGATTAGCCTGGCCCTGGAACCCTTGGTCATCCGGCGGCAGGGTTTCTCACCCTGCTTTCGCTACTCATGCCTGCATTCTCACTCGCGTCACCTCCACGGCTGGATCACTCCGCCGCTTCACCGGTGACACGACGCTCCCCTACCCATCCACACACCTGGACCCTCAGGCGAACCATCAGGCCGGGTTATTGTGTGAATGCCACAGCTTCGGCGGTGTGCTTGAGCCCCGCTACATTGTCGGCGCGGAACCACTTGACCAGTGAGCTATTACGCACTCTTTCAAGGGTGGCTGCTTCTAAGCCAACCTCCTGGTTGTCTATGCGACCCCACATCCTTTACCACTTAGCACACGCTTAGGGGCCTTAGCTGGTGATCTGGGCTGTTTCCCTCTCGACTACGAAGCTTATCCCCCGCAGTCTCACTGCCACGCTCTCACTTACCGGCATTCGGAGTTTAGTTGACTTCAGTAAGCTTGTAGGCCCCCTAGGCCATCCAGTGCTCTACCTCCGGCAAGAAACACGTGACGCTGCACCTAAATGCATTTCGGGGAGAACCAGCTATCACGGAGTTTGATTGGCCTTTCACCCCTAACCACAGGTCATCCCCCAACTTTTCAACGTTGGTGGGTTCGGCCCTCCACGCGGTCTTACCCGCGCTTCAGCCTGCCCATGGCTAGATCACTCCGCTTCGGGTCTAGGACACGCGACTGAACGCCCTATTCAGACTCGCTTTCGCTACGGCTCCCCCACACGGGTTAACCTCGCCACGTATCACTAACTCGCAGGCTCATTCTTCAAAAGGCACGCCGTCACCCCTGACCGAAATCAGGACGCTCCGACGGATTGTAGGCGCACGGTTTCAGGTACTATTTCACTCCCCTCCCGGGGTACTTTTCACCTTTCCCTCACGGTACTCGTCCGCTATCGGTCACCAGGGAGTATTTAGGCTTACCAGGTGGTCCTGGCAGATTCACGGCAGATTACAGGAGTCCGCCGCTACTCGGGAACACACCAACACAGACCCGCGATTTTCGCCTACCGGACTCTCACCGTCTACGGTGCCGCTTTCCAGCGAACTTCGACTAACCACGAATTTTCTGACTGTGCGGTCACATGGCAGCATGACCAAGACATGTCCCACAACCCCGCAAACGCAACCCCTGCCAGGTATCACACGTCCACGGTTTAGCCTCATCCGCTTTCGCTCGCCACTACTCACGGAATCACTGTTGTTTTCTCTTCCTGCGGGTACTGAGATGTTTCACTTCCCCGCGTTCCCTCTACCCGCCCTATGTGTTCAGGCGGGAGTGACACCACATGACTGGTGCCGGGTTCCCCCATTCGGACACCCTGGGATCACAGCTCGGTTGACAGCTCCCCCAGGCCTATCGCGGCCTCCCACGTCCTTCATCGGCTCCTGGTGCCAAGGCATCCACCGTACGCCCTCAGCAACTTGACCACAAAAAAGCTTTAAAGATGCTCGCATCCACTGTGCAATTCTCAACCAACACCAAACCCGACG
>NZ_JBVJIJ010000080.1:0-6239 GCF_055586325.1 Dactylosporangium sp. NPDC051087 | reverse complement strand
CCTAGAGAAACGCTCTCCAGGCGGTCCTACCCATGTCCAACCAGGTCAGGACCAGAATTCGGCTCTCCAGGCCAGCGAATTACGTCGAACCCGGGCGGTCCGGCCCGCGCGTTTACCCATCCGGCGACCGCTGCGGCCCTGAACGTCGGTGGCCTGTGGCTGCTGTACGACACCGGCCTGTATCGGCTGATGGACACCCGCCCATGGCTGCATCTGGCCGTGCACGCCCACATCGCCGCAGCCGGATACCTGCTCACCGCCGCCGTCATCGGTGTCGACCCGGCACCCCACCGCCCAACCCGCCGGACCCGCGCCGTCGTGATCGTGGCGTTCCTGGCCGCACACGACATACTCGCCAAATACCTCTACGCCCATCCACCGGTCGGCGTGCCGACCGACCGGGCGCGGACCGGCGCCCAGGTCATGTACTACGGCGGTGACCTGCTCGACCTGGCCCTCATCACGGTGTTCTGCTGGCAGTGGTACCGCGCTGCTGCACCCCGCGCCCGCCCGCGACCGGTGCCGCCGGCCACCCGGTCTGCCCCCGACACCACACGACTACACCTGCCCAGCCGGTCTGCACGGACGTGACCCGCGGCGGCAGAGCTCTGCGCCGACGTCGTCCCGCCGGCGAGGAGCCGACCCGCGCGGCGCACCGGAATATCCTCGGCCCGCTAGGCAGTGATACCGCCCCCAGCGCTGACACCGCCCCAAGGCTGGGTCTTGGTAGTGGCCGCCGCCGCGACTCGCCGGCACGCTGCCCGGATCGGTACACCGCCACCATCGGATCGTCATTGCCCCCGACAGGTGCTCCGCACGCGTACGCGGCAACGGAAACGGCAAAATACCCGGCCCCAGAGCGGGGCTTCACCGCGACCGCGCAGCCGATCTCGATAGCTGGCAGGAGTTGGGTCAGCGCCTCGGCACCCACACGGCATCTCAAGGTGTCGCCGAGCCGCCTTTACTGGTATCGCTCGCCGAGTGGATGCTGCCGGGCGCGCTGACTGGTGGCGGCTACGCACGCCGGCGTGGCGTGACCCGTGTTGCCCTCACGCGCGGCGGCAGCCACCGCGTTCGCAGCCGAGGTGTTGCGGCGCGCAATGGAACGCCCGTACTGCACGTTCCTCACGGGGTTCGCCAAGGAAGACTTTCACGTCGACTGGCAGAACGATGCCGTCACCTATCCACAAGGGACGATCAGCCCGCTGTGGAAGCCGATGGTCGCGGACGATAAGCCGCGACTGTTCGGTACTGTCTCGGCGAGCGGACTGCCGTGCCTGCACGTTTCGGCAGCAGCGCGCGGAATGTTGATGGCCAAGGTCGGCACCTGCTGTTGGTGCCCGAACCGCTGCAGGAGATCCAGCTCTAGAACCGAGCACGGTAGCTGACTCCCCGAGTGGAGACGCCGCTACGTCTCCGCACAGGATGCGAGGCGAGGCCACTGTCGCGGAGCCTGCCCATGTACATGGTTCACGCCGATGCTGATACCGCAGACTCGCGAAGACGCACGTCGCACCCGTTCTCACCCCCGGCGGCACCAACATCATGCGACTCGCCCAACAGCTGCCAGTCGTCGCGTCGACGACCTGGGCCGTCTTCACCGCTCTTCTGCGCCACAACCGACGACGAACCCCCAGATCACCAACGGCATTCGGAACTTGTGCCAGGGCCCGGTTGAACCTCAGCAGTCAGGGTGACCTTCGATGGGCAGCCAAGGGCCAAGCTCGCCGCGAGTGCATGCCGCAAACCACTCCCTCCAGTATGCCATAAAAAAGCATACTTACCTTTCTAGGGCGGAAACAAAAGGAAGCCTTACCTTCATGTCTAGACGTCATCGGCGAAAATCTCGGGCATTCCTCAGTCATCGCCTCAGGTGCTCCCAGCAGGCAATTCTCACCCGGGGTCGCTCGCATATCACCGTGGCGGAAGGTGCCGCCGGGCGTTTTTCCGGTTATTGTTGGCCGTGATCACACCTTGGTGGATCGAAGGTGAGAGACAGTGAGGGAGGAATTATGAAGACCCTGTTAGCTATGCCCGCCGTGCGTGAGTGCACCGCCGTCACATGCAGCTTCAACGACGGTGGGTGTCATGCGCCCGCCGTGACCGTCGCGGCGGCCGGACGGGACGCTTCCTGCGCGACATTTGTCGAGTCGTCGGTACAGGGGGGTATTGCGGACGTTACTGGCAGCGTCGGTGCGTGCGCCCGCACTGATTGTGCTCACAATACCAACCTGGCCTGTACCGCGCCGTCTGTCCAGGTCGGTCCTGGCGCCACGGCTAGCGACTGCCTGACCTACCGGCCGGCCTGACATCGCGCTGAGGTAGCCGACGGCCGGTCCCTGGCGCGACGCAGCGGCTTGAGTAAGGTAAGCCTTACCTACTATGGTGGGTTACCCAAGACGACTGCGGCATGAGGGGCCGGTATGGCAAGCGAATCCAGGCCGACGTCGGCACTCGTCGACGCCGGTCCGTCACCCGATGCGGTCGAGGTTCGGTCGGCCTTCACCGCATGTACCTCGCTTCGGTTGGAGGCGGGCGGTGGCGGTGCCGACCTCATCGACGGGCATGCCGTTCTCTCGGACGGCGCCGTGGTCGTCGCTGTCGACGCAATGACCTCCCTCGGCGGGCTGCTGGTCGCCAGCCGCGGCAAACGCGGCGCCGTCCAGCTCCACCTCACCCGCTTGGTGCCGATACCGGTCCGCGCCCGGGTGCGGACCCGAGTGGTCGTGACCGGTACGGTCCGCCGCTTCGACCCCGCCCTCCTCTCCTCCAGCGGCGATGACGGCACCGCCATGGCCCTTCTCGGCCTGCCGCCGGTCGCCCTGTGGACGATCGAGCCCGACCGAGTGCACCTCGACCGGCATGAGGCCGCCGCCGTAGTGCCGGTCGCGGCCTACCGTGCCGCCCGCCCGGACCCGCTCGCTGTGCTCGAGGCGGAACTCCTGATAAGTCTCGCCCGGCACCAGGGCACTCTCATGCACCGATTCGGTGCGCTGACCGACCCGGCCCTGACCGCCGCCGGGGCCCGGCTGGTCCCCATCGCCGTAGCCGCTGACGGGCTAACCCTGCGTGCCGAAACCACACACCGGCACCACGACATCCACGTGCCGTTCCGCGCCCGGGTCACCGACGAGGCCACGTTCGACCGGGAACTCCGGCGACTCCTGGTGCTGGGCGTCGACGCCGGCCAGGCCTGGTAGGGCAGAGACGAGGCCCGGCGTGAGGGCGACAACCGTCCACCCGGGTCTGCGAGCAGGCCGTGGTCCCGGCACCACCCGCCGCCTCGCCCATCCCAGTGCCGGCTGACTCACAGAGACAACTGCAGGAGAGGCCTCGCCCTACACGCAAGACGGAATCAGGAGCAGATCACCCGCCCGACGTTGCAGCACTGGAGTGCCGGGCGTGCCCGGTACAGCGCCAATGCCACCAGCACCAGGGGCATCCCGCCGACCGCGATCCGGTCCGCCGTCACGGCCCCGCCACACCCCCGACAACACAACCCGCCGAACAGTGTGGGCTGTGGCAGGAGTCGCGGCGGGTCAGAGCCTCCAGGCGTTGTCTGGACTGGGCGGGGTCGGCGGTGCGGAGGAATCCTGTCCGGTGCCTGGGACGGAAGCCGTGTCACGGCCCCCGTCCCAGGATCTGTTTCAGCTGACGTGTCCGGCGGTCCAGCAGGACGCGTTGGTGTGGCAGTTCTTCAGGGCGTCGACGTCAGCGTGCAGGCTTGTCTTGCGGGCGGGGGTGAGCCCTGCATAGGTGTTGCGCAGCTGGTGCGGGTCGGTGGCACGGTCGTAGTACTCGTGTTCGCCGTTGTCGTATTCGATGTAGGTGTAGGTCGCCGTGCGCAGCGCCTCGTAGGTGGTCGGCATGCCGTTGCGGGCATCCTGCGCGTCGGGGTCGTCGGCGCTGGTGCCCGGGCCGTGATGCTCGATGAGCGAGCCGGTGCGCCACGGTGCGGTCTGCCCGCCGGTGAGCAGCGTGAAGAGGCTGCGGCCGTTGACGTCGCCGGCGACGGGCGCGCCGCCGATGCGTTGGAACGTGGGGGCCAGGTCGATGTTCTGCACGATCTGCGGGCGGCTCGTGCCGGCGGGGACGCTGGGGCCGGCGATCACCAGCGGCACCACGATGTCGTGGTCGAACGCGGTTTGCTTGCCTTCCACAAGGCGGTGCTCGCCCATGTGGAACCCATTGTCGGAGCTGAAGACGACAAAGGTGTTGCCGGCGACGCCGGAGGCGGTGAGCTGCTGGCGCAGACCGGCGATCATCCGGTCGACGGCCTGGACGGACTGGGCGCGCTTGCGGAAGTCGGTGTCGATCTTCGTGATCTCGGCGGTGGTGAGCGGGCCGTTGCCGGCCAGCCAGGTCGGCGCGTTCGTTGGCAGGGTGTTCCAGGCGGGCGTGCGTGGCGCGGTCAGGCCGGGGAACTTGTCGAGGTCCTGGCGAGCGGGCGTGAACGGGCCGTGCGGCGCGAACGTGGAGATCTCGAGCAGGAACGGCTTCTGCGCCGCTGCGGCGCGCTGGATGAACGACCTGCCTTTGGCGCCGACGACGTCGGTGAGGTAGTCGGCGTCGGTGTTGCCGTAGTGGACCAGGGTGCCGTTCTCGTTGAGGTTGTAGTTGTACTCGTTGTATGCGTCGCCCGCGCCGTACCACTCGGTCCAGCCGGGCGGCGTGTACAGGTCCCGGGGGAGGTACCCGTTGAGGTACTTGCCCATGAAGGCGGTCGTGTACCCCTGCGCCTGCAGGGCGGTGGCGAAGGTGTGTGACTCGTTGCCGCGGTTGCGGAACACGTTGAAGCCGCCGTCGGAGCCGCCGTTGGTGAAGACTCCGGTGTCGTGCGGGAACTTCCCCGTGAAGATCGACGAGCGCGACGGGCAGCACAGCGAGTCGGTGACGGTGTAGTTGGTGAATGTCGTACCGTCGGTCTGTAGGCGCTGCACCTGGGGCATGTACTGCACCAGGTTCCAGGCCAGGTCGTCGACGAGGACGAACACGATGTTGGGTGGCGTGGCGGCGGCCACAGCCGAGGCGGACGGAGTGGCGGGGCCGACGAACGCGGCCGCAGTGGCGAGGGCGGCGGCGGCCAATACGGCTGGCAATCTTCGCATCCATCCACTATGGACGATGGTGAAGATCCAAAGTGGAACGCTCTGTTCGGATTCTGTAAATTCTATCGGCAAAGTAGGATTTTGTCGGCGTCGTCCGACAAAAAACATCTGCCATGACCTGCGGTTTCATCAGTCCTACCGTCGGGGGTGATGGTGCAGGTCATCGTCGACCAGCGCGGCCTCGGTCGGCTCGAACAGGGCGTCCGCAAGGCGGGTCGGGCAGGCGGGGAACTCTGCAATGTCGGCTGTGCCTGCCGCGTGCCGGACAGCGGGCCGGCCGGGGATGGTGCCGCTCTGTCCACGGGGTCGAGGTGCTCAGTTCGGCATTCATGGAACAGCGGGCCATGCTAGCGCTGCGTGCCGGTACGGTGACAGACATGTGTGACAACTCTCGATATGGATACGGTCGGGAAGTCGACCGTTGTGGTCGCGGCGGGGCCCTAACGGCGAGGCCGTCCGCAGACCCCTACCGGCTACGACGCTGGATGGTAGGGCCATGATGAACCCCTCGGTGCCACAGCACCGCTCCTACCAGGTCTGGGCAAGTGTGCTCATCTTGCTGAGTGCGGCCATGGGCATCGCTGCCGCGGTAGTCGCCGCCCCTGTGATCAGATCGATCAACGATCAGTTCGAGCCCAACTATCCCGGCTATGGGCCACCGCCCACGGGGCCGATGACGCTCGGTGTGGCTATCACCCTCATCGTGAGCGTGCTCATGATCGCCTTTGGCGTGTGGCAGTACTTCGTGGACTCGCGCACCGAGTCAGAGGCGGCCGTGACTGTCGCCTGGGTGCTGTTCTGGATCGTGGTGTGCACCGCCTTCTTCACACCGGGGTGGTTCACCGGCGCCGTCTTCTACGCGGACCCTGGCGGCTCCGGCATGTTCAGATGGTTCTTCTTCGTCAAGCTGATCCCTAACTGGCTTCCGACCACCGCACTCAACCTGGCCCTCGGTAAGGTGGTCACGTTCCTCGTCGCGGTGTTGGTGCTGGCGTGGCCACGCTCACGACCCGCCGCCCCGGCTGCACCACCCGGTCCTCTAGAGACCTTTCGGGGTCAGGGTTTGGGTGGGGATAGGCCGGTGGCGGTGAGGTAGCTGTCGAAGAGGCCGTGGCGGTATTGCATGCGTTT
>NZ_JBVJIJ010000079.1:0-6255 GCF_055586325.1 Dactylosporangium sp. NPDC051087 | reverse complement strand
TCTGCGCGGTGCTGTCCCGGTACGGCTACAGCCCCGCCGACGACAGCCCCTTCGCCAACCGCATCTTCGACCCCCTCGCCGTCGACGACTACTTCGGCGCGCCGGCCCAGGTCAAGTCGATGCTGCTCGGCTACCACGCCAACACCAACTACTCCGTCGTGGACACCGACCTCATCGAGACCCTCTACCGCCGCGCCTACCGGGAGCAGGTGCTCGGCACGCGGCGGCTGCGCATGCTGAACGTCTCCCGCCTCGTCGCCGCGGACGAGCGGCCAGGCGACCGGGTGCGCGCGACCGTGCAGTCGATGCTGACCGGCGAGCACACCGTCCTGGACGCCGACGCCCTCGTCTGCGCCACCGGCTACGCCCCCGCAGACCCGTTCCCGCTGCTCGGCCCGATCGCCGCCGACTGCCATCGGGACGAGCTGGGCCGCGCCGTCGTCGAACGCGACTACCGCATCCGCACCGACGCCGGCGTACGGGCCGGCATCTACCTGCAGGGCGGCACCGAACACACGCACGGCATCAGCTCGTCGTTGCTGTCGAACACGGCGACGCGCGCCGCGGAGATCCTCGCGTCGGTCCAGCACCGGCGGCGCCCCAGGTCCGCTCCGACGCCGCTGGCGGTGCCGGCCGCCACCGCTTCGTGATGCCGAGGCACGTGTGACCACAACGTTGGAGAACACCATCCTCGTCCTGCTCGGGGCGCGGTCCGGCACCGCGTACGAGCTGCATCAATGGCACACGAAGATCTTCGGCGACGACCACCGGGTCGACCTGCAACGGGTCCTCGGCGCCGTGACCCGCCTGGAACGGTCAGGACACGTCACCCTGCGGGCCCCGACACCGGACGTGAAGAAGAACCGGCCACTGTGCGCGCTGACCACAGCCGGCCGGCGGCGGCAACGGCAATGGCTGACGGGCACCGGCGCGGCATCCTCCGGCAACGACATCTACCTGCGTGGACTGCTCGCCATCGAGGCAGCGGATCCGGAGACGTTCGAGGCGTACGTCCACAACAGCCTCGTCACCATCCGGCGGCAGCAACGTTCGACCACGGCGCTGGCAGGACTGTTCGGTGCCGAACGGGCCCGGACGGCCTTCGAACTGGAGCGCACCAGGGCGTTGACCCTGTGGCTGCACAGCCTGGCCGAACACCGTGACCCCGTCACGCCCCAGGGGCACACCTGACCTGTGGACGGGCCTGCGCCGGTCGCCTCGGGCCCGTACCATACGACCGGCGCCCATCCAGGTGAGGACGGAAGCATGGTCAGAGCTGCACGGTGGGTCCTGGTCGGGATCTGCCTCTTCCTCCTCGTCCCGCTGCTCACCACCCGGGGCGGCCTCGGCGAATACCTCCGCGGCGGGTCGCTGACCACCGCACACGTGGGCACCTGCGTCGACAGCGGCAGCGAGATGACGGGCTTCCACCTGTCGTGCGCGGCCCGCTGGAGCGTCGACGGCCGCGAGGTGAACGGCACGGTGGCCGAGGTCGACCACAATGGCGCGACGGCGGTGCAGCCGGGCGGAAGCGGCGACAGCCACGAGGTCCGTCTCGACGTCGCGGACCTGGAAGTGTTCGCCGACGGCAGCACCGCCCGCCAGTCCGACCGGAGGTCCATGACGGTGGGCGCGGGCGTCCTCATCGCGCTGGTCGCCCTGCTGGCCTGGGAGGTGGTCACGATCGTGCGCCGCTCCACCGACCGCCGCGCCGTCGCCCGCCTCGGCCGCCTCGAGCCGGTCTGAAGCACCTCTCGACGGCGGGCGGCCCGGGTTCGATGCGCCGCCGTCAGGCGGTCACGGTGAGCAGCGCGGCGAGCTGCCGCATGATGCCGGGCCGGGCCCGGTAGTAGACCCAGGTGCCGCGCCGCTCGGCATCGACGAGTCCCGCTTCGCGCAGGGTCTTCAGGTGGTGGGAGATCGTCGGGCCGGAGAGCTCGAACGCCGGGGTGAGGTCGCACACGCACGCCTCGCCGCCCTCCGCCGACGCGATCATCGACATCAGCTGGAGCCGGACCGGGTCACCGAGAGCCTTGAACGCGGGCGCGAGCACCGCCGCGGTCTCGGCCGGGATGCGGCGCTGAGCGAGCGGCGGGCAGCACGGGGCGTCAGCGGCGTTGAGGTCGGTGAGGGTGAGCAGCCCGGCTTGCTTCGACATGCCTCTAGGTTGACAGATCTCGAAACAGCGTGCAACTCTCTGATTCGATAAACGTCTAGTTCGACCAATGTCCAAACAGGGAGCTACAACCATGATCCGGTTTCGCCGCCGCGCCATGCGGCCGTCGGGCGTGCAGTTCTGCGACAGCTGCGCCGAGGTCACCACCGCCGATGAGCGCGCCCGCCGCCGTCACGAGCGCACCGTCACACAGGCCCGCTCCTGGGTTCCGCTGCGCTGAGCACCTGCCCGCTCACCTTGCCCGTCGAGCACGTCCATCGATCGTTGAAGGAGCATGATCATGTCCGACATCCAGACCCAGTCCCCCGCCCAGGGTGGATTCGCCGGCGACCCGGCGACGGCGCTCACGGTGGCGGTGACCGGCGGCTGTTGCGGGAACCCGCCGCAGGCCACCCTCACTCTGCCCGAGCCGACCGAGCTGGCCGAGTCGGCCGCTGCGAGCGGCCCGTGCTGCGGCACGATCGCCGAGGCGAAGGCCGAGGGTGCCTGCTGCGGCACCGTGGCGAGGACCGAGTCAGTCGCGTCCGGCGCGGGCTGCTGCGGATGAGCACCACCGGCCTGCCGGCCGCCGCGCTCGACACGCTCGGCGAACTCCTGGAAGCGGTGTCCGGCGAGCGGATGACCGCGACCGTCGCCACCCTGGCCGCCGAGCCGTTCGCCGGGCGGCGGGTCGGCACGACCGGCGGGGCCGCTGCCCACGCCTGGCTCGCGCAGCACCTCGACGATCTCGGGGCGACGGTGACGTTCGAACCGTTCACCGTCTCGCATGTGCCCGAGGTCTACACCGTGCCGACCGTCCGATGGCACGACGGCACCACCGCCCGCCACCTCACCTTCGGCCGTGAAGTGGCCGTGCACCTGGCATCGGCCGACCGGCCGCTGGTCCGCCGCGGCGACCTGGCCGTCGCCGGATTGGGCGACCCGACCGGCCGATGGCTGCTGGTCCCGGTGGGGATGACGCTGTTCGACGCCTACGGTTACGCGCATGGCGCGCTCGGGCTGCTGCTCGGCCGGGGCGTGGACGCGGACGGCTGGCAGTACACGATGCTCGCCGGGCCGAACCCCGGTCCACTGCCAATCCTCACCCTGGACACCAGCACGCACGCGGCCGTCGAAGCCGGTGGCGGGTTCGCGGCGAACACGCCGATCCGCCGCCTGGCCGTCCCGGCCGTCAACGTCCATGCCCGCTGGCGCACCGCCGCGGCCGGCCGGCCGGATCTGTTGCTGACCGCGCACTACGACGGTGTCGGCGACCATCCAGGGCTGCGACAGCCAGCAGCGGCCGACAACGGCAGCGGCGTCGCCGTCGTCCTCGAGGCCGCCCGCGTTCTCGCAGCGGTCCTGCCGGACGGCATCGGGCTGTCGGTGGCGCTGCTGGACGGCGAGGAGGCCGGCGCGCTCGGCTCCGCCCACCACGCCGCGCAACTGCGCCGGGCCGGAGCCACTCCCCTCGTCGTCAATGTGGACGGCGCCGGGCACCTCAACCAGGCCGCCGCGGTCGAGGCCGGCGGGCCCGCACACGGGCTCCTGGCGGCGCTCGACCAGGCCGGTAGGCACACCGGCCTCCCCCTCGTGGCCGGGCCGGTCGCGTCGGACAACCGCCGGTACGCGGCCGCGGGGTTCGCGGCAGTCGGCATCGGGGCTGGGATGGCCGGCTACCACAGTCCGGCCGACACCGCCGATCGCGTCGAAACGGCGACACTCACCGCGGCGGCCCGGCGCGTGGCTGCGACGGGATGGCTCATCGGCACACCGTCGACTACAGTTTCATCGTAGATCGGCGATAAACGATGATGGTGGTGGATGGTGACCGAGCTCCTCGACCGGGGGATGGCGGAGACGTACGCGTCGTGGTTCCGGGCCCTTGCGGACCCGTCACGGGTGCAGATCGTGGAGTACCTGGCCCGGCAGGGACGGCCGATGAGCGTCGGCGACCTGGTGAAGGCAGTGGGGCTGGCGCAGTCGACGGTCTCGCAGCACCTGAAGATCCTCACCGAGGTCCGATTCGTCCTCGTCGAACCGGTCGGCAACGCCCGGCACTACCGGATCAACCAGGCGTGCATCGGCTGCTTCCCATCAGCCGCGGACGTTGTCATGGGCCGACCGGCACCCACCCCGATCGGAGACTGCGCATGATCCGGGCGATGACACCGGCAGACGCCAAGGCTGTCCTCGCCAGCTACCAGGCCGGCATCGACGGCGGCAACGCCAGCTTCGAACACATCGCCCCCGACTGGGCCACCTTCGACACGGGCAAGCTCCCCGAGCACCGCCTCGTCGCCGGCGACGGCACCGGTGCTGTGCTCGGCTGGGTCGCAGTCTCCCGCATCTCGGCGCGGGCGGTGTACACCGGCGTGGTGGAGCACTCCGTGTACGTCGACCCGGCGGCACAAGGCCGCGGCGTCGGGCGGGCGCTGCTCGACGCGCTCGTCGCCTCCACCGAGGCGGCCGGAATCTGGACCATCCAGTCCGGGGTCTTTCCGGAGAACACCGCCAGCCTCGCGCTGCACCGCGCCGCCGGGTTCCGCACCGTCGGCGTCCGGGAACGCGTCGGCCAGCACGCATCGCAAGGCAACCGCTGGCGCGACGTGGTCGTCATCGAACGCCGCAGCCCGCACATCACCTGACCATTTCGCACATCCGGCAGCGCCGGACTGCGCCCACGTATTTCGACATTTCTCAAGACAGGAGCCATACCGTGAACACGTCGCCAGTCGTCGTCATCGGCGCCGGACCGGTCGGTCTCGCCGCCGCCGCCCACCTCGCCGAACGGGACCTGCCGTTCCTCGTCCTGGAGGCCGGCGACGGCCCCGCCGCGTCCGTGCGGCAGTGGGGACACGTGCGGCTGTTCTCCCCCTGGCGGTACAACATCGACGCCGCCGCCCGCCGCCTCCTGCTCGACGCCGGCTGGGTCGAACCCGACCCGGAGGTCCTGCCCACCGGTGGTCAGCTCGCCGCCGACTACCTCCAGCCCCTCGCCGACCTGCCCGCACTCAAGCCGCACGTACGGTACGGCGCCCAGGTCGAGGCCGTCACCCGACTCGGTCTGGACCGGGTCCGGACAACCGGCCGCGAGCAGGCACCGTTCCTGGTCCGGCTCGCTGACGGCGACGACGTCCTGGCCCGCGCGGTCATCGACGCCTCCGGCACTTGGACCACCCCCAACGTCCTCGGCGCATCCGGCGTCCCCGCCCGCGGCGAACGCGCCGCGGCCGGGTTCGTCGAGCACGCCCTGCCCGACGTCCTCGGCGCCGACCGCGACCGGTTCGCCGGCCAGCGCACCGTCGTCGTCGGCGCCGGGCACTCGGCGGCGAACACGCTGCTGTCCCTCGCCGAGCTGGCCGGGCAGGAGCCGGGCACGAGCGTCGTATGGGCGATCCGCACCGACAGCCCGGACCGCACCTACGGCGGCGGCGCGGCCGACGCGCTGCCGGCCCGCGGCGCGATCGGCTCCCGGCTGCGCGAGCACGTCGAGAACGGCACCGTCGAACTCGTCACCGGATTCTCCGTCCAGGCGGTCACCGTCGACGGCGACCGGGCGCGGCTCTTCGACGGTACGAGCGACATCACCGCCGACCGGATCGTCGCCGCCACCGGGTTCCGCCCCGACCACGGCATTGTCGCCGAGCTACGGCTGGACCTCGACCCGATCCTCGGCTCGACCCGCGCCCTGGCCCCGCTCATCGACCCGAACGAGCACTCCTGCGGCACCGTGCCGCCGCACGGCGTCGACGAGCTCACCCACCCCGAGGCGAGCTACTTCGCTGTGGGCGTCAAGTCGTACGGCCGCGCCGACGTTCCTGCTCGCCACCGGCTACGAGCAGGCCCGCTCTGTCGTCGCCGCCCTCGCCGGCGACTGGACCGCGGCCCGCGACGTGCAGCTGGCCCTGCCGGAGACCGGTGTCTGCAACAGCAACGCCCCGACCGAGGTGGCCACGATCGAGGGCAGCGGCGGCTGCTGCGGCGCCCCCACAGAGAACCCGGCTCTAGAGACCTTTCGGGGTCAGGGTTTGGGTGGGGATAGGCCGGTGGCGGTGAGGTAGCTGTCGAAGAGGCCGTGGCGGTATTGCATGCGTTTG
>NZ_JBVJIJ010000078.1:0-7388 GCF_055586325.1 Dactylosporangium sp. NPDC051087 | reverse complement strand
TACCCAACGCCACCCACGCATACTACCTGAAATAGACATAAAACGATGGTCTGGCCCTCCGGGCCAGACCATCGTTTAACACCAGTCACCTAGGGGCTGTATCGAAGTCGGGTGTGTGGTCTGAACTGCCCTGACGTGTTTGTGCGTGTCGGAGATCGACAACAAGTGAGGTCTCCGGTAGTTGGTTCATCGACCAAGAAGAACCTGCACCGGAGACCTCGTGGACACCATAGCGGTGACACGACGGCATGACCTGACCGACGCGCAGTGGGCAACGCTGGAACCGTTGCTGCCCAAGCCACGCCGGTCGGGTCGTCCGTCGCTGTTCAGTAAACGGCAGTTGATCGACGGGATCCGGTGGCGGATCCGGGTCGGAGCACCGTGGAGGGACGTGCCGCCCTGGTATGGGTCGTGGCCGGCAGTGGCCGGGCTGTTACGACGTTGGCAGCGGGCCGGGGTCTGGGCGCAGATCCTCACCGCGTTGCAGGCGTCCGCAGACGCGGCCGGGCAGGTCGGGTGGGACGTGTCTGTGGACTCCACGACCGCGCGGGCGCATCAACACGCGGCTGGGGCACGGAATCGGGGCGACCTGCAGGCGGAACCGCCCGGTGGAGTCCGTGACGAACCGGCCGACCACGCGCTCGGCCGGTCCCGTGGCGGGCTGAGCACGAAGGTCCACCTCGGGTGTGAACAGGGTCAGAAGCCGCTGTCGATCGTGCTGACCGCTGGGCAGCGCGGCGACAGCCCGCAGTTCACGGTGGTCCTGGACGGGATCCGGGTACCGCGGCTGCACGGCGGCCGTCCCCGCACCCGGCCCGACCGGGTCCTGGCCGACAAGGCGTATACGTCCCGGGCCAACCGCCGCTACCTGCGCCGCCGAGGGATCAAAGCCTGCATCCCGTCCAAGACCGACCAGGACGCCAACCGGCGCAAACTCGGGTCGAAAGGCGGCCGGCCACCCGCCTTCGACCCCGAGATCTACAAACAGCGCCACGCTGTGGAGTGCGGCATCAATCGGCTCAAACGCAACCGCGGTGTGGCCACGAGGTTCGACAAGCTCGCGGTCCGCTACGAAGCCACTCTCCACATCGCCGCGATCAACGAATGGCTATGACTTCGATACAGCCCCTAGGCGACGACGGCAGGTAGCGCTGCGGCATTTGAGGACCAGGAGCTCAGCAAAGGGCATCCATCACATTGCCGCACCGGCTGACGTTCAATCTGCCGATCTGTGGCGGTCTGGCTGCCTCGGCGAGGTGAGCCTCGCTCTCCGTTGCCAACGGACGTGTCAGTCGAGAACGGCGCCGGTGATGATGAGGTCTATCACGACTGTGGTGGCCGGGCCGTCGAGTTGTCCGGCGAGCATTCGCCGGAGCGGTTGTGCTCCTGCGTAGTCGAGTTCGCCGCCGACCCGCACAATCGTCGTGCTGGGCGTCGCGTCGATGCCGCCGACGGTGATTGTGAACGCCGCCGGCGAGGTCGCACCCGATACTGCATTGGTTTGCACATCTGCCTCCTTCGCGTAGGTGCCGAAGGCTCGACCGATGCCTTTGTGCAGGAGCACAGGCTGCCGGTGCCAGCGCGCAGCCTAGCGACCACCGCCAAGCGGCGCGATCAGGTCCGGCACCGGACAGGCACGGATCGGGCCGGAATGGCCTAGTACCTGGATGCTGGCGTCAAGACCTACAGCGTGTCGGACAACAACAGGTGCGCATGGCGTTGCCGTCGTCGAGGTGAGCCGCCGTGTGCGCCCTGGGCGTCGCCGATCCACCTGCGGCCTCCGGTGTTTGGGCGCCAGCCGAGCCTCGCTACCGGATACGTCCCCAGCGCCTGTGCCGGCCGTCCATGGCGGTCCCGGCTCGACCACGTGCGGCATGCGTCGAGACGTATGACGCACGTGGTCGAGGCGTATAACGCGCATGAAGGAGTGGCTACGATTTGATCGTTCGTAGCCGAATGATCGGATGACCGGACGGGCCCGTGCCTCCGAACGGTGAGGCTTGATCTCGGACGTACGCCGCGGGCCTGACACGGGATCAGCGCCAGGATCACCGCCCGTGTGCACGTTGCGATGTCCGGCGGTGCAATCTCAATGCTCGGGTCGCGACTGGGCGGCAGACATCCACGCACGCCGGGACAACGGTGGGCGCCGGGTGCGGTCTGCAAAAGTATCGGCCTACGATGTATCGGCGCGGGCGTCTGGCCGCAGGTTGTCGGGAGGCCCATGGTGGACATCGCCGTAACGCACGTACCGGGCGGGGCCATGGTGATGGTCTCAGGTGAACTTGACATCGCTACCACCCCGCAACTGCGGCAGGTCTTGCACGGCTGCATCGACGACGGTGCGACGGCGTTGATAGTCGACCTCACCGAGGTGGCGTTCCTGGACTCGACCGCGCTGAGCGTGTTCGTCGGCGTGCACAAACGTCTGCGTGACGGTGGGGGAGATGGGCTGACACTGGCCACCCCGCATGAGCGGTTGCTGCGGATCTTCCGAATGACCGCATTGGACCGAGTGTTCACAATCGTCGCAAGCATCGGCGATGCCGATGTGGGCTCGTCCGGCTCTATCCAACCTCGAACGTGATCTGCCCGCTCGATCGGTCCGAGCCGCCTCGATGAAGCGGCATGCCGAGCGCCGGGCCTGCCCCGTCGAGGGTTGGATCCCGTCACGGGCCGCTCTAGCCCGACGGGATTGTCGCCATTCGCCGACGGACCGAAGCAGCGTCGCTCCCGCCTCGTCTCGCCCGAGACCGGAGCGGCAAGGGCTGCCCGCGACTTCTCAGAGGGAGACCCGTATAGTGCATGCCGTGGGGGCTGCTCTTCGGCGTCGCACCGCATGAGGACCATGACGCCGCTCACACGACGGCGGCTGACGTAAGGCGATCGGCGCGTGCCGTTGAGGTATTCCGAACGTATCGTCACGGCCCTGCCCTCCGACGAGCGCGCACCGACAGGGTGTTGCTCGTCGAGTAGGTGATGGCCCGAACGCCTCGTCCCGCCAGGCGCATGTCGAACTGGACGAGCATCTATGATCCACCGTCATCCGTGAGGCCAGCGGACACTCGAGGTCATGGCATGCCGACATCGGTGAGGGCGAACGAGCTGCCGCTGTTCGCGCAGTCATGCGGAGCATGGCCTGTCGATTCACGAGCTCGACACTTCACGATCTTGAAATCATCGGCGGGATTGTCCCAAACCCGGCGCATGCAGGGACCAGGCCTGGTACGCACGCGCGGCGAATTCCCAGCTCGCGCGTCGCGGTGAAACCGCGGCACAGATTCGCAGCCACCACGCTGCTGGTTTCAGTTATCGCATCGCATCCCCATCATCGCTCCGCGCTACCGCCGAACCCGCATCCGACACCGTTTATGAACACCAGTCAAGCAGTCGACCGCGACGGCAGATAGGATCAAAACTGTTGGGCTCCCGCAATGCGGGACACCCAGTACTGCGGACCGCTTAATAAGGCCATGGCACAGATCCAGCAGCAGCTCGGGTGTCGCCACAACCTGATTCATCGCCACGAGAAGGCATTGCCATGGTATGACGCGTCATTCAGGAACTCGTTGACGACATCGACGGTAAGCCTGCGGACGAGACCCTGGCATTCAGCGTCGACGGCGTCGAGTACCAGATCGACCTCACCGCGGCCAACGCGGCGAAGCTGCGCGTGGCACTGGCACCGTTCGTCTCAGCCAGCAGACGCATCCGCAACGGGCAGTCCGCCGGTGGACGAGGCCGGGCCAAGCCGACGACAGTGGCCGAATCTGGCCGTGCCGAACGCGACCGCAACCGTGCCATCCGCGAATGGGCAGCCAGCCAAGGCATGACCGTCGCACCTCGCGGACGCTTCTCCCACGAAGTGATCGACCAGTACCAGACACGCGGAAACCGATAGCTCGATCGACGCAATGCGTGGCGACGGGAATCGGGCAGTCGCTGTCGCAGGTGGCTAGGCGGTTCGAGACTGATGGGCCTTGATCGAAAGTAGCTGCTCGTGCGCCCGAGTCATCACCGCTGCATGTGGTCGACCCGTGCCTGTGTCCTGACCATCACCTGCACGTCAGGGGCGCTGATTCGCGTGAGGTGGAGCAGCACACGCTACGGGACATGCGCACCTGAAGTCCAAGCGCAGCAAGCAACGCTGCGAAGCCGGGCCTTTCCAACCCTTACCCATCGAATGCTGGTGTTTACGCTTCCGGACCGGCCGGTTTTCGTAACTTGCAGATCGGCACTTAACACCGCAGCGGTAACACAGGCTAAGCCGATCGGCCACCCGCTGCGAACGCTGCCGCAGCCCGTCGACGAACATGATCGACAGCACGATCGTCGGCGGTCTGCAGCGGGCGCAACGCCACTCCGGTCGGGCCCAGTACTACACCCTCAACATGGCCGAACGTGTGCCGATGGGACCGTTATGACGCGCGCCTGCCGACCGGAGCGCTCCGCGCGCATCGCCGGGGTAGCCGCGCTGGTGCTCGCTGTTGTGTGCATCGTGCTGCAGGCCGCAGAAGTGGGCGGCTGGGCGACCGAGGTCCGGATCTTCCGGGCTTGCGGCCCGCCGCTCGGCGGTGTCGGCGCCGCGCTGTGCTGGCACGCAGGCACCCGGTCGACCGCGAACGGGGGCCGGTGGTGCTGGCGGCTGCTCGGCATCGGCCAAGGCGCCTCCGCCACGAGCCAGCTCGCCTCGACCTATTCGACGTTCGCTCACGACAATCTGCGCTACCCGATCGGGCTGGTCGTCGTGCAGCTCACCGACCTGCTCATGGTGATCCTCGCCCTCGCCGCAGTGCTGTGCCTCCCGGCACGCACCGCGTGGTCATCGAGCCGGCTGCGGCTCGGCCTGGACATGGCCACCGTTCTGCTCGCCGGCGCGGTCTTCCTCTGGTACTTCTCCATCGCACCGGCACTGGCCAACCACGTCGACCTACTGCTCACCGCAACGACCATGGCGCAAGGTGCGGTCGGGCTTGTCGCGCTATTCGGGGTCTCTCGGCTCCTGCTCGCCGGCGTCGCCGGTATTCATCCGGCCGCGATGACGCTGCTCGCCGCGGCCGGCGTCGCCGAGTTCGGCTCTTCAGCGCTCATCCCGGTCTTGCAAGACACCCGATTCCTGCACCTGGTCCTCGCCCTCGTCACCGCTGGCCGCGCGCTGCTGATCGCCGGCGCGCTGGCCCAGCTCACCATAGGGGGTGCCGCACATACTCCCGCCCTGGGCCGCTCCCGCGCATTCAGCCCCCTACCGTACGGCGCGGTCCTTGCCACCTACGCCCTGCTGATCGTCGCCCTCACCGCCCGGCTGGACGCCCGGGCCTGGACCGTCCTTGGCGGTGCCATCACCCTGACCGCACTGGTTGCTGCACGGCAGATCGTCGCGCTGCGCGACAACGCGCGCCTCGTCCGTGAACGTGACACCAGCCTTGCGGCGCAGCGCCAGATGATTGCCCGCGGGTTGCACCTAGCCGAAACCGGTACCGCCCTGCTCACCATCCGCGACATCCACGCCATCCGCCGTCTCGCGGTCGTCGCCGTCACCACCATGCTGGCCGACTATCCGCGCCGGCGGAGCGCATTCATCGGGCCCGACCCAAAGGATCCGAGCGCCTGGATGGTGCATGCCGCCGCTGGCGACGATGCCCATACCCTGCTCGATGTCAAGATACCTGAGGTCACTATGTTGGCATTGCTTGCCGACGGAGCGACCCTTGACGCGCCGCCGTTGCGCAGGCTGGGCCTCTCCGAGCTCGACCGCCCAGCAAACGGCCCGCATACCGCGTTGCTCATGCCGACCGTCGCCAAGGATCGGCTCACCGGTGCCCTGCTGGTCGACGCCGACGCCATACTTCCTCCCGACGTCTGCAGGTCCCTTGAGACGCTGCGCGCTCAGGCAGCGCTGGCGCTCGACGCCGCTGACCTGACTGCAACCCTCATCCGACAGGCCACCCACGATCCGCTCACCGGTCTCGGAAACCGCGCACTGCTCCGCGACCGACTTAGCCGAGCGCTTGCCAGCGCGGAATCCACCGGGCATCCCATCGCGGTCATGCTCCTGGACCTCAACGACTTCAAAACGATCAACGACACCCTCGGCCACCACATCGGTGACGAACTTCTCAAGACTGTCGCGGTACGGCTCCTGCACAGCGTGCGGCCGACCGACCTCGTGGTCCGGCTGGGCGGCGACGAGTTCGTCGTCCTCGCTGAAGGGCTGCTCGACGACACCGCTGCTGCGGCCGTCGCCGGTCGGATCATCGACGGGCTTGCCCAGCCGACCGTGATCACCGGTCAGCACTTGGGTATCCATGCCAGCATCGGCGTTGCTGTGTCCGGCACCGGCAGTACACCCGACGAGCTCCTACGACAGGCAGACCAGGCGATGTACACCGCCAAGCGGCGCCGTGCCGGACAGTCCGCCGTTCACCTAACCATGGCCACGTGAGCGTCAGGGGCGCCCACCTCACCCATGCATGCATGCATGCAGTCTGTCTGGCTTCCCTGTGGGCGGGCTGGCTGACGTGCTACCCGTGCAGATTGAGCAGGACGCGGGCGACGGCTGCGACCGCAGGGAGCTGATCGAGGCAGACGAGTTGCGGGACCTCCGACCATCGTGCGCACACCGCGAAGCCGTAGCCGGTGCCGATCACCGCCGCGGCGAATTCGTCGGGGATCGGTTCGTCCAGCAGGATCATCGACCGGGCGCGCCCGATCAGGTCATCGACGGTGACGGGGACCCCCGGAAGGGCGCGGTCCGGGGCGGACGCGACGACTACGGCGGTGTCATCGGCCGCAACCGCGTTCCGCATCGCGGTCAGCGCTGCCGCGACTGCCGCCGGGGTGCCCGGTCCGACCGTCCCGGCGGCGGCGGCGACGTCGAACGGTGTCCCCGCGGGCTGGTGAAACCCTGGCCGCGGCGGTCGGAGCGCGGTCACCGCGGTCGGGTCGTAGTGATGGCCGGCCTGGTCGATGTTTCCGGGGCGGCCGAACAACCATCCCTGCCCCCACCGGGCTCCGAGCGTCCGGGCGGTCACGAGATCCTCGTTGGTCTCGATGCCCTCGGCCACCACGACCGCTCCGGTGCGCTCGGCCTCGTCCCGGACCACCGCGCAGACGGCCTGAGTGTGTTCGGCGTGGGGGGAGCGGAGCAGGCCAATGTCGAGCTTGATCACCTCTGGTTCGAGGACCGGGACGAGCGCGAGCGACATCGGGTCGACTCCGACGTCGTCCAGCGCGATGCTGTTGCCCCACTGCTGCACCTGGCCGGCGATGCGCAACAAGCTGCCGGGCACGCTCGTCAATGCCCGTTCGGTGAACTCGAGCACCTCCCGGAACGGCAGGCCCGCCCGGATCAGCTCCAACAGTCGCGGCGACAACGGCTGATCCAACAC
>NZ_JBVJIJ010000077.1:0-8220 GCF_055586325.1 Dactylosporangium sp. NPDC051087 | reverse complement strand
CGACCCGGCCGGTCACCCCCACACGCCCGACCAGCACAACAAGATCACTAACCCAGGCCAGCCCAGCACCGAAACCTCATCGGTGGATCAGGGCTGAGCTTCCCCCGCTTTGATGGAGCGGTGGTTACCTGCCTCCGGTCGGGGCAGGGGTGAGGTTATCTGGCTTGTTCTGGGCGTGCCAGGCGGTCTCGTATTCGTCTGGGCTGCGGTAGTCGAGGTCGCGTTGGATACGGCGGGTGTTGTACCAGCCGTCGATGTATTCGAAGATCGCGTTCTCGGCTTCGTCGCGGGTGCGCCAGCTTGCGCGGTAGACGAGTTCGATCTTCAGGGTGACCAGAAGTTCTCCATCAGCGCGTTGTCGTAGCTGTCGCCGACCGACCCCATTGACGGCAGGATTCCGTTGTCGGACAAGCGTTGCGTGAACCGGAAGCTCGTATAGTTGTTCGAGCCGCGGTCCGAGTGATGGATCAATGCCTGGTCCCGCACGTCGCGGGACCAGATGCCGTACTCGAGGGCGCCGAGGATCAAGTCGGTGTCGCACCGGTCGCCGGCCTTCCACCCGACGATCCGGTTGGAGAACGCATCCCGGACCGCAGCGAGCCAGAACACGCCTTCACCGACGCGGATGCGGGTGGCGTCCGCGACCCACAGGCGGTTCGGTGCGGTCGCGGTGAAGTTTCGGTTTACCAGGTCCGGTGCCGGCGTCGCGCGCGGGTCCTGGACGGTTGACCCGCCGCGCCAGCCGCGGCGCAGGAACGCGCCCTGCCAACCCTGAGCGGCCATCAGCCGATCGACACGTTTCCGGCCGACTCTGATGCCGTCACGGCGCAGCTGCCGGTGCACGCGGTCCGCGCCATAGGTGCGTCCGGACGCGGTCCAGATGTCGTAGATGTTGGACAGCAGGCCGAGGTCGACCAGGTCCCGGTCGCACGGGTCGGTGAACCGTTTGCGCCAGGCGTAGTAGGTGGAGGTGCCGATCTGCAGAACCCGTAACAGGAGCGCGACCGCGAAGCGGTCTGAATGTTCGTGGATGAACGTCATGACCGTCGCCGGGTCGGGTCGAGCTCCGCGGCGAAATACGCGCTCGCCGCCTTCAGGATCTCGTTCGCCCGGCGCAGCTCAGCGTTTTCCCGCGCCAACCGGCGGTTCTCCTCGAGGAGGTCGCTGGACGGCCGGTCGGCGCGCTCGCCGGCATCGGCCTCGGCCTGACGGATCCAGTTCCGCAACGCCTCATGATGCACGTTGAGCTGCTCGGCCAACCGCCGGATCACCGGCTTCGGGTCCGACTCCCGATACAAGCGCACAGCACGCTGCCGCAGGTCATCGGGGTACTTCTTCGGTGGTGCCACGGATCTTCCTCCCCACGGCCATCAGACCATGATCAAGAAGCTCCATGAAAGCGGGGGTGGCTCAAGCTTGCACGACTCGTACTCATCCGACCACCACATCTGCCCCTGCGGGTGCCGGCAGTCCAGCAACGCCCACATCGCACAGCCGAGATCGCAGAAGAACACGACACCGCGCGGCGGCGGTGGGCGTTCGCCAGGCTCAGCAACAGCGGTGACAAGCTCCAGATACCCGTCGACCATGGGAATGTCGGACCAGCTGTTCGTCAAGCCCTCGATGCCGCCGTGAGGTCCGACACCACCATCGCCGAGCTCACGGTAGATGCGGCGCAGCAGCGGCGGCAGGCGATAGCCGATCACCGCCTCGGCATCCCTGATGACCTGCTCGGAGACCGGCGGAGGCAACAACGACGCGGACGATGAATCCGTCGGGCGACCTGCCTCCACCCGCGCTCGGATCGCATCGAAGATCTCGTCCTCAGTCATGCCACCGGTCCCCTCAGCGTGAGCGTGTCCACCAGCGTGCCACCGAGATCACGGTGTACTCGTGGCGATCATGGACGTGCACAACAACTCCGGCGGGTTGCTGGTGCTCTGGCTGGAGCCGTGGGGAGAGGACCGCTGGCTGAAACCGGGCGAAACGTTCCACGTCCGCTCCGACCAATCGCCCAACCAGAGGCCGTAAACCGGCCAGCGCCCAGTGCTGGCGGCATGATCGACCAAGCTCAGACCTCACCGGCTGCGCTCTTGCCGCCGACAACCCGCGTTCGCCCGATTATTGCCAGAGGGACGACTGCTCATAGTTGTGTCGATGGCGGCGGTGCCAGACGTGAGCGGGGTCAGTTCGCCCGGCACAGCCAGACGTCTAAAGGCCGGGTCCGCACGGTGAGCAAATCGCCGTCGCTCCGCTGGCTCACCTCGCTACGGCTGAGCATGGGGAACGCCGCTGGCATGCGTCGGCTCCACTCACCGCAGACGACCCGCGCGTCGAGCCAGCAGAGCCAGGACCGCGTCCAGGGACAGGTCCGCGGCGCTGGGCAGCAGCAGGTCCGCGACAGTGAAGCGGGCGTCGTTCGCATGCGGGTTCGGCACTGCCACGCAGCGCAGTCCGGCCGCGTGCGCCGCCGCCACGCCGTGCGCGGTGTCCTCGAAAGCGACCGCCTCCTCCGCCGGCAGCCCGAGCCGCTCCAGCGCCAGCAGGTAGACAGCCGGATCCGGCTTGTGCGCAGCCACCTCCCCGCCGGTCGCCAGCACCTCGAACCGCGTCCGCAGCCCGGCCTGATCCAGCATCGCGCCCACGTGGGTGATCGGGGAACTGCTCGCCACCGCCAGCCGCAGCCCGAGCTCCGCGGCCCGGTCCAGCCAGCCGACGATGCCAGGGGCCGCCTCCAGTGCCGCATTCAGTTCGGCCCGGTACGCCATCCGCAGCGCGTGGCTGGACTCGCGGTCGTAGTCCCGTCCGACCGCCGCGGCGAGCGCGGCGTAACGCGGCTCGTTCGCGTCGCCGCCGTGGTCGGCGAAGAAGCCAGCCGCATCGAGCTCCAGGCCGTGCCGCCGCCACTCCCAGGACCAACTCTCCAGCAGCGTGGTCTCCGTGTCCATCAGCAGGCCGTCGAAGTCGAAGATCAGCGCCTTGATCGTCACAGCGGCCAGTATCCGCCAGCGGTCCGCAAGATCCGAATCAAGCTCGTGCTCTGAAACCCGTGCAACCATCCGACGACGCGATCCGGCGCCGTCGCCACGAAGACCACATGACCGGTCGCAAAGGCTCGCCAGCCGACGACGCACATCCGAAGCGTCGATCTGACAGGTCAACTCGAGCGCAAGCTCTGGGGTGGCCGGCGCTGGCGCCTGGCCGGGATCGTGCACCTGCGGCGAAATCTCGCTTCCGTGGCGGACCGCTCGGCGACGGCGGGACTACGCTCGGTCGATGGCGGTGCATGAGACCGATCGCCGTGCGGCGCGGGCGTTGGGGCTGTGCGTCGCGGCCGCCGTGACGTATTTCGTCCTGGCCGCCTACGGGCCGGGGTGGTGGCGCGGTGCGCGGCTGGACGACGTGGACGCGCCGCTGGACCTCGGGTGGCTGCACGACGGACTGGCGTGGCTGGCGCGGTATGTCGGGGCGGCGCTCGCCTGGCTGTTCGGCGCGGCGGCCGGGCTGATGGCCGGCGTGGTCGCGTTCCGGGCCGAGCCGGCGTGGCTCGCGCGGGCCGTCGCCGCCGCGCGGACCGTGCCGGTGGTGGCGCTCCTCGCCGTGCCGGCGCTGGCCGTCGCGTGGTTCCTGGCGAGCCAGGTCGCGCTGCTGGTCGCGCCGTTGCTCGGCATGTATCACGGGGAACCTCACCCGGTGGTCCCGTAGCCGGCATAGGGTTTGTGCTCAGGGTGATTGAGCGGCTACCTGGAGTGTTCGGTGCGGTTCGTGGCGTGCGCGGTTACGGTCGGTCTCGCATTGGCTTGCACCCCGCCGGCACAGGCCGCACCGGGGCACACGGGCCGGCCGAACGTCCTGCTGCTGGTCATGGACGACGCGCGGACCGGGCAGACGTTCGCGATGCCGAGGACGCTGGACTGGCTGCGCGGGCACGGGCGCGAGTATCCCGAGGCGATGGTGTCCACGCCGAGCTGCTGCCCGAGCCGGGCGACGATCCTGTCGGGCAGGTACGCGCACAACCACGGCGTCACCCGGCAGGGCGCGGTCGGCGGCTTCGACCACACCAGGTCGCTGCAGCACGAGCTGCACACCGCCGGGTACCGCACGGCGGCCGTCGGCAAGCTCTTCAACGGCTGGGACATCGCGGTGCGGCCGCCGTACTTCGACGAGTGGGCGCTGACCGGTGGCGGGTACACCGGCGAGGACTTCGTC
The DNA here is from genome assembly GCF_055586325.1 of Dactylosporangium sp. NPDC051087. NCBI lineage: Bacteria > Bacillati > Actinomycetota > Actinomycetes > Micromonosporales > Micromonosporaceae > Dactylosporangium > Dactylosporangium sp. NPDC051087. The sequence goes on along the minus strand of NZ_JBVJIJ010000077.1, from coordinate 4,011 downwards.
GTCGACGGCGTGCAGGTCCGCCCGTCCTACTCCACGACCTTCATCGGCGACCAGGTCGGGCGGTACGTCGACCGGTACGAGCGCGACGACACCAGGCCCTGGTTCATCTACGCCGGCTTCACGGCACCGCACGCACCGCAGGTGCCGGAGCCGAAGTACGCGGACCTGCGCTACCCGTGGGACGGCAACCCCGCCACCCGTGAGACCGACCGCGGCGACAAACCCGCCTACGTGCGCCGCTTCAACCGCACCCAGGAGCAGGGCGCCGCCGAGCGGGAGGCGCAGCTGCGGACGCTGCGGTCGGTCGACGACGCGCTCGAGTCGATCCGGCGGCGCCTGCGGGCCACCGGCGAGCTCGACGACACCCTCGTGATCCTGCTGTCGGACAACGGCAAGTTCTGGGGCGAGCACGGCCTGCAGGAGAAGTTCATGCCCTACCTGCAGGCCGAGCGCGTCCCGTTGCTGATCTCCTGGCCGGGGCACGTCGAGGTCGGCAGCGACAGACGGCTCGCGGCCAACCTCGACGTCACCCCGACGGTCCTCGCCGCCGCCGGGCTGACGCCGGGTTACCAGGTCGACGGCCGCGACCTGTTGCGCCCCGGCGACCGCCCGTCGCTGCTCACGGAGTACTGGCGGGACCCGGCGAACGGCGCGGGCATCCCGTCGTGGGCGTCGACGTACGTGCCGGGGCGCTACCGGTACACCGAGATCTACGACGACACGGGCACCGTCGCCGACCGCGAGTTCTACGACCTGCGCGCCGACCCGTGGCAGCTGACGAACCTGCTCCGCGACGGCGTCCCGGGCAACGACCCGCCCGTCGCACCGTTAACGGCGCAGCTCGCCCGCCAGCGGAACTGCGTGGGCGCCGGCTGCCCGTGACCCGCCGGACCGCTTGCCGGTGCCGGCCCGCCGCGGCGTGGCGGTCAGCATGACGGCGACGGGGTGCGCCGCGGTGTCGGCGCCGAGCAGCCGCAGTCCTTCCGCTCTGAGCGGCGCGGCGTCGTAGGACCGCTGCCGCCGCTCCAGCAGGTCCGCCGCGTGCAGGAGGGCCCGCGCGAGCCGGGTGGGCTTCCGCTCGCGCCGTTCCCGGTCGATGAGCTCCCGCACCACGGTGAGGGCGGCGTCGGCCCGGCCCGCCTCTTCGAGGGCCACCGCGACGGCGAGGAGGTCCCACGCGGGTCCGTCGTCGGCGGCCCGGCGCCTGCGCTGCCGCACCACGACGTCGGCGATGATGTCGGCGGTGGTCGATGCGCGAACCAGCCCCCGCGCCCATTCGAGCAGGTTCGTCACGGCCTCGGTCACCAGCCGTTCGACCGCGTCCGCCGGGGCCGCCGCGGTGAACCCGTCCACCAGGTCGCCGAGCGCGCGGGCGAGCCTCGGCCGGTACACGTCCGGTCGCACTGTCGTCATGATGCGGCACGCCTGCACCAGCTCGTACCGTCGCGGGTGGTCCTGCAGCAGCACCACACGCGCCCACGTCACCATGCCGGGATCGAGCAACGTTTCCTCCGGTTCGTCGGGAGCGCTCACCGTACGACAACGAAACCGCAGGTCAACAGGGCTGTTCACCCGAGTGATCGGCGCCGATGGGTGCGGTATGCTGATCGCGGAATTGACCTCCGCCCGCCGTTGCGCCGGCCACGTATCGTATTGACATGAGTCGATTCCTGTCGAGGATGGCCGCGGTCGCGGCGACCGGTCTCCTCGCCATCACGCTCAACCCGGTGCCGGCCGGTGCCGCCACCGTGCCCACGGCCACCTACTTCCAGGACAGCGCCTGGCCCACCGGCTACTCGGGCCGCGTCGTCGTCACCAACGGTGGTGCGACCACCCTGCCGAGCTGGCGGGTCGAGTTCGACCTGCCCGCCGGCACGACCATCACCAGTTTCTGGAACGCCACCCTGACCCGCTCGGGCAACCACAACGTCGTGGTCGGCGCGTCCTGGAACGCGAGCCTCGCCCCGGGCGCGTCGACGAGCTTCGGCTGGGTCGCCGCCGGTCTGGGCACCCCGCAGGGCTGCCTGCTCAACGCCGCCCCGTGCGACGGCCGCCCACCGTCCCGCGACGTCCGCCCGCCGAGCACGCCGTCCGCGCTGCACGGCACGGTGCAGCCGTCGTCCTACACGCTCACCTGGAACGCCTCGACCGACGACACCGGCGTCACCGGCTACGAGGTCTACTCCAACACGTCCAGCGCCCCGATCGCGACCGTCACCGGGACGTCGTACAGCATGCCGACACCCCCGCCGATGGTCATGTCCTTCGGTGTCCGAGCCGTCGACGCCGCCGGCAACCGCTCACCCTTCGCCGTGGTGGGCCTCGGCACCCCGCCGGACACGACACCGCCCAGCATCCCGACCAGCCTCACGCTGCGCGGCGTGACCGACGGCTCCTGGACGGTCGGCTGGACCGCCGCCACCGACAACCAGTTCGTCGCCGGCTACGAGGTCACCCTCAACGGGACCGTCATCAGCCTGGTCGGCAACACCACCGCGTACGTCCCGTACACGGGCTACGGCACCTACATCGTCACGGTCCGCGCCTTCGACGGCGCCGGCAACTACGGCACCCGCGCCCAGGTCGGCATCGCCGTCGACCCGCCGCCCCCACCGCCGCCCGGCGCCTGACGTCCACGGTGCCCACAGGGGGCGCGGCGCATCGCGCCCCCCTGTGCGGACCCGGCCCGCGCGATAGCCTCGGGTCATGATCAGCTTCGAGGTCACCCCGATCGGTACGGTCACGAACGACCGGACGGACGTCCAGCTCACCGACAACTGGGGCGCCGTCCGCAGCACCATCACCGTCGACGAGCGCTTCGGCGACGCGTGCCTGCAGGGCCTGGAGGGCTTCTCCCACGTGGAGGTCCTCTTCGTCTTCGACCGGTTCGCCGACGACGGCGACCACCGCACGCCCCGCCCCTACCGCGGCCGCCCCGACCTGCCACCGGTCGGCATCTTCGCCGGCCGCGGCCCCCGCCGCCCGAACCGCATCGGCGTGACGTGCTGCGCCATCGACTCCGTCAACGGCCGCGAGCTGACGGTGGTCGGCCTCGACGCGGTCTCCGGCACCCCGATCATCGACCTGAAGCCGGCGATGCGGGAGTTCCTGCCGGCGGACGTCCAGCAGCCGGACTGGGTGAGCACCATGATGTCGGAGTACTTCAAGCCCTGACGTTTTTCACAACCCGCTTTCACCGCGTGGTGGCTGACGAGGCACGCGCGACCGGAACCTCCACCGGAGCATTGACAGTGGCGAATCGGCTCGATACGGTCCGCCCCCGAGGAAAGCGCTTTCCTCTCATTCGGCGAAGGAGGTTCAGGCGTGGCAAGACCAACGAGACGGTGGCGGGCGACGCTGCTCGGCACGGTCGTCCTGACCGTCGTGGCGGCGGTGACGACCGTCGCCGTGCGGTCCGCGGACGCGGCAACGATCGTGCAGGGCACGTGGTACAACCTCGTCAACGTCAACAGCGGCAAGGTCATGGAGGTGACCGGCGCGTCGACGGCCGACGCCGCCACGATCACCCAGTACAGCGGCAACGGCTGCCAGTGCCAGCAGTTCAGGTTCGAGTCGGCGGGCACCGGCTGGTGGCGGATCATCGCCCGGCACAGCGGCAAGGCCGTCGACCTGTGGGAGTGGAACGTCGCCGACGGCGCCGAGTACCGGCAGTGGCCGGTCAGCAGCGGCAACAACCAGCAGTTCTCGGTGCAGAACATCGGCGACAACATCCAGCTCATCAACCGGCACAGCGGCAAGGCGCTCGAGGTCTGGGAGTGGTCCACCGCCAACGGCGCGCGGATCTCGCAGTTCACCGACCTCAACGGGGCCAACCAGCAGTGGCGCCTGGTCGTGGCCGGCACCACCACCCCGACCACGGGTGGCACCAACCCCAGCACGACGTGGCCGACCAAGTCCGGTGACGCGCCGGTGAACAACGGCACGATCAAGGTGTCGGGGACGCTGGACGGTGGGATGAAGCGGTACTGCTGCATCGGCGACGGTGGTCAG
>NZ_JBVJIJ010000076.1:0-9854 GCF_055586325.1 Dactylosporangium sp. NPDC051087 | reverse complement strand
TAGATGCCTCAAGAACCTCTATCTTTCCAGCTCGCGGGGGCATTGTCGCGTCCGAGATGCCTCCGCCACATCAATCTCATCGGTGGATCAGGGCTTAGGTCTCGCAGTTCGCGACCCCTGCTGGCGAACAGTCCTAACCGGCTAACGTGCACTACGAGAATGTCGTGAGCATCGATCATCTGCGAAATACCCCGAACCTGAATCGCATCGCGCCAGGCCTCAATGTTGCGTCCGAACCAGGGCGGAAGTCCACATGGCTCGGAGACCGCATCCCAAAAGTCGTCCAGCGTATCGATACGCCTGCCCGTCAAGTCGACGACGAGATTCTCGGCCACGTGAAGCCCCCATGGTGCGCGGCGCAGGATCGCGGAGCGGGGTGCCAACACACACCGAATCCTGGAGTGATGAGCGATAGTCACCGTGTGGCGGCTCGAATGCCTGCGACGAGCGCGGCAACCAGAAGCGCGAGCACGAGCACGACCAGTACAACAAGGCCCAGCAACAGTGCCAGAACAAGGATCAACACCACAGCGAGTTTCAGCTCGGGGCTTGTCCGCGACCAAGCACCCTTGATCGCCGCCCAGACAGGGTTCTTCCCCCGCAGCCTGGCTTTCAGCCCGTCGAAGACCGCCTGCGTGGCGGTCCCTCGGCTTGCCACAAAATCGTTCAGGTCGTCGGCCCAGTCCTCCACCTTCCGCGACGCCTTCGCAGTGGCATACCGCAGGGCAGCTTCTCGCAGGCCACGCAGCGCAGGTGCGAGGCTCGTCGCCACGGGGGCGCTCCTGGTCGTGTCGTTGGCGGTGTTCGGTGCTGTCATGTCGCGGTCTCCTCAGCAACCGTACCTCCACGGTGTCCATCGCGTGATCATGGTTTCGACCCGGGGCGCGGCAAAGGACAATGATCCGATGAGCATCCATGTCCGACAGCTCCAGCAAGGTACCGAGGCCGAATTCGTTTCGGGGTTGGAGTGGCTCTTCGACCCGCCCGGCAGCCGTCCCTCGGACTGGGATCGCGACCGCGCCGTCGAGCGCACCGCACAGCTCCTCGACCACGAAAACGTGGCACTGTTCGAAGCCCGCTCGTTTCACGACCAGCTGGTCGGCGTAACCAGCGTCTACCTCGACATCCTCTCGGTTCGATTCGGTCGCCGGGCTTCGATCGAAGATCTCGCCGTGCATCCCGACTGGCGCTCCCGAGGGATCGGCACCAGCTTGCTGACGGCTGCAAGGGCGTGGGCGCACGACCGCGGCGCCGACTACGTCTTCTTGGAGTCCGGCGTTGCGCGGACCGACGCACATCGCTTCTACCTTCGCGAAGGTGCAACGCACGCCGCCTCAGCGTTCAGGTGGACCGCTCAGCACCTCGGTGCCGGGCGGTACGACCCGGCGAACCAGTAACGAGCACACAGTTGTGGTGTTTGACGACGGCAGCACGCCGACCATGCCGTTCACGAGCCCTTCGCACGCGACGTTGTTCACGTCCGGCCAGACGATCACGGCAAGCCCGCCCCATCTCCGGCTCGACACCGTCATCCGGTTCCCGGCCGACGAGTACCTATTGGCATACCAGGCTGAAGAGGCGGTACACGGACCGCAGGTGTCGATCGGCATCATCTACCTGACCACGTGGGACCGCACGAACCTGATTCCGGGCTGTGTCAGCGTGAGTTTCACGGCTGCGACCACCTCCATGAGCCTGCTCTTCGTCGCATCACCGTCGGTGCGTGGCTTCTTCACCGATCTGGCCCGGCACGTCGGCGCCCACCTGTGCATCCTCGATGTCGAGGACGACGGGTTCATCCCCCTGTACACACCTCAGCCGAACCCGATCCTGGAGCAATTGGAGCGGCACTGGGCGCAGGTCCGGCGCGACCTCGGCACGCGGTAGTGGTTGGTGTTGGCGGGCTCGGGGCTATTTCGACCGCACCGCGCATCTATGGCGACGTCCCTTCGTGCGGCTTGTTCCAATAGCCCGGCGCGTGCGAGCCTGTCTCCACCATGGGGGGAGGCGTGGTGGGCAGGTCGCTGGGACGGTTCCGACAGCGCCGCGCGATGGTGATCGCCCTGCTGTGCGCGGCCCTCGTCCTGGTGTCGGGCCTGCACGCGGAGGCGCAGCCGGCCGGCGGAGGCGCAGTGATCCCCGGCGGCTTCGAGCGGCCCTGGTTCTGGCAGGCCACCGTGCAGATGGACCCGCCCGGCCCGGCATCGCTGCTGTTCGGCGGCGACGCCTACTCGCTCTACGGCGACCCGTGGGAAGAGGAGGGCTCGAAGCTGGCCGTGGTCGGGCGCGACGGCAGCTACCGCATGCTGCGCTACCCCGGCGAGATGCGCGCCGGGCAGGACGTGCGCCTGTCCCCCGACGGCAACCTGGTCGCGTCGAGCTGGTTGACCGGCGGACCGGAAGGCTGGCTCGTCATCACCGACCTGCGTACCGGCGCGAGCCGCGGCTACGGCAAGGGCTCAGCCTGCTGCTACGAGATCGCCGCCTGGCGCCCGGACAGCGGCGCCGTCCTGGCGCTGCACCGCCTCGAGGGCAACCCGTCCACGCTGTCCGCCGGCGAGTTCTTCACGCCCGTGCAATACACGTTGGTGGACCTCAAAACCTCCGCGACGGTACCGCTGGATGCCGCCTTCAACAGCATGGCGGTGCAGTCGGCATGGGCGGCGGCGTTCGCACCTGACGGCACCCACCTGGCGCTCACGGTGCCGACCGAGGCGCCGGGCACAGAGCTGCGCGGCTACGACACCAGCGGCCGGCAGCTATGGGCGCGGGACCTCGGCGAACGGCGGCACCTCGCCGGTGCGGGCGCGTACACGCCGGACGGCCGGGCCATCGCCACCATCACGCTGGACGGCTGCCTGCGCGATTGCTCCAGCGTCCAACTGCTGGCCCGCACCTGGCGGGTGTCCTATGTGGACGCCTCCACCGGAGCGGACGTCGCCGGCCCGGCGTTGCCGGAGGTGACCGGCATGGCGGTCCGCGCCCTTGGCTGGCACGATGGCGACCTCGTCGTCGTGCACCACACGCCGGAGCCGGACATCACCGCACATTCCGACGACACCGGCTGGGGAGACAGCGCGGACGTGCTGGTGCTGGCCCTGCACAAGGGTGGCCGAACCACCGTCCTGCTCGACCCGCCGGACGGCGTCGGGTCGGTCGACATCGCCCAGGACCTGATCCGTGACGGGGAGTTCGGCGGCCCGGTGCCGTCCCCGTCGCTGTTCCCGGCCCGCTGGGCCGTGCTGGTGCAGGCATTCCTCTGTTTCGCCGTGCCGCTGTCGGTCCCGGTCGGCATCGTCGTGCTGATCGTGCACCGGGTCAGGCGGGCCCACCGGCGGCGGTCCACAGCCAGGCCGGCGACAGCTGCCGCGTGATCTGGTGGGCTCGCTGCTCGCGTGAGGTACGTGCCATGCAACGGGTCCGCGCGTTGTCTGCGAGAGGTACCGCAGATCGATAGCAGTGACGTCATGTACTGGCTCCAGTGCTCACCTACGTGATGGTCGAAAGCGACAGGAGGTACAGATGACGCTGGCTATCAAGGGTTGGTCATCGCTGACCTTCGTTGCCGAGCAGGCGGAACAGCCAGGCGCCCTGTTGGTCGTATCCCTGCCCTGCGCCCATCCCGGCAACTGGAACGGATTGCCGACCCAGCCGGTGCTGCCCGGGACGGTGGCTGCAGGCGTCCGCCAGGCCCTGGCCACCGGCTGGCGGCCTTCGCAGCCGGGGCCCACCTTCAAGTTGCTCCTGAGCAACTCGTCGCACGGGCGGTAACGGCCGAGCCGCCAGGCGTCGCGCCTTGTCTGCGGCAGATGTGCGCACCTTTTCTCGGCTCCGCCGGATATCAGGTGACCGCGTCGAGACCGGCGTAGGACCCTGTTTCGTAGTACCTCCTGACGATCCTCAGCATCTGGTCGGTGTCCGTCAGGATGTTGCGTTGGGCGCAGAAGTACCCCTGGTCGCTGGTCCAAAGGCGTACTTCGTCGTCTGAGCCGGCCGGGTCGACGTACTCCCACTCGCCCATCATGTGGACGAGCGCGAACCTCCCGCCCCCACCGATCACGTTGAAGATCGTTTCGTTGTCGTCGGTGTCGCCGCAGTTGAGCTGGACGATGGGATAGAAGTGATCGTCCATTCGGCGTATCGCATCGACCACCTGGTCCCAGCTGGGAGCAGCCGTCGATTCGGCATCCCAGGGCCGATCGCGTTGGTAGCGGATGGCGGTCAACCAACGGACAGGCGAGGTCACGAACGGCGTTCTCCGCCTGCGCCGATCGAAGGGCCCTGCAGGGTGTCCGCAGTATGCCGCGGTCACGAGCAACGACACCACCTGGACAAGGCAGGCCGAGCGCGTTGCGGCAGATCCGTGCACAGCACCTCGGCGCTGACGTTTGCGATGGTCAATTTTTGCACAACCACGCAGTATCCAATGATTCGGATGTACTGGCGGGCAGCGGTACCGAGTCGTCCCCCGGCTCTACGCGAACGTTCAGGGAGATGTTGCCTGCCCGTGGCGGCAGGGTCGCCTGACTGACCAGCGGAAGCCTGTAGGTGAAGAGCTTGGTGGCGGAGTTGTACCGCATGCGTACGCTGCCTTGAGCTGTCGGCACCCGCTGGGAACCGCTGTCCGCGTTGACCGGCGTTTGAGATCCTCTCGTCGGCGTTCAGGATGCCAGAACTGCCGCGACGGCCCATCACCGACTGCGGCGAACCAGCGGGTAGCCGAGCGTCCGACCGGCGGCAGATCCGGATGTCGCTCCAGCGCGCTGCACAGGCGCGTGGACAGCGCTCGATCAAGTGATGACCTTGTGAAGGTACTGGGCAGGCCGTCGCGTGATCTGGACGTGGGCTGGCAGGCTGACGCCGTGGACCGCGCAACGGCAGGACCAGTCCGCGACCGAGAGCCCGGAGGTCAAGCGTCCAACCGGACCCCGCTGATCGTACTGGTCTGTATGGTCCTGTGCGCGCTTGGCAGCGCCTGCGGCGGCCCGACGGGGTCACAGGACCAGACGACGGCTGTCGGTTACCTGCCGGACGGCCGGGTCCTCATGGCGGCTGCAGCGTATGAACGGCCGACCAGTCTCTGGACCGCGCAACCAGGTAAAGACCCACGCCCGCTGCCGTTCGACTACTGCAGCCCGATCATGGTCCTGTCGATCTTCCCGATGCCGGCCGAACGCATCGGGCTCACGGTGTGGTGCCACGAGTCGCCGGAGTTCCGGCTCGTCGCCCTTGATGTGCCGACGGGACTGGTCACACCGTTGACCACTGCGCCGCGGATCGATACCGGCGTCTGGCTGCCACGGTCAGGCATCGGCATCGTGCAGTACCGCACCAACCGCACCAGCAACGACGACCGATGCACCGGCGTCGGAGAAGTGGACACCGACGGGGTCATCCGCCCCCTGCACCTGACCGTGCTCCTGCCGCCCACCTCGGGGCCGCTCGCGACGACCCTACCCCCGCCCGACGCGACCGACTGCACTGCTCATACCCTGGCCCGAGCTCCCGCCGTGTCCGCGAACGAGCGCTACACCGCCTTTTTCCTGCACCCGTGTCCCGACCAATGTGCCGGCACCGAACAGGAGTGGCAACGCGAATGGTTCGTGGTCGTCCACGACCGGAACACCGGGCACAGCGCAGCATCGCCCCATCGGTTCCGCCGCCCTTACGACCTGGCAGTCGCTGACGACGGCGCGCTGGCGATCAGCGCCCGTTACGGCAACACGACAGGCCTCTGGTACTGCCAGCCGCAGGACTGCACCAGGCCGAGACTGCTCGCTGAAGGAGTCTTCTTCTCGCCCGGCTTCCGCCACGACAACGCGTACCTGATCGCGGTGGAGAACGGTGAGATTGAGCCAACCGTGATCAAGCTTCGCTGACCACTCGGCGGCTGTGTGGCGAATACTCCGCAGGCCAACCCACTCTGCCAGGCCGTCCGTCTCGGTACGCCCGGCCCGCCCGGATGAAACAGGCGATATCCGCACATCGGTAGATCCGGATGCTCGGCGGTCGCCGAGTGGCGGCGCTGCCGACATTCGCCGTCACCGCCGGCCGTAAACGATCGCCGGCAATCTGGCTGCCCTGTCCACTGTGGACGGTATTCAGGGTCCGACCGCGGTTGCGGTACACGGCCGACCGGTCTGGGTGCCGAGTGCCGCATACAACACCCAGACCGATCCGAGCCTGCTCACTGCCCGGTTCGAGCTGCGCTGAGCCGCAGCGGGAAGGCGCGAGGTTCGTCGTCACTCGCCGCGCAGGAACGCCAGCAGGGTCTCGGTGAACCGCGCAGGCTGCTCCTCGGCGGGGTAGTGCCCGCAGTCGGCGAGGACGATCCCGGTGACGTCGTCGGCCGCCAACCGCATCGTCTGTACGGCGGACTCGCCGCTCCACAGGGCGCCGCCGACGGCGAGCACCGGTTGGGTCAGCCGGGTCTGGCTGCGCTGCTCGTTCTGCGCGATCGTCTCGTCCAGCGCCCGGTAGTACGCGAAGCTCGCGCGTAGCGCGCGAGGGTCTGCGGTGAGCGCGTCGAGGTAGGTGTCGACGGCGTGCGCGGGGATCGCGGTCGGGGTGGCGGCTTTGGTGGCGAACTGCCAGCCGAAGAAGAGCCGTTCCCGGCCCCGGACCAGGTCCTCGTTGAGGTTGGTGAGCCGGTTGAAGCCGAACTGCCAAAGTTTCTGGTTGAGCGCGGACGGGCCGAAGAGCGGCGGGGACGGGGTGAGACCAGGAATCATCGCCTCCACGACGGCGAGCCGGCCCACCCGCTCGGGATGATCGGCCGCCAGCGCGTACACGGTCCACGTGCCGATGTCGTGGCCGACCGTGTCGAACCGGTCGTGCCCGAGCGCGGTCATCAGCGCGGCCAGATCGGCTGCGAGGGTGCCTGCGTCGTAGCCGGCGTCGGGCTTGTCGGAGAGCCCGGACCCGCGCGAGTCGACGGCGACGACGGTGTGCTCGCGGGCGAGCGCGGGCATCGCCTCCCGCCAGGCGTACCAGGTCTGCGGCCACCCGCCGACCAGCAGCAGCGGCGGGCCGTCCCCGCCGGTGACCGCGTGCAGCCGCAGCCCGTTCACGTCCACGAGGCGGCTGGTGAAGACGTCGGTGAACCCCTCGGGCAGTTGCAGCGAATCCAGTGTGGTCATGCGCCCAACCCCATCATGGAACGATCGGTACAAGTTCTCCATGCGGCGACCATACACATCTTTGAACGATCAGTACAAGACGTGTAGGCTGGCCTACCATGGCGGGTCGCAAGCAGTTCGACGTCGACGAGGCGCTCCGCGGCGCGATGCTCGTCTTCTGGCGCTGGGGCTATGCGGAGGCATCGATCGAGCGGCTGACCGGGGGCACGGGCCTGGGCCGCGGGTCGCTTTACGGCACCTTCGGCGACAAGAGCGCCCTGTTCCGCAAGAGCCTCCAGCGGTATGCGGAGACCTACCACCCGCTGTACGAGCGGGCCTTGTCCGGCCCCCACCCGGACCCGGGTGCCGCCGTGGCCGCCTACCTGCAGGTCACCATGAACCGTATCGCCGATCCGGCGGTTCCGGACGGCTGCCTGCTCACGCTGTCGGTCACCCAACTGCCGTCACTCGACGCGGAGAGCCAGGCGATGGTCCATGCGATGGTGAACGGTCTGCGGGCCATGCTGGAGCAGGCGCTGCTGGCCGCCGGGGCGGGCCGGCAGGACGCGGCCGAGCTGGCGTTGCGCACCCTGGCGACGAACAAATCCCTGGCGGTGCTGAGCCGCGGCGGCTTCTCCGGCGAAGACCTCGCCACCGTCGCCGCAGCCGCCGCCCGCACGGCGTAGCGCCGGCTGAGACCCGCCGGGCAGTCCGACGCCGGGCTCGAGCTGGTCGAGGCCGAACCCACCCAGCGTCCGACGGCTGGTGACGTGCCGCCGCGGGCACCTATGGCTATGACGCCGGCGGTGGCGTGCCGGCGACGAGCCGCACGGTGAACCCGTCCGGTTCGCGGTGCAGACTCACGTGGGCGCACAGCTGGTGCATGAGCCACAGCCCGCGCCCGCCGCCGCGCAGGGCGGCGACCGGGAGGAGCCCGGCGAACGGATCGGCCAGGCCCGGACCGGCATCGCGCACGACGACGACGATGCGTTGTGACGCCGCCCAGATCCGCACCCGCACGGGCGCCGCGCCGTACAGGATCGCGTTGCTGACCGCCTCGCTCACGCTGACCAGCAGCCCGTCGACGTCGATGCTGCTGAGCTGCGCGGTAGCGGCGAGGGCGGTGATCGCGGCGCGGGCCTGGGCAGGGGTGGGATCGTCCAGCCGGATGTGCGGCGGGTGCTGTTCCAGCGGGTCGCGCCAGCCGGCGCGTGCCTCGGCCAGGACAGTGGCCGGGTCCTGGAACGCCGGGTTGGGGTGGTGTCCGGCGGCGGTGGCGACCCGGGGGTGGGTGCGGCGCACGTCGTGCAGGACGTGCGCCGGTGTGCTGCGGGTGTCGTAGGGGCACAGCCCCCAGACCGGGTAGTCCTCGTAGGCGATGTTGACGGCGGCCTCGTACCGGACCCACCCGTCCCACAGGGCACCGACGCCGGGATGCGGGATGTTCCCGGCGACGCGGATCTGGGTCGCGCCGGCGGCGACGTAGTCGGCGAACATCGTCCGGTACTGGCGGATGGCGCCGGCCGGGCGCTGGTACCGCGCGTCGCCGTCGACGAACCGGATACCGGCGCCCGAACCGAACACGTCCCGAAGGAGCTGCTGGTGGTGCGGCGCGCACGCGGACACGACCGGCTCCCCGGCCTTCAGCCCGTCGGTGAAGAACGGCACGACCAGGTCCAGGAACTCCTCGTCGGAGCCATAGAAGCCGGTCTCGTGGAAGTAGCCGAGGTGCGCGGCGGCGGCGCCGGTCCTCATGTGGCGACCACCCGCAGTTCGCCGATGTCGAGCAGGTCGATCAAGCTCTGCAGGACCTCGCCGTGCGCCGCGGTGAGCAGGATGCCGGTGGCATCTTGGCTGCGCAGACGGTCGGCGAGGTGCTGTAGCCCCCGATGGTCGATGTAGGACAGGCCGCGGGTGTCCAGGACGATGTCACCGTCGATCGGGGGCAGGTCGACGTGGCGCAGCGACGTGGCCAACAGCGCGTGCGAGCTGGTGTCGATCTCACCGGCCAGCACGGCGCTGAACCGGGTATCGGCGGAGCAGTGCAGGCGGAACGGCACCTGGAGGCTGCGGACCGTCGGGTGCAGGCAGGCCAGCGCGGTCACGGTGGCGGCGTCGGGCGTGCTGCGCCGCAGCCCGCACATGCCGTTGACCGGGTGCCGGCTCATGAACCGGTCGACGAGATGCTCATACCTGGCGTATCCGTCGGCCAGGGCGGGGTTCGCGGCCAGGGCGGTGACGTCGGCCGCGACCCGCAGCCCGGTGAACCCCCGCCGCAGCGCGGACTCGGCCACGGCGGCGAACACCCTCACCTGCCGCTCGGGGTCAAACGCCTGCCCTAGCGGGTGCCGCAGGGGCCATCGGCGATGTGGACGACATCTCCACATATCGACGGTACACCAGCCGCATCAGGCGCCACCTCGCCAGCCGCGGTGGCCGGCCCCCTCGGTGAACTGTCGCGATGTGTACCATGCGGCAAGCATGTACGGCCACACTCATCGCGCAGATACTCCCGGTCCCACCTAGAAGATGACCCGATCTGACCGCGTCTACGGGACATTCGACCTACTCGTCCAATTCCATCGGTCGGCGCCGGAATGCTTGATTGAGCCGGCCGGCAGTCGATGAGGGCATCTGACACGGACCTGGTTGGGAGTGCGGATGATGCAGAGTGCCCGGGTGCTACCGCCAGTGTCAGCGCCCTCCGACGTCACGATCGAAACCGTGATCGCGCGG
>NZ_JBVJIJ010000075.1:11331-11424 GCF_055586325.1 Dactylosporangium sp. NPDC051087 | reverse complement strand
TAATGCTTCATAGCCATAGTCTTCCAGGACTCCCATCCACCCGAACCACTCAAGATCCAGGTTCCAGGTGTCCAAGATCAGGGGTCAACTCCC
>NZ_JBVJIJ010000075.1:0-11232 GCF_055586325.1 Dactylosporangium sp. NPDC051087 | reverse complement strand
CGGCCAGAACCACGGCCAGAACCACGGCCAGAACCACGGCCAGAACCACGGCCAGAACCACGGCCAGAACCACGGCCAGAACCACGGCCAGAACCACGGCCAGAACCAGCGTAGGACCCGACCCACCCCGGCCGGCAAGTGCCGGCTGGCCCAGGGGCCACCCGACGGCCGACCGTGACGCACAGCGCCGACCGTGACGCACAGCGAGGCGCCTGCGCGCTCGCCGCCGGTCCGCCGTAGTAGTCCGGCAACCGCCCCGGTCCGCCGTAGTAATCCGGCAACCCGCCGATGGCCCGCCGCAGTGGTGCGCCAAGCGCACCGGCCGGCCTACCTACATCCTCGCTGTCAGGCGAGGATGGTGGCGACCGTGGCCGTGTCTCCTGACGTGTGTGCCTCCAGCAGCGCTGCGAACTGGTCTGCCGGCAGGATGCGGATGCCGAGTTGCTCGGCCTTTTCGGCCTTCGAGCCGGCGCCGTCGCCGACGACGACCAGGTCGGTGCGCTTCGACACGGAGCCGGAGGACTTGCCGCCGAGGCGCTCCACTGCTTCGTTGCCCTCGTCTCGGGTCAGGCCGGGCACCGAGCCGGTCACGACGACCGTCATCGGCGTGCCGTCGGGGCGCAGCAGTGGCAGGGCGGTGGCGCCGGGGGTGTCGGCGGAGCCGGCGGTGGTGTCGGTGGCGGGTGCGGGCAGGTCGGGTTCGGTCATGTTGACGCCGCGGGCGACCAGCTTCTCGATGACCGGGCGCAGGTCGACCAGCTCGGCGGCGATGGTCACGGCGCGTTCCGGGCCGATGCCCTCGACCTGCTGCAGGTCCTCGACGGACGCGTCGAGCAGGGCCTGCATGGTGCCGAAGTGGCGGGCCAGGCGGCGGGACATGGAGCGGCCCGTCATCCGCACGCCGAGGCCGGTCAGCACCCGGGCGAACGGCTGGGCCTTGGACGCCTGGATTCCCGCGACCAGCTTCGTCGCGGAGACGGTGCCCATCCGGTCCAGCCCGGCGACCGTCGGCACGTCGAGGTCATAGAGGTCGGCGGGGTCGGTGACGAGGCCCGCCGCGACGACCATGTCGATGATCTTGCCGCCGAGTCCCTCGATGTCCATCGAGTGGCGGGCGGCGTAATAGGCGAGGGACTCGTGCGCGCCGCAGGCCCGGCCGCGGGTGCAGCGCCAGCGCTTCTGGGTGCGGTCGATCTCGCCGTCGCAGCGGGGGCACAGCGCCGGCGGCTCGAACGGCACCGAGTCCGCCGGGCGCTCGTCGAGCTTGGCGCCGGTGACCTCGGGGATGACGTCGCCGGCGCGCCGGACGAACACGACGTCGCCGGGCCGCACGTTGCGCCGCTCGAGGTCGCCGAAGTTGTGCAGGGTGGCGAACTCCACGACGACCCCGTCGACCAGCACCGGCTCCAGCACCGCGACCGGGGTGATCACGCCGGTCCGGCCGACCTGCACCTTGATCTCCAGCAGCCGGGTCATGCGCGTGTCGGCGGGGAACTTGTAGGCCACGCCCCACCGCGGCGCCCGGCTGGACGAGCCGGCGGCGTCGCGGTCGGCCGGCAGGTCGGCCTTGATGACCGCGCCGTCGATGCCGAACCCGAGCGTGCCCCGGCTCGCGCTCAGCGCGTGCACGGCGGCGAGGATCTCGTCGATGCTGCGGCACACGGGCGTCCCGGCGACGGACCCGCCGGTCGTGGCGACCCCGAGCCGCTCCAGCTCCGCCATCGCCTCGGAGTGCGGGCCGGTGGGCGGCTCGTCGCGGTGCACGGAATAGGCGAAGAACGACAGCGGCGCGTCATAGGTGCGGTCCTGCGCACGCAGCGTGCCCGCGGCGGCGCTGCGCGGGTGCGCGAACGCCGGCTCGCCGGTGCCGGTGCGCATCGTGTTGGCCACCTCGAAGTCGGCCTCGGTCATGAACACCTCGCCGCGGACCTCCAGGGTCAGCGGCTCGGCGAGCCGCTCGGGCAGCCCCGCCGCCCGCCGGGCCTGGCCGGTGACGTCCTCGCCAGCGCGGCCGTCGCCGCGGGTCGCGACCTGCGCCAGGCGGCCGTCGACATATCGCGCGGCGATCGCGAGGCCGTCGATCTTCGGCTCGACCGTGAACCCGGCGGCCTCCCGCCCCAGGATCCTGTCCAGCCGCGCGGCCCATTTGCGCAGCGTGTCCTCGTCGAACACGTTGTCGAGGCTGAGCATCGGGGTGCTGTGCACGACGTCACCGACGACGCCGCCACCGGCGCCGACGACCTCGGTCGGGGACTGCTCGGTCTTCCACTCCGGCCGGGCCGCCTCCGTCGCCGAGATCCGCGCCAGCAGCGCGTCATAGACGGCGTCGTCCATGGCGAGATCGGCGCCGCCGTAATACGAAGCGGCGGCCTGCCGGACCGCGTCGACGGCGGCCTGATACTCCTCGGCGCTCGCGAACGGCTCCGCCCGCGCGGCATCGACAACCAGACCAGCAGCTTCCTGCACCGAGGCTTCCATGGCTGCAGCCTAGTCAGGGGGTACGACAAAAAAGCTGTTACCGTGCGGCGATGCCCGCCTTCATCAAGTCCGTCACGTTCGACAGCGCCGGCGCGCTCGTGCTCGCCCGCTTCTGGGCCGCCGCGCTCGGCACGGACGTCGACGAGGAGTCCACATCGGACAAGGCGTTCGTCGAGGCCGCCGGCTGGGGCGGTCCCAACGTCTGGTTCGCGCGCGTGCCGGAGGGCAAGACCGCCAAGAACAGGATGCACTTCGACCTCAGAGCCCCCGGTACCGTCGCCGACGAGGTGGCCAGGCTGACCGCGCTCGGCGCGACGGTGCTGCACCACGGCGACGACCTGACGGTCATGGCGGACCCCGAGGGCAACGAGTTCTGCGTCGAGTAGCGAAAAAAGGGGTCATCCGAACGGCCATTCCCTGTCCCGGGATGCGGCGTACCGGCGGGAACGGCATATCGTGGCAGCGCTAACATCAACATGGGGGGAGGGCGATGCGTCCAACGAGCCAGGGCCGGGCAGCGGTCATGAACGACGTCGCGCGACTCGCCGGCGTGTCCCACCAGACCGTGTCCAGGGTGCTCAACCAGCACCCGAGCGTCAGCCCGGCCACGCGTGAGCGGGTCCTGGAGGCGGTCCGGCAGCTCAACTACCGGCCCAACGCGATGGCCCGTGGCCTCGCCGGCCGGCGGTCCCGGGTGATCGGTGTCGTCAGCTTCGACACGATCCTCTACGGTCCCGCCTCGACCCTGCTCGGCATCGAGCGCGCCGCCCGCGCCGCGGGGTATGGCGTCAGCATCGTGACCCTGGAGCAGGTCGACCACAGCGGCATGGTGTCCGCCCTCGAAGCGCTCGCCGACCAGTCCGTCGCCGGGGTCGTCGTCATCGCCCCGCAGCAGGCCGCCGCCGCCGCGCTGCACAGCCTCCCGCTCGGCGTCGCCGCCGTCGCCGTCGAGGCCGTCGTCGGCGGTGAGATCCCCGCGATCTCCGTCGACCAGGTCACCGGCGCCCGGCTCGCCGTCCAGCACCTCCTGGGCCTCGGCCACCGCAAGGTCTGGCACCTGTCCGGCCCCCGCGACTGGCTGGAGACCCACGGCCGCATCGAAGGCTGGCGCGGCACCCTCGAGGACGCCGGCCTGCCCGCGCCGCCGCTCATGACCGGTGACTGGTCCGCCCGCTCCGGCTATCAGGCGGGCCTCGAGCTCGCCCGCCGCGACGACGTGACCGCGGTCTTCGCCGGCAACGACCAGATGGCGCTGGGCATGATGCGCGCCTTCCACGAGCACGGCATCCGCGTCCCCGACGACGTCAGCATCGTCGGTTTCGACGACATCCCCGAGGCCGAGTTCCTGTCGCCGCCGCTGACCACGATCCGCCAGGACTTCGACGAGGTCGGCCGCCGCTGCATCGCCGCCCTGCTCCGCGCCATCGAGGCCGACCTCCCCGAGGGCCCCGACCGCCCCGCACCCGACCCCCACGTGGCGCCCACCCTCGTCCTGCGCCGCAGCACGGCCGCACCGAAGAGCTGACCCAGGCGCCAAAACAAAGCGCAAAGACAAGAGCTAGAACAAGGCCAAGAGCCAACGCATGGCTCACGTCCGCCGTGGTTGCGGTGCGTGCTCCCGTCAGCCGCCGGTCGGGCCTTGACGGCCCTCCCTCTCCCGCCGCCGGTAGTGACCGTAGGCCGCGGCCGTCCCGGCCGCGAACACCCGTGATCCGACCGGACGCCCTTGCCGATCATGGATGCGAGGTCGCACCCGGCGGGCAACCCAACCACAGAACGGGGCACCGCGGAGGAGCTGTGTCCGGTATCCGGCAGGAGCGCGGATCGAGCGCACGGCGGGGCGGGAGCTTGTTAGGTTCTGAGGCACGGGGGTCTGATGGTCGGCGTGGCGGCAGGTGCATCCCGATGGGACCACCGCCTCCGCAGCACGGCAGCCGCCGCGCCGGTCATGAGGTCGCGATCGCGGGTGCCCGCCACACCGCGGGCCGCCGGACCGGCGGGAAGCGGGTCAGCAGGCGATCGAGTTGGGCCGAGAGACCGCGCCCTTGAGGGCGTGGGCCAGGTCGGCGACGAAGCGGTCGATCAGGTCGCGGGTCTTGCCGGGCATGCAGACGACGTGGGCGTTGCCGCGGTCGTCAGTCGCGAGGGGCCAGCGGTCCAGGAAGTGCTGGGGCGGGCGGGGGAAGACGACGGTGAAGGCGTGCTCCTGGGCGCGCCACGCGGCCCAGCCGATCCCGTGCAGCTGCCGTTCCGTGTAGCCGGCCAGGTCGCGGGCGGCCACCGCGCGGCCGCGCAGGCCGGGCAGCCCCCAGTAGCGCAGCAGATACCACAGCCACAGCGGCGCGTGACCGGAGCGGGAGCCGGTGATCGTGCTGTCCGGCGCGGCGGTGTAGGTGATGCTGCCCCGGCCGGTGTGCCGGTCGGCGAGGGCGACCACGATGCCGCAGGGAAACGGCGTGGCGAGGAACTTGTGGCCGCTGACGGCGAAGGAGTGCACGCCGTCGGCGAAGGTGAAGCCGGGCCGGGTCAGCGGGTCGCACAGCGCCAGGGGGATGCCGGCGAGGGCGGCGTCGGCGTGGATCCAGCGCTGGGCGGCGTCGACACCGGCGAGAGCCTCGTCGATCAGCAGCACGTCGTCGACGGCCTCGGTCATCGTGGTGCCGATGGTGGCCACGACGATGACACCGGCCCCGCGGCGCCGGCGGCGGTGCTCGGTGACGGCGGCGCGCAGCAGGTCGTAGCGGATCTCGCCGCGTTCGTCGGCGGGGATGAGGTACAGGCGCATGCCGAGCAGCTCGGCGTTCTTGGCGATGCTGTAGTGGGCGGCGGTGGAGGCGAACACGGCCGCGCCCGGTAAGTGCTGCCGGGCCTGCCACAGGGCCCACAGGTTGCTCTCGGTGCTGCCGGTCGTGACGTACCCGTGCCGGTTGTCCAGCGGCGCGTGCACGAGGTCGGCCACGAACTGGACGACCTCGTGCTCGACGACCTTGGTGTGCAGCCGGTACGCGCCGCCCGCCGCGTACGGATGGCCGACGTTGTTGAGCAGCAGCCGGTCGAACCGGGCCACGGCGGTCATGTCGGGCAGGTCGGTCGCGCCCGGGAACCCGAGGTCGTATGCGCCGTGCCCGGTCAGGTCCGCGTGCAGCTGGTCGAGCCGGCCGGCGATCGTCGGGTCCACCGGCAACGGCTCCGCGGAGAAGGGGCCAGCCGGCAACGGCTCCGCGGCGAACGGATCCGCCGGCAGCGTCCCCACGGAGAACGCCCCCGTAGACACCGTAGACACCGGCTCCGCGGCGAACGGACCCGCGGGCAACGGCTCCGCCGCGAACGGGTCCGCCGGCAGCGTCCCCGCGGAGAACGGGTCCGCGGGGACGGGGTCCACGGCGGTCATCGCGGCTGCGACCTGACGTCGATGATCCGGCCGAGCTCGCTCATCCAGCGCCACACGTGATACGTCGGGTCGTGCGGCTCGACCTCGGCGAGCGACGGGTTCCACCGCCACTGCATGCTCGGCACGCCGTAGTGGGCGTTGGTGTCGTCGACGGAGCTCTCCACCGTCAGCCCGTTGAACTGCTTGCGCCCGCCGCGGTCCAGCAGGAGCCGGGTGCCGTCGATGAGGCGGGCGAAGCACCGGCCGGGCAGGTCGAACTCGTTGGCCGCCTGGCGCTGCGCGTCGGACCACAGGCCGTACGGCGTGTCGAGGGTACACACGCCGATGCCGGCGAACACGGCGGCCGACGACATCGGGTCGCACTTGTTGGCCATCATCGTGCGCGGGTCGAAGGCCGGGTCGGCCTGGTAGCCCTCGTGGGCGTGCCGGGCCAGGCCGTAGAGCAGCATCGGCAGCTCGTTGGCCTCGTCGTCGGCGAGGAAGATGCGGGTCGCGGTGCGCAGCTGCTGGAGCACGGGCACGCCGCGCTCCAGGTAGAACAGGGCGATCCCGTGCGGGCTGAGCGGGTCGCGGCGGCGGCGTTCCCACGCGTGGCGGGTGTGCAGCACGGAGAAGCGCCGCAGCCGGGACACGACCTCGCCCCGGAACGCGGCCGTGACGTCGGCCTCGGGGTTGTCGGAGCTCAGGCCGCGGGCCCCTTCGGGCGGCACCGCGCGCAGGTGCCGTGTCTCCTGCTGGTCGTCCTCGTGGAAGTACCGCCGCGGCGGCCGCGGGCCGGGCTCCGCCCCGGGAAAGCCCCGGTCCGACCCGAACGAGCCACGTTCCGATCCGAACGAGCCGCGGTCGGGGCCGGGCGAGCCACGCTCGGGGCCGGGCGAGCCGCGGTCCGGGGCGAAGGAGCCACGCGCGATCCGGTCGCGGGGGGAGTCGGTGCCGGCGGCCGGCGGTGCGACCGCCGGGTCCGTCTCAAACATCGAGGTCCTTCAGCCGGCGGTCCAGGACCCGCAGCGGGTCCGGTCTGCCCCGCCCGACGTCGGCGAGGACCGGCGCCCGCCTCGACCGCAGTGCCAGCGCCCACACCGCTCCGACCAGGACGGTGATCAGCACCGCGGCCGGGATGACCGCCTGCAGGATCGAGTCCGACGCGATGCCCAGCAGCGACGACAGGTTCGCGACGGTGACGAACAGGATGCCCACGCCCGCGATGACGCCGAGGCTCGGCAGCACCGTGCTGACCATGAGGCCTTCGTGGGTGCCGCCGCCGCGCCGGTAGTACCGGATGCTGCCGGCGGAGATGAGCACCAGCATCAGCAGGATGCCGACGGCGCCGGCCGCGGACAGCCAGGTGAACAGCACGGTGATCGGGTCGGCGCCGAGGGCCACGAACAGCCCGACGACCACGAGCGCGGTCGCGCTCTGCAGGATCGACCCGCCGGTCGGGGCGCCCTCGGCCTGGCCGCCGGCGCCGGTGCGGGCCAGCCACGCGGGCAGGACACCCTCGCGGGCCATGCCGAACGCGTACCGGGCGAGCACGTTGTGGAAGGAGAGCATGGCGACGAAGACGCTGGTGATGAGCAGCATCGTGGCGAGGAGGCTGAGGCCGCTGCCGTACCACTCGTCGAGGACGTTGAAGGGCAGCCCGGCCTCCGGGTCGGCGGCCACGGCGGCGATGCGGTCCGCGCCGACGGTCGCCGCGAGGGCCCACGCCGACAGCCCGTAGAACAGCGGCATGAAGATCAGGGCGCCGATGGTGGCGCGGGTGATGCTGCGGCTGTTGCGGACCTCCTCGCTGTAGGCGGGGGCGGTGTCGAAGCCGATGAACGCGGCGATGCCGAGGGCGAGCGCGCCACCGATGCCGGGGGCCCACAGGCCGGTGATGCTGATCGGCTCGGTGGTGATGCTGCCGCCGGCCGGGTGGGCGAACGCGGCGAGGTCGAACAGGGCGATGACGACCAGCTCGACGCAGAGCACGGAGCCGACGACGAACGCCGACAGCGACACGTGCAGCAGCCCGCAGACCGCGACGGCGAGCCAGAGGACGGCGGCCCACACGACCCAGTTGCCGCCGAGCAGCCCGGCGAGGGTGGCGCCGACGAGCCCGTACAGGCTCATCTGGATGCACGAGTAGAAGACCAGGGCGAGGGCGCCGCCGATGATGCCGGCGGTCGGCCCGAAGCCGTGGGCGAGCAGCGCGTATGCGGGGGCGGCGTGCGGCACGTTGCGGGCCATCGACACGTAGCCGACGGCGAGCAGCGCGAGCGCGATGCCGAGCAGCGGGAAGGTCAGCGGCGCGGCGACCATCCCGGTCGTGGCGTAGGTGGCGACGATACCGCCGGCGAGGACCGCCATCGGGGAGCTGGCGCCGATCTGGAAGAGCCAGACGCCGCCGCCGGACATCTGCCGGCGGGTGAGCCCGTACCCCGTCATCGGGCACCGCCGAGAGGGCGCGGTGGCGTGAATTCGGGCCGGGGGGAAGGACGCATCGCGGCGCGTTCTCCGATTCTGAAGTTGAGTTACCTGATCACTACCGCAGCGCAGTGTATAGGCGGAAGTCACGCTGCGACTCCTCGGCCGATCTCATGGATTTACCTAGGTCGTTCGGTCACTAAGGGGTCTCCATGCGTCCTGAGCTGCTCCTCTTTGAACGGACCCACGGGTAACAGCACGCAGAATTTACGGACGCGTAACTTTTTTCGCGACTGGAAGCAGCCGTGCCGACCCCTGGAGTTCCAGGGGCCGGCACGGCGATCGGGATGGTCAGAAGGTCAGGCGGACATAGTCGATGTTGAAACCGCCGGTCTCGCAGAACAGCGTCAACTGCTGGTCGCCGGAGGTCGTGACGGTGACCGGGACGTGCACGGACTGGTACGCGCCCCAGCCGCCGGTGTCCGGCACCGACGCGGTGGCCAGGACGGCCCCGGACGCGTCCCGCAGCGAGATCGCGCCGGGCAGCGGGCCGCCGGTGCCGGTCGCGACGCGCAGCTCGACGTCGTAGGTGCCGGCCGCGACGTCGAGCCGGTAGGCGAGCCAGTTGCCGGCCGCGGTCCAACCGACGTTGCGGCCACCGCTGGCGGCCGGGTTGGTCTCGATGAAGTTCGCGCCGCCGTCGGTCCAGCCGTGCTGCGCCACATACGCCTCGGCCTCGATCTTCTCCCCCACCGGCGCGCCGTGCGGCCGCACGGTGACGTGCACGGTGCGCTCGGCGGCGGCCCGCCCGTCGGTGACGGTGACGGTGAGGTCGAAGCTGCCGGCGACCGTCGGGTGCAGCGTGACGACGCCGGTGGCCGCGTCGACGGTGACGCCGTCGGGCAGGTCCCTCGCGTAGAACGCGAGGGCGTCCCGGTCGGCGTCGGTGGCGTTCAGCCGCACCGTGCCGGTGCTGTACTGGTCGACGGTGACCGCTCCCGGGTCGCGCAGCACGGGCGCGTGGTTGCGGCCGCGGGGCAGGTCGGCGTCCCACCGGAAGGTGGCGTAGGAGCGGCCCGGGACGGTCGCGACGAACGACTTGCCGGCGAGCACCACCCGCACGGTCCGGTCGGCGTCGAGCGCGTTGCCGATGACCGCGACGTAGCCGTCGTGCCGGTCCCGGTAGACGACGTTGCCGATGCCGCCCGCGGTACCGCTGGAGGCGACCCGCACGTGCGCCGGCGTCAGGTACCGGCTGAACTGCCCGAGCTGGTAGAGCTCGTCGCGGACCGTGAAGGTGCGGGTGGTGGTGTCGACCTTGACCAGGCGGTCCGGCCATTTCCTGGTGCGGGCGACCTCGTCCCAGTCGACGTTGTTGTCGCGGGCGGGCGTCCAGTGCAGGGTGCCGCCGTCCTGGTCGGTCGCCTGCGCCCACATGACGTAGGACGACGCGTCGAGGCGGAAGTCGGCGAGGACCGTGGCCGGTGACAGGTCACTGGTCTCGGTGAGGTGCACGGGCTTGCCGGTCTGCTCGTAGGCGTCGCGCATGACCGACGGGTCGCCCCAGTACGGGTGGAAGGCGATCGCGTCGGCGGCGCGGGCGGCGGCCGGGTCGTTCAGGACGCGGTAGTAGTTCTTGGTGGCGGTGCTGTTGGGGTCGCGCCAGTCGTAGAAGTTGAAGTCGTGGATGTACAGGTCGACGTCGAGCCGCGCCTTGCGCAGTTCCCGGTCGATGGCGACGGACAGCTTCTGCTGCTGCTCGACGCTGATGTCCATGGCCGGGTAGACGACGTCCATGCCGGGCTCGTTGAGCAGCGTCAGGGCGTCGACGCGGATGCCGAGCCGCGCGTACGCCTGGACGTACTTGACGTAGTACCGGGCGAACACGTCGATGCGGTCGTCGCGCAGCTTGCCGACCTGGTAGTACTCGCTGGTGCTGCCGGGTTTGAGGGCGACCTCGCCGAGGAACTTGTTGTTCGTCTTCATCCAGGCCGGCGCGCTCCACGCCGAGGCGAGGAACGTCGCGTCCGGGTTGTACTTCTGGATGAGCTTGATCGTGTCGACGATGTGCAGGTCGATGTCGCGCTGGATGCTGAAGTACCGCAGCTCGGGGTCCTCGGTGACGCCGGCGGGCAGGTCGTCGTAGGACCAGAACGGCAGGTGCTCGATGAGGTCGGGGCTGCCGATGGTGAGCCGGAAGCGGTCCAGGCCGGCGCCGGTGCGCGGGTCGACGAGCAGCCGGACGGCGCGGTCGCGTTCGGCGGGGGTGAGCTTCCACAGGTTCGACACGGTGGTCTCGTCGATGGAGAAGCCGATGCCGGTGTACGACTGCCGGGTCCGGGACGGGTCGACGACGACGGTCGCGTCGGCCGGTCCGCTCGCGCCGTTGCCGACGCGGACGCTCGGCAGTGCCTGCCAGTGGGCGGCGCCGGTCGAGTACGTGCCCGTGACGAGGGCGCCGTGGCCGGCCGACGCGGCGGTCGGGACCGCCAGGGTGCCGGCGGTGACCAGCGCGACGGTCGCCACGGAGATGGATCGCCTCACAAGGCCTCCAGGGGTTGGTGGTGCGGCGCCGCCGCAAGCGGCGCCGCACCTGACTGGGGTTACGGGCCGCTGACCAGGTACGTGACCTGGTTGCCGCTGTTGACGGTCCCGCCGGTGTTGTTGATGACCCGCGAGATGGTGCCGGTGCCACCGAGCGACACCGTGACCATGTTGTGGAACCTGACGTTGGGCTGGACCGGCACCTCGAAGGAGTGGCCGAGCACCATGCTGGGGTTGGTGGAGAAGTAGCAGTAGCTGCCGAGGCCCCAGGCTTCGTGGCTGGTGACGTTGGCGCCGACCTTGTAGGCGGCCCAGCCTTGTGCGCCGCCGCCGCTGGACCAGGAGGCCTGGTTGGGCACGTCGTAGGGGATTTCGTTCTGGTAGAAGTAGGTGCGGCCGCCGTTGCCGTTCCA
>NZ_JBVJIJ010000074.1:0-11631 GCF_055586325.1 Dactylosporangium sp. NPDC051087 | reverse complement strand
GTCGCTAACCCACTTACCGGAGACCGCGCTCCTTTTCGATCACCGCCACACCGACGAACGGCCACCAGCCCGGCGGCTTACCAAACACGCCTTAGACCGCCGGGGTGCGGTTACGCGACGGGCACGGTCTTGTGGTTGAGGTAGGCGATGACGCGCACCGAGGTGCCGTCCTCGTGCAGCAGGTACGACGAGGACAGCTCGGCGGGGTCGCCGCCGGTCCGGCTGGGGACGGTCCATTCGGTGCGGACCAGCAGGTAGTGCTCGTCGAGGCGGAGCTGGTCGGTGGACGTGAGCTCGGCGGGGCCGTAGCCGGCGGCGGCGAACATCTGGGCCCTGCGGGGCAGGGTCGCGAGGAAGTCGGCGCGGGTGACCGGGCGGGCGCCGCTCGCGTCGGCGAACAGGAACGGGTCTGCGAACAGGTCCGCGCTGCCGGGGCCGGTCAGTGCGGTCAGGAACGCGTGGACGCTCGGCTCTGCGTCGGTGGGAGTCGCCATGGGTGTCCTCTCGAAGGCGTCGGCCCACCGTAGCCGCAAACCGGGACTATCATACCATAGTCGGACATAAATATCCAGTACCGTTCGGCCGGGTTCGGGTCGCTCAGCGGTGGAAGACCTGGCGGTACGTGGTAGGGGTGACGCTGGTCTGGCGGGCGAAGTGGGCGCGGAGGTTGGCCGGCGTGCCCAGGCCTGTCCGGTGGGCGATGCGCTCGATGGAGTCGTCGGTGGTCTCCAGGAGCTCCTGCGCCAGGCGGACACGCTGACCCAGCAGCCACTGCAGCGGGCTGGTCCCCACCGACTCGCGGAAGCGGCGGGCGAACGTCCTGGGGCTCAGGCGGGCCTCGCGGGCCAGGTCGGCGACGGTCAGCGGCTGGTCGAGGCGGGTCCGGGCCCAGTCGAGGGCGGCGCCGAGCGCGTCCGGGGTCCTGGGGCGCGGCGGCTGGTGCGCGAACTGGGACTGGCCGCCGTCGCGGTGCGGCGGCACGACCATGCGGCGGGCGACCTCGTTGGCCACCGCCGCGCCGTGGTCGAGGCGGACCAGGTGCAGGCACAGGTCGATCGCCGCGCCGGTGCCGGCGGACGTGAAGATCGTGCCGTCGCAGGTGTACAGCACGTCGGGGTCGAACGTCACCGAAGGGAAGCGCTGGGCGAAGTCGAAGGCGTTCATCCAGTGCGTCGTGGCGCGGCGCCCGTCGAGCAGGCCCGCGGCGGCGAGCACGTACGCGCCGGTGCAGATCGCGACGATGCGCCTGCCCCGCTCGTACGCCGAACGCACCACCGCGACGAGTGCCGGCGGCGGTGCCACCTGGGTGGCGCGGGCGAACGCCGGCACGATCAGCGTGTCGGCGTCGAGCAGCGTCTCCAGGCCGTGCGGCGCGGCGATCGACAGGCCCGAGCGGGCCGGGACGCTGCCCGGTGTCACGGCGGCGAAGCGCAGGTCGTACCACGGCGAAACCAGATCACTGCGATCGATGCCGAACACCTCGCACGGCACCGCCAGCTCGAAGACCGGCATGTCCTCGGTGACGGCGACGCCGACGACGTGACGCTGCGACATGGCTCGAATCTAACCCAGGATGGCATTCCTGCCACTCGTCCGGACAGGGTCCAGGCTGTCGAATAGGGGGCATGTTGAACGTGCCCCAAGGGGCGGCCCTGTCCATCGGCGCGGTCCTCGGCACCGGTGTCATCGCGCTCCCGGCCCTCGCCGCGCAGACCGCCGGGCCGGCGTCGCTCGTCGCCTGGGCCGCCCTGGTCGTCCTGTCGGTGCCCCTCGCCTCGACGTTCGCGGCGCTCGGCGCCAGGTTCCCCGACTCGGGCGGCGTCGCCACGTACGCGCGCAAGGCGTTCGGCGACCGGGCCGCCGCGGTCGTCGGCTGGTGCTTCTACCTCGCCGTGCCGGTCGGGGCGCCGGCCGCGGCGCTGTTCGCCGGGGCGTACGTGGCGGCGGCGCTCGGCGGCGGCACCCGCACGGAGCTGCTGACCGCCGGCGCGCTGATGCTCACGGTGACGGCCGGCAACCTCGGGGGCGTGCGGGTGTCCGGCCGGCTCCAGCTGGGCCTCGCCCTGCTGCTGGTCACGCTGCTGCTGACGGCGACCGTGACCGCGCTCCCGCACGCCGACCCGGGGAACCTGCGGCCGTTCGCCCCGCACGGCTGGTGGGCGGTCGGGTCGGCGGCGGCGCTGCTCGTGTGGGGGTTCGCCGGTTGGGAGGCGGTGACGTCCCTGGCGGCCGACTTCCGGCGCCCCGAGCGGGACCTTCCCCGCGCCACGGCGATCGCGCTGGTCGTCGTCGGGGTGCTGTACCTCGGGATCGCCGCCGCCAGCATCCTGGTGCTCGGCCCGGCGCCGGGCGGCGCGCCCCTCGCGGAGCTGCTCGCCCGCGGGGTCGGCGGGCAGGTCAGGGTCCTCACCGCCGGCGCCGCGGTGCTGCTGACGCTGGGCACGATGAACGCCTACTACGCGGGCGCCGCCAAGCTCGGCGCCGCGCTCGGCCGGGACGCGGCGCTGCCGGCGTGGTTCGGCCGGGGCAGCGGCGCCGGTGAGGTGCCCCGGCGCAGCCTCGCCGTGGTCGCCGGGCTCGGCGGGGTGTCGCTGCTGCTCGCCACGGTGACCGGCACCGGCACCCGCCCGCTGGTCCTGCTCACCAGCGGTGCGTTCGTCCTCGTGTACGTCCTGGGCGCCGCCGCCGCACTTCGCCTCCTGCCACGGCGGACACCGGTGTGGTGGTGCGCCGCGGTGTCCTTCGCCGCGTCGCTCGGGCTGCTCGCCCTCAGCGGCTGGTACCTGCTGGGCACCCTCGCGGTGGCCGGCTGCGCACTCGCGTACAAAAAATTCGCCCGGCCTGTCGATTCGGGCACGGTGCCGATTGACGTAGGAGTGTAAGAGGACGTTTTCCCTTGAAGGAGACCCGTCATGGCGCAGTACCTGATCCTGATCTACGAGAACGAGGCGGACTACGAGGCCGCCGGCCCGGGCGTGTACCCGGAGGTGATGGAGGCCCACAACCGCTTCTCCGAGCAGGCCGGCGACCGGTTAGTGGGCGGCAACGCCCTCCAGGGCGTCGCGACGGCCACGTCCATCCGCGGCGACGTCGTCACCGACGGCCCGTTCGTGGAGACGAAGGAGGTCCTCGGCGGCTACTACGTCATCGAGGCGAAGGACCTCGACGAGGCCCTCGAGATCGCCAAGCTGTGCCCCGCCCGCTTCGGCGGCGTCGAGGTCCGCCCGGTGATGACGTTCGAGTAGCCGTCCCCGTGGAGCCCGCCGCCGTCAGGGCAGCGGTCGCCGACGCGCACCGTCACGAGTGGGCCAGGGTGCTCGCCGCGACGGTGCGCGTCACGCGCGACCTCGACCTCGCCGAGGAGTGCGTCCAGGACGCGTACGTCGCCGCCATGGACGGCTGGCTCCGCCAGGGCGTGCCGGCCAACCCCGCCGCCTGGCTGACCGTCGCCGCCCAGCGCCGCGCCCTCAACGCCCACAAGCGCGCCGCGACGCTCCGCTCGAAGCTGCCGCTCCTGGTGGTCCCCGACGTCGACGCCGGGTCGCAGGAGCCCGACGAGATCCCCGACGACCGGCTCCGCCTCGTCTTCACGTGCTGCCACCCGGCGCTGGCCCGCGAGGCGCAGCTCGCCCTCACGCTCCGCCTCGTCTGCGGCCTGACCACCGCCGAGATCGCCCGCGCGTTCCTCGTCAGCGAGCCGACCATGGCCGCCCGGGTCACCCGCGCGAAGAAGAAGATCGCCGCCGCCGCCATCCCGTACCGCGTACCGCCGCTGGAGCAGCTGCCGGACCGCCTCGACGCCGTCCTCACCGTCGTGCACCTGGTCTTCACCACCGGCCACGCGGCCCCGACCGGTCCCGGCCTGCTGCGCCCCGACCTCGTCGAGCGCGCCGTCGACCTGGCCCGCACCCTGTGCGCCCTCATGCCCGACGAACGCGAGGCCCGCGGCCTGCTCGCGCTCATGCTCCTGCACGACGCCCGCCGTGCCACCCGAGTCGCCGCCGACGGCCGCCTGCTCCTGCTCGAAGAACAGGACCGCACCCGCTGGGACACCACCCAGATCGCCGACGGCATCGCCCTGGTCCGCTCCTCCCTGCGCGGCGGCCGCCCCGGCCGCTTCGCCCTGCAGTCCGCGATCGCCGCCGTCCACACCGAGGCCGCCACCTTCGCCGACACCGACTGGCAGCAGCTGCGCGGCCTGTACGACCTGCTGCTGCGCGCCTGGCCGTCCCCGGTCGTCGCCCTGAACCGCGCGGTGGTCGTCGCCATGTCCGACGGCCCCGGCGCCGCGCTCGCCCTGGTCGACGCCCTCGCCGAGGACCCGCGCCTGGCCTCGTACCACTACCTGCCGGCGACCCGGGCCGACCTGCTGCGCCGCCTGGACCGCCACGAGGAGTCGGCGGAGGCGTACCGGACGGCGATCGCCCTGTGCGACAACGCCGTCGAACGCGCCTTCCTGCAGTCCCGCCTCGACGCCCGCCCCACCTGACCCCGCCCTCCGGGAGTTCACCCGCCGCCGCGATCGGCCGCGACCCTGGCTGTCCTGCGCAGGTAGCCCTCGGCCAGCTCGCGGAGGCGCGGCCTGTCGAAGCTGTGCCCGTGGCCGGGGTGGACGACGGACACGTCGAGGCCGGCGAGGATCTCCATGCTCCGCCGGTACGCCGCCACGTCGGAGTTCGGCAGGTCGTCGATCAGGCCACCGTCGTAGACGACGTCGCCGGAGTACAGGGTCCCGGTGCGCTCCTCCAGCAGGGCGATGCTCCCCGGGGTGTGCCCGGGCAGGTGCAGCACGGTCAGCACCCGCCCGCCCAGGTCGACCCGGTCGCCGTCACCGAGCGTGCGGTGCAGGGCCATGGGCGCCACCCGATAGGCGCCCGGGTCGTAGCCAGGACCGGGCAGGACGTCGATCATGAGCTCGGGGACAGGTTCCCCCGCCGCGTCGATCCCCAGCTTCTCGTAGAGCTCCGCGCCGTACAGGCTCGCCGGTACACCCGCCGCCAGGACCTCGGCCTCGGCCTGGTGAGCGGCCCGCTCACCGAACTCGGCCGCCCCACCGGCATGATCCAGGTGCGCGTGGGTGAGCAGGACCATCGGATCGCGCTCGAACATGCCCGGAACCGCGTCCCGCAGGGCGACGACCCCGAGCCCGGTGTCGATCACGACGTCCCGGTCGGTGCCGCGCAACCACCAGAAGTTCGCCGACAGCAGCTCGTTGACGTGCGGCTCCGAGACCCGGATGACGCCGCCACCGACTCCGGCCTGCGCGTACCAGTCGACCATGCCCGCCAGTGTGCCACCGGGCCGAGCACCAGGTCCGGCGGGCGCCTACTGCTGATCGAGCTGCTGATCGAGCTGCTGCTCGAGTGCGACGACCGCGTCCAGGAGGCCGTGGAGGCCGAGTTCGTAGCGGTCGGCGTCCACCCGGTCGAACAGGACCTTTTCGATCGGCACGCCGGCGGTCCGCTCCGGCTGTCCGGCGAGCACCAGCTCGGCCAGGACGACGAGTTTGAGCTCATGCAAGGACGTTGGCTGGCAGCCCGGAGTGTCCATCGCTCCTCCGTCCGACTCGGAGGTGTCCTGTGTCCGTTCCCCGCCCGCGCCGCGCCGACGCTCACCCGAAGGGATGACTTCGCCCCACTCCACGCGGCGATACGGGTGATGCAGACTTGCCGGGTGCCGCCGCCGATGCCCGTTCGCCGGGTCCGATTCGAGCTCCGCCCGTGGGGCGACACACCGGAGCCGGCCCGCGAGCTGCTCCCGTACGTCGACAACGTCAGCCTGGTCGAGCTGATCTCGGGCTATGAGCGCGCGGCCGGCTTCGACGTGCCCGGCACGTACGCCGGCCTCGTGCTCGACCACTTCCGGTTCGGCGACCTCGCCTCGTACCTCATCGGGCAGCCCGACTCGTCGTACTGGGCGAGCAGGGGCGTCATCGCGCTGCTCGGCTGCGACTGCGGCGAGGTCGGCTGCTGGCCCCTGGAAGCGCAGGTCACCGTCGACGACGACCACGTCACCTGGCGCGGCTTCGCCCAGCCCTTCCGACCCCAGCGCGACTACGGCAGCTTCGGCCCGCTGAGGTTCAGCCGGAGCCAGTACGAACGCGCCGTTCGCCAGGTCGACGCAGACGTCCACAGCCGCGAAGAGACCACCTGACCAACGCGTTCTCATGCCGAATACAGTGCGTCCGATCTAGGCTGGTTGCTCACCGGCCGATCCCCGATCGTCGGTGTTGTGTCTATCTGGGGTGTGCCGAGCGGCGGCATTTTCGACGTCGTGTGGCGTGCTGGTGAAAGGCGTCCGCCACCAGTTTCAGCTCGTGGTGGACAGTCATGGGCCGAAACGGCTTCGGACGGTATTGTGCGCCGATGGCGATCGGATCAACACCGATTCCGGCGAGCCTCGGGTGGGCGCTGGTGGGCGCGGTCGTGGCCGTGGGCGCCGGCGTGGCCGTGGGTCTCGGGGCGTACCGGCGAAACCGGCGCATCCTGCGGCGCGGCGCGCGGCTGAGCGCCGAAATCGTCGCGGCCGAGATCGCCCCGCTCGATCGCCCGTACGAGTCGCGGCTGCGCAACGTGCGGCTGCGGCTGCGCTTCGAGGGCATCGAGGAGCACGTGCTGGAGTTCCTCGGGTACCGCCTGCGCTCCGACGACGCCGCGGCGCTCACGCCGGGCGCGACAGTGCAGGTCTGGGTGCTGCTAGAGGACCTGTCCGAGGTTCGCGTCGCCCGGCCCGGCAACGTTGACCGGCTCCTGCCGTTCCAGGCCGCACCGGAGGTGTCCGGCAACTACCCCGACGGCGGCATCAACGGCCTCGGCACCCTGCTGGACCGGTCGAGCTGAACGGCTGGCGCCTCCATTGGAGGTCTACGCGGCATTGAGCCCGGACGACGGCGCTCGGGTCGCGCTAGCAAGCTGGACCCCGTCTTCCGTATGGCATCCGTTGCAGCCGCCTGGGCCTCGGGCACCGCGAGAGGTACCACCAAACCCTGACCGCGACCATCAGCCCGACACAATTTGCCCAGCGCGTCCGGATCTGGCGATGAGCACGGAGGGTTTGCCGGGAGCGGTGGCTGTGAAGTTCAGTCAGGGAAGCTTGCGCCATCCCTATCTGCAGCGCCTATGGTGACACCCATGCGTCAACGCGCCGCGACCGTGGCGGGCCTCATCGTCGGTCCGGTCTTTCTGGCGCTCGGAGTGCTGTGGCTGCTCGCGTTCATGCCGGCCATCGGCGTTGGCGGCAGTGTCGCCACAACTGACTGTGGTAATGGATTACCGCGTCACGGCCCGACCTGCTGGGGTGACTTCACCCCTGACGATGGTGGTGCACCGCAGCCAGTGACCATCGGCGGCGTCGACGAGGAGGACGTGACCGTCGCTGCTGTCATGTACCCATGGGCCCCGAGCCAGGCATTTCGTCCTCCGGGCGCGGGCGCCGCAGCCGGATGGGCGGCCGTGGCCATCGCTGGGGCAGCGGTCCTCACCGTCACGGCCACCCGCGTGGTCCGCACGGCACGCACCAAGCGGCGCGGAAGCCCGTTCGCTCCTGCTGGATAGACCGATATCCCCGGTGCAGCGCAACGCAGTGCGCCCTGCCAGCCCGCTGCCGCCTCCTCGACCTCTTGCATCAAAGTGGACGATCGAGTTGCCGGGTAGCCGGCGATCGGGCACGGCGCAGTCGAGCGCGAACTCTTAATCACGTGCGCGCTCATGCCGCTGGTCTCGCGCGGCGCCAGCACCGTGGTCATCACATCGTGCGACGCGCCAGGGTGACCCCGACGCTTCCTGTCTTGCCGATGTGCCTGCACCAGGTCATCATCGGCCGCCGCTGTACTTGAACCGGGGCGGGCCGTCCGGCGCATACCGCATTGCGAGTTCGGTCAGGATCGCGGCGCGGCGCTCGTGCTGGTCGGCGGCTTCGGTGTCACCGCGAGCCGCCTCGTGACGACCGGCCAGGGCGGCCTGGGCGGACGCCTGCCACCACCGCTGCCCGAGCTGTACCAGCTCAGGCGACCGCGGCACCGACTCCGCCACGAGTTGCACGACCGCCGCGTCGGCATTGCCGGCGGCGCTGAGCAGCGCCAGCTCGGTGCGCTCCGCACCCCGGTCGACGAGCTCACGAGCCAGGTCCAGGTCGATCGTGGACCCGCCGAACCGCAGGGCCTGCCGCACCGGCACCTGCCGGTCGAGCAGCCAGCGCACCACGCTCCACGACCTCGAGCGCAATGCCAGGTCCAGTGGCGTCAGACCGGCGCGGACGACTTCCGCCGGGTCGCCACCGGCCTCCACGACGCGGGCGAGCAAATCGACGTCGTCGCTGGACACCGCACGATCGAGGGCGAGCTGCCGCAACCGGCGCTGCGAGCTGAGCGTGCCCAGATCGAGCGCGGCGCGCCAGTCAAGCACGGTGGCACGAACCATCCGGCGCAGTTGCCCCGAGGCGGACCGGGCCGCCGGATCAGCACTGCCGGCGAGCCCTTCGATCGCCTCGACCAGCTCCGACCCCGACGCGGCGTCGTCGTCGTTCCACGGATCCCGCTCCAGGACCAGCCGGTCGAACAGGTCGTGCAGATCGCCGGCCACGTTGCCGGCCCAATCGCTGGAGGTCAGCTCCCAGCCCGGCGGCAATCCCTGCCGCCAAGCAACAACGGCGCCGTACTGCGGACCCGGCGCGGTCCGGACATAGACCCGGTCGAGATACTCGAAGCCGCCGAACGGCACCGCATCCAACCCACCCGACCATTCCGGGCGCGCCTCGCGGAGCAGTTCTTCCTCGTGCTCGATCCATCCCCACAGGTCGCAATAGCCGTCACTGTCCGGATAGAACAGCTCCCGTACCGACAGCGGCTCCTCGTACCCGCCCACGTCGACCTGCAGGTCGTAGTCGAGCCGGCCGCCGAACGTCGCCCGCCACAAGACGATCAGCGGCTCCGGCAACGGGCCCGCGCACCGCCCAGCGACCGCCGCCAGCGTCGCATCGTCAATCGGCGGCTGCGGGCGCAGGATCAGCCGATCCCCGAAAAGCACAATCCCAGCCTCGGCGGCAACACGCCGCTCGTCCTCCGACAACGACATGCTGACCATGATCCCCCGGCCTCCAGCATCGCTCGAGCGGACCTCACAACGACACCTGCCCCCAGGGGCGCATCGGTCAGCGTCGCCGGTCACGACACGTAAACGACGGTCCTACCGCGCAGGCGCACTGAACCGCCGATGAGCAGATGCTCGGTCTATCAATAAGGTGGCTTGGGGCCGTCGCGATACAGTGCACATGTCAAAGGAGGGTGTGGGGATGGCGGCTCGCTGGCGGGTTGCGGCCTTCGCGCTTGCGGCCGTGGGCACGGTTGCCATCGTTACCGTACTCCCGGCGTGGCTGCTCGCGGTCGACGTGGGCGCCGCGAAGATGGTCGCCATGACGCCGATGGACCGTGCATCGAGCGTCAATGCCATCCGCGGGCAGATCTTGCAGGCGCTGGGTGCTATCGCCGTGTTGTCAGGCGCCGTCCTGGCCTGGCGCCAGCTGCAACACTCGGCCGCTGCCAGCCGCGATCAGCTTACGGTACAACGCGAGGGCCAACTGACGGATCGGTACACCAAGGCCGTCGAGCAACTTGCCCACACTGATACAACCGTGCGGATCGGTGGGATCTACGCCCTCGACCGCATCGCTCGCGAATCGGCCGACGACCGGCCCAACATCGTCAACGTTCTCGCCGCTTATCTTCGACTTGCCTCTCCCTGGCCGCCCGCTGACGGGCAGAGCGCCACGACCGCCCTCCCTTTGCGGGTCCGCCGACCGGACGCGCAGACGGCGTTGACAGTGCTCTGTCGCTGGAACTCGGCCGATCTCAACCCGACGGAGTGGTTAACCGCCGATCTCACCGGCACCGACCTACGCCACGGCAACATGGAGGGCCGTGTGCTGTGGCACATAAGGTTCGCAGCCGCAAATCTCACCGGCGCCAACCTTCGCAATTCGGATCTGCGAGGCACTGACTTCACCGACACCGTGTTGGACGGTGCTGACCTCCGTGGGGCGACGGCGGACGAAACGACATGGTGGTCCGGCGCGCCACTCGTTGAGTCATAGCCGACTGCTACACGTAACGGAAGTGGGAACGGTGACTCGGCTGCTTCCGAAGTCCCGGAGCTCGGGCGAAATCGAAGGTGATCTCGATGCTCGACACACGCTCATGCCGCGAGCCGCGCGCCACCCGGCGTGACGGCGTGACGGCGCTCATACGGGAATCCACGGATTGAGGGAGCGACGCCGTGCCGGGCTACCGTTGTATCCGGCTTCGGACGCGGCTACAAAGCCGCCAGCCACGCGTGTCCCGGATGCACCTGCGTCAAGAGCCTGGACAGCGTCTGGCGTTGGGTATGGGTCAGCAGCGGTACAACGCCATCGAAGTCAGCCTGGTCCTTCGGGCGTACGTGCTTGGCCTTGAAGAGCAGAACCAGTTCAGGCCTCAAGTATGGAATCCGGTCCGGGGTCCACCGGATGATTTCGGCATAGGGCAGTCTGATCGTCTCGTCTCGCCGGCAAATCCACACCTCGCCGTCGTGCGGCTCGCGAAAGACATCAAGCAGGTAGCGTCCGGTCGCAGGCTCGCGCAGCCACGTCTGGTGAGTGGCACTCAGCACCTGCGGCGTCGCCGACTCCCAGACCCGGGCGGCGCCTACTGCGTCGAAAGCAAACTCGGCGAAGCGCTCGCGAATCTCCGGGAACTGCCCGGCCGGCACGCCGATCTCGATGTCGTGGTGCTCGCGGGTCTGCGAACCGCGGAACAGGTCCAGCGCCCAGCCTGCCGCGATGTACCAGGGCGCGGAGACTCCGGCCAGGCGGCGTGCGACATCGTACGGCTTCCAGCATTGCGCCCAACGAGCTTCGAGAGCCTCCGCGTTGCCAGACGATACCTCGATGCCGCCGCTAGGCACTTGGTCACTCATCGGTCGAACATATCTGGATCGATGCCCAACTCGTCGTAGAGATCCTCATCTGGCGCCGGTCGCGCAGCTCCAGCCGGCCGACGCAGCTTGATCACGTTTCCGCACATGCCGCTGTCAATGCGCCGTTGGTTATCGAGGGCTGGTCACGTTGCGCCGATGGGGCAGGGGCACGTCTCGTCCTGGTGCTTGTAGTCGTCGGAGCGGGGATGACCGCAGTAGAAGACGCTGAGCAGCGTGTGCTGGGGGTCGGTGGACTGGTCCGGGTCGGCGCCGCATGCCGGGCACGGTGTCGGCGCGTCTGGACCGGTCACCGTCGGCGCTGAGCGGGCCCACCAGGCAACGACGCGCTCGGCCACGGAGTCGAACTCATCGTCGGCCACGTCGAGCGGCCGCGCGCGGGCGGGCCGGCGCGACGAGCCGGTCGGAGTCGTTCGCGACCGCCACCCGCGTCCTGGCCGCCTACGACCTCCTGCAACCGACTGACCGTGGCCGGTCCCGGTGGTCCCGGGCACGACGACGTCAGCGAGACTGGGAGCAATGCCGCTCTAACGACCTGGAGCCTTCCTATGCCGCACGGGATCGTCCGCTGGTTCGACGCCGAACGGGGGTTCGGCTTCCTCGCGCCTGACGACGGATCACCAGACATGTTCGTGCACGCCTCCGAGATCGTCGGGGACGGCGGCTC
>NZ_JBVJIJ010000073.1:5427-11685 GCF_055586325.1 Dactylosporangium sp. NPDC051087 | reverse complement strand
AGCGCACCGCGCGGCGCCGGACCGGCACCGCACCCCGCGAACGCCGCGACCCCGAACGTGGAGATCGCCGCCAGCGCAGCACCACGAGGGGGTGACCGAGCATGTCTGTCGTGCAGGCCGGCGGCGGTGGGCGGTCATGCACGCCTCAGCACCGGGCACGACCCTGAACGGATCGCGGGACTCGTCCGCGTCGACCGCATCCGCGCGCTGAGTTCGAAAACGCGGGTGCGGCGCGGGCAGCCATGAGGTGCACGCTGCAAGGTCGCCGGCGTCGACGGCCTCGTCTGTTACGTCGAGCACCGGCGGGGCATGTCCCGGCGCCACCCGGGTACACAACGCGCCGTCAACCGATAAGGCTGTACCTCGCAAAGGAGTGGGCATGTCTGAGCGCAATACGGTGCTGCGGGCGATGCATGACGCCGGACTCGCCACATGGTTCGGCGGGTCGCTGATGGGGGCGGTAGGGCTCAACGGCGCAGCCGCCAAGGTCCACGATCCACGTGAGCGGATGAGGGTCGCGTCAGTCGGCTGGAGCCGATGGAAGCCGGTCAACGCCGCAGCGATCGGCAGCCATCTTGCCGGCGCGGCCGGACTGCTCGCCACCAACGCCGACCGGGTCACCAACGAGAGGGGTGTCGCCGCGATGAGCGCGGTCAAGACCGGCCTCACCATCGCCGCGCTCGGCGCCACCGCGTACAGCCGGGTGCTGGGCCGGAGGATCGAGCGGGCCGGTGAGGTGTCGGTTGCCGGTGTCACAGAGCCGGGCCCGGACACACCGCCGGACATCAGCGACGCACAGCGCAGGCTCCGCGTGGCCCAGTGGTCGATTCCGATCTTTACCGGCGCGCTGCTGGCGATCAGTGCCCTGGCCGGCGAGCAGCAGAAGTCGAGGTCGAGCACCCGGAGCACGTGGGAGACGGCTAGGCGGACATGGCGGCAATTCGTATAGCCCGAGACCGGGCTGGCTGGCCGGCGCGTGTCAGTCCTCGCTGACGAGTCATTGCGCCAAGACCGACCGGCCTCCACGTGTATGAGGAGCGGGTGTGCTGACCGGCGCGGCGGTTGCCGTTCTACGGAAGGGCGGCGATCCGAGCTCGGTCCGGCGGAGCGCCACTTCCGTCCGTAGCGGCACCTAGGCGGCCATGCCACGCATGGCTTCCTCGAGTTTCTGCGGCCGATGACGGCAGTGAATCGGGCAAGGACCATGACCGTCCCCGTCCTCGTGATTGAGGCGGCGGCGACGTCGACACGGAGGTGGGGCGGCTGCTCGATCTCGGCGCGACCTACGCCGACGTGGACCAGCGCGACGACGAGCGCTTCGTCGTGTTGCGCGATGCGGAGGGCAGCGAGTTCTGCCAGCTGCGGTCCGTGAGCTGAGGTGCGCTGCCCGTTTACGGCCCGCCGCAGCGGGCACGGGAGCCGGGTACTCGCTGAAGGAGGAGCCCATGAAGGCCGTGGTTTATCAGGGCCCGCGCGACGTCGCGGTGCGAGACGTGCCGGATCCGACGATTCAGGCGCCGACCGACGCGATCGTGCGGATCACCACCACGAACATCTGTGGTTCGGATCTGCACATGTACGAGGGTCGCACATCCGTCGAGGAGGGTAAGGTCCTCGGGCACGAGAACATGGGCGTCGTGGAGGCGGTCGGGAACGCGGTCGGCCGGGTGAAGGTCGGCGACCGGGTTTCGGTGCCGTTCAACATCGCCTGCGGTGCGTGCCGCAACTGCGTGTCGGGGTGGACGAGCTTCTGCCTGCGCATGAACCCGATCGACGGCATGGACGGTGCCGCCTACGGCTACGCGAATATGGGCCCGTACGACGGCGGGCAGGCAGAGTTTCTGCGGGTGCCGTACGCGGACTTCAACCTGCTGGAGCTACCGGCGGGCACGGAGCACGAGAACGACTTCACGATGCTGTCGGACAT
Organism: Dactylosporangium sp. NPDC051087; assembly: GCF_055586325.1. Taxonomy (NCBI): domain Bacteria; kingdom Bacillati; phylum Actinomycetota; class Actinomycetes; order Micromonosporales; family Micromonosporaceae; genus Dactylosporangium; species Dactylosporangium sp. NPDC051087. The sequence continues at coordinate 9,758 of NZ_JBVJIJ010000073.1, read as the reverse complement.
CTTCCCGACCGGCTGGCACGGCACCGAGCTGGCCGGGATGCAGCCCGGCGACCGGGTGGTCGTGTTCGGCGCCGGCCCGGTGGGGCTCCTCGCCGCGCACAGCGCGATGATCCGCGGGGCGTCCGAGGTGTACGTCGTGGACAAGGAACGCGACCGGCTCGACCTGGCCGGGAAGATCGGGGCGACGCCGATCGACTTCAGCCGGGGCGACGCTGTCGAGCAGATCCTGGACACGACCAACGGGCGCGGGGCGGACTGTGGTGTCGAAGCCGTCGGCTACCAGGCGCATGACCCCTCCGGGCGGGAGCACCCGGAACTGGTGCTGGACAACCTCGTCAAGGCGGTGCGCTCCACCGGCGGGATCGGCGTCGTCGGCGTCTACGTACCCGAGGACCCGGGAGCGTCCACCGACGGGGCGAAGGAGGGCCGGGTCGCGTTCGACTACGGCACCTTCTTCAGCAAGGGCCAGCGGATGGGCACTGGACAGTGCCCGGTCATGCGGTACAACCGGCAGCTGCGCGACCTGATCATCGCCGGCCGCGCCACGCCGTCGTTCCTGGTCTCCCAAGAGCTGCCGCTGCAGGAGGCGGCCGAGGGCTACCGCCACTTCGACCAGCGCGACAGCGGTTGGACCAAAGTGCTGCTGCACCCGTCCGGAAACTGAGTGTAACAACCGCGAGCCGCCGCCCGGCGAGACCGGACGGTGGCTCGTTGGTTTGGACGGTCGGTCAGTTCGAGGGGTTCGTACGGGGTGTCGGCGAGGAGTCGGGCGAGGTGGGTGGCGTTGGCGGCGAGGGTCTTCGTGGCGGCACCAGTGGTGTCGGGTTTCGGGCCGGCGTCGTTGTAGTTGGTCTTCTGCATGGCCTCGCCGACCCAGTACGTGCCGCCGGCGGCGGGGATGGTGAACCCGACGTCGTTGAGCGCCTGGAAGACCTCGGCGGTGGTGTGGTGGGCGCCGTCCTCGTTGCCGACCACGGCGACGGTGGCGACCTTGCCGTACGTGAGGAGCCGGCCCTGCTTGTCGGTCTCGGACAGTTCGGCGTCCAGGCGTTCGAGGACCACCTTGCACACCGACGCGGGCTGGCCCATCCAGATCGGGGTCGCGATCACCAGGATGTGCGCGTCGAGCAACTTGCGGCGGATCTGTGGCCAGGCGTCGCCGTCGCCCTCGTCGGTGGAGACGCCGAAGCGGATGTCCGTGGTCGACGACGCGGATCACCTCCCCGTCGACGTCGTGGTCGGCGAGCGCGGTCAGGACCTCCCGGCCGAGCAGTTCGGAGCTGGACGGGGCGGGGGACTTCTTCAGGGAACACACCAGAACGAGGGCTTTCAAGGTCGACATGATGTGACCGGTACCCGGCCCCCAGACCTGTGAGTCATCGTCATTTCGGTGCCGCTCTCGGGGATGCCCGTCGAGGGTGGGACTCGGGCTGGCTGATCGCCGCCCGGGTCGCGCCGCAGCCGGGCCGGGGAGCCGGAGAAGTCAAGGCCTGCTCGCCGTCACGGGCGACGTGCAGGCGGCTGCCCAGGGCGTCGTTTCAACGCTTCCGGGGCCATCGGCTCGTACCAGCGTCGTCCTCGACAAGCAGGATCTGCACCGCTGGCGCACTGTCCGGTCATCGACCTGGCAGGGGTCCTCTCGCCGAGCAAGCGGGCCGCGACCCGCCGGTAGCGTACTGCGCGGTGCTGAGCGCTACTGACGCCGGCCGCTCCCCCAACTCGCTACGACACTCGCTACGACACTCGCTACGACGTGGCCTGCGGTATGCCGTCGCGGGTCCCCGCCCTGGTTCCCGGATGTGGTGCGGGATGAGAGGTGGTGGGTGGTGGTGCGTGGCAGTCTTCGTGTGCCGTTCGGGCGTGTTTGCCCGGGCCTGAAGCGGCATTCGAATAGGCATGGATTATGAGCATGTCTCTGTCACTGCTTGCGAAGACGGGCCGTTGTTGCTGCGTGGGTCGTTCACCCTGCTGACCCAGGACGGCGAGGTCGGGGATCCGGGCCGGCGTACCGTCGCGCTGTGCCGGTGCGGCCGGTCCGCGGTCAAGCCGTTCTGCGACGGTACCCACAAGGCCGTCGGTTTTCAGGCATCCAGCGCGCCGGCCAGCAGGCGGCCTCTGGAGGACGTCTGAGCACGCAGGGAACTGTTCCGCTTGGCCCAGCGGCCCAGGACGTGTTCGCCGAACTTTGCGTCGAGCGCGAGGGCGCACTCCGCGCCGAACAGCACCATCGGCGCCTGGTCCGGTTCGTCGGCGCAGAACGAGCCGCACATGTCGTGCGCGGCGATCTGTTCATGCACCGCGTCGGCCTCGACGTGCTCATCGTAGAAGCGAGTCGCGTCGGGGTTGCCGCCGAGCCGGCGCAGGCCGTTGCCGTAGCGGCGGTTCGGCAGCGACGACGTCATCTCGTACACGGCGAGATGTCCGACAATCGCGCCGCGCAGCCGCCGGTGGAAGCCGAACAGCGACATGAGGTTGTTGGTGGCCAGGGTGATGGCGGGCACGGCGTCGAGGTAGGCGCCGTAGGTGTCGTCCAGGCCGAGTTCACGCATGGTGACGCGGAACAGCTCCGCGTGCATCCGTGGCAGTTGCCCGCCGCCGTACTCGTCGGCCTGGATCTCCACGAGCGCAGCCTTGGCCTGGCCCGCCAGCCTCGGTATCGCCCAGGTGTGCGGATCGGCCTCCCGCTGGTGGTACACCGACCGGTGCATGACGAACTCGCGGAACTGCCCGATCGTCGCCCGGCCGTTCAGGTATTTGGACAGCGACGGTCCCTCGTCGTGCTCGACCAGCGCCGCCAGGGCATGCGGCACCTCGTCCGCCGGCAGCGGTGCGGCCATCGGTACGAGCCGGTGCAGCGCCGACTCGAAACGCTCCTCGGCGAATCGCCGCAGCGCCAGCAGGCCGGGGTCCCATTCCCACCGGTCGTCGACGTCGTCGAATCCGCGGTAGTGCAGCTCGTAACAGATGTGCAGGGTGAGCTGGAGGTCCTCATCGGTGAACGGGTCGACGCCGATGGCGAGGTGCTGCTCCGAGCCGGCAGGCAGATCAGATGAGACGCCGGTCAGCGCATGCCCCAGCGCGGCGGAGACCGGACCTCGGGCCGCGGGGATGAACATGGCAGTCGTGTTCCCTCATTTGATCTGGTTAAGCGGCATTTTGCGGGAGAACCCGGAGGCCATGAGCACAGCCACGGAGGCACCGTTGCATCCCGACACCGCCCTGCGCAGGTTGGGCGTCGCGGTGAAGGCCCTCGGCTACCGCTTCACCACCGTCACACCGGCCACGCACGATCGGGTCAACCGCCGTCCCGGCAACGCCCGGGCCCGAGACCTCCGCGACGTGCTGGGCTGGAACCGGCCGTTCGGCCCCGGCGTGCTGCCGGAGGGCATCGTGGCGCTGATGGACGCCGCCGGCGTGCTGCGGCGGGACGGCGACAGGTGGCAGAGCCTGATCCGGTGTTCCACGTACGGCGGCGAACTGTTCATCCACTCGGCCTTCCCGCCGTCGGCGCCGGACGCGGTCTTCTTCGGGCCCGACACGCACCGCGCGGCCGATGCCGCCGTTGCGCACCTGCGCACCAGACAGCACCCGCCGCGACGGATCGTAGACATCGGCTGCGGGTCCGGCGCGGTGGCCGTGACGGTCGCCAGACACGCACCGGAAGCCGAGGTAGTCGCGGTCGACATCAACCCGGCCGCGCTGCGGTTCGCCCGGGTCAACGCCTCGCTCGCCCGTGCCCGCCGGGTCCAGATCCGTCACAGTGACCTGCTGCACGACGTGGACGGGTCGTTCGACCTGATCGTCTCGAACCCGCCGTTCATGATCGACCCCGAGGGGCGGACCTACCGCGACGGCGGGGGCCCGCACGGCCACGACCTGCCGCTGTCCGTCCTCGGCAGTGCCGTGCAACGGCTGGCCGCCGGTGGCTCACTGGTGCTGTTCAGCGGCACCGGCATCGTCGAGGGCCACGACCCGCTGCTGGCCGCGGTCACGGAACGACTCGCCGGCACCGACCTGCGCTGGACATACCGAGAAGTCGATCCGGACGCCTACAGCGAGAACCTGGACAGCTCCGCCTACGCGCACGCTGAGCGGATCGCCCTCGCCGTGCTCACCGCGACCCGCCCCTGAAAGGCACACGATGTCACTGACCGCATCCGGTCCCGCAGCCGCCGCTGGCACCATCGCGCAGCAGCGGCTCACCGTCGGGGGGGGGGGGGGGGGGGTCCCCCCCCCCCCCCCCCCCCAAAAAAAAACCACGACCGGCGGAGAAGAAAACGCCAAGATCCCCCCCAACACGCGGGAGAAGAGAAAGGGCAGGGTTCAGCGCA
>NZ_JBVJIJ010000073.1:0-5417 GCF_055586325.1 Dactylosporangium sp. NPDC051087 | reverse complement strand
GGTGAGGGCGTGGCGCATCGGGGGGACCGCCACCAACAACAACGCCTGAAAAAAGGGGGAGACCTCCCTTTTGCCCCTTCCCCCCCCCCCCACCCCTCCCCCCGGGGGGGGGGGGGGGGGGGTCCCCCCCCCCCCCCCCCCGGAACCGGGCAGAACGTACCGCTGGCGGACGCAGCCCGGGCCGCGCTCCCCGACCAGGTTCGGGAGCAGAGCCGGGTCGAGTTCCGGCGCAGCATGATGGAAATGGTCACGCCCGTCTGCACGTCGCTACCGGAACTGCGTCGACACCTCGAGAGCAACCGGTCCGCCGCCGCCGCGGCCGCCGAATCGGTGGGCGCCAGCCTCGTCGCGGTCGGCGCCACACCGGTCGGCGAGCGCGACCGCACCGTCGAGGACACACCACGGTTCCACGCCATCGCCCGCCACTACGGCCCCATCGCCCACGACCCCGCACTGTGCGGCTGCCACGTCCACGTCGGGGTCCCGGACCACGAGACGGCCGTCCAGGTCTGCAACCACCTGCGGCCCTGGCTACCGGTCGTGCAGGCACTCGCGGCCAACTCCCCCTTCCACGCGGGCGCGGAAACCCACCACGCCAGCTGGCGCAGCATTCAGATGGAGCGCTGGCCAAGCCTAGGACCGTCGCCCTACCTGGAGTCCGTCGAGCACTACGAGCGCACCGTGGCCGAGCTCATCGCCACCGGCGTCATGCTCGACACCACGATGGTCCTATGGTGGGCCCGGCCGTCCAGGAGCTATCCGACGGTCGAGATCCGGGTCGGCGACGTCTGCCCTACCGCCGATGACACCGTCCTCCTTGCCGGCCTGCTCCGCGCCTTGGTCGCGACAGTCCTCACCGACATCGCGGCCGGCCGGCCGGCGCCCCGGGTACCTGGCCATCTGCTGCGGGCGGCGCACTGGGGCGCGGCACACAGCGGACTGGACGGCACGCTGATGGACCTGCCGCGGCGGGAGCCACGACCGGCCTGGGACATGGTCGACGCGCTCGCTGCGACCGTTGAAGCGGCACTGGAACGCGACGGCGATCAGGACCTCGTCGCTGGTGCGCTGACCCGCCTCCGGGTGGAAGGCAACGGCGCCACCCGCCAGCGGCGGGCGTTCCAGCGGACCGGTGGCCTGCTCGGAGTGCTGCAGGACCTGGCCGTGCCCACCTGACGCCGCCGTACGACGACCAACTCGATGGCACGTGCACCCGAAAGCGACGACGGGCGGGCCAGCCGGCTGTGTCTCCGGCGCCCGCATCGAGGTCACCGGCGGCAAGCCGGTGCTGTGGCCGTGTTGTGGTGATGCTGGCGCGATGGTCTGACCACCGCCGCCGTGATCTGGCTGACCGCCGGCCCGTACAACAGCCTCTACGAGCTGTCCCGCTGAGCACGCGTCGCCTCGCGTGCAAGCTGCAGCTCCTCGTGCGGCTCGACGACCAGCACCGGCACCCGGGCGTCGGCGGCGCTGATCGGCCCGTCGTTGTACCGGTTGCCGCTGACCGGGAGGGCGATGCCGAACAGGTGCGGGCCGGCGCAGATGTCCGCGCGGGCCTCGGGCTGATCCTCCCTCACTACCGGGTTGATAAGCCCGCCGATCGTAAACGCCCATCGAGGAGCGACCGTGTACGGAATCTTCCGCCCCGTGGTGTGCGCGGCGATGTCGATCATGCCCTGGTAGGTGAGGCGGTCCGGGTCGATCGGTAGGTGCCAGGTCTGCTGGTAGGCGTCGGGTGTGTTGCCGATGAGGGCCATGGCTCGGCTGGCGTCCGGGGTCCAGATCAGGCTGCGCCGGGTGTGGGCGCTGACGGGCACGATCGGCCGCTTGTGTTGCCTGATGCGGTCGAAGACGGCCGTGTTGGTGAGGCTCTGGGTTTTGCCGGGCCGTAGAACTCGGGGGCTCGGCAGATCACCGCGTCGATCGTGCCCGCGTGCATCTCGTCCAGCAGTATCGTCGCGATCTGGGCCCGCACGGTGGCCTTGCATCCCCCGGTTCGAATGCCGTGTTCTCGGTCTGGGGTGTTGCGGTGCGCGGGTACATGTAGGTGTTGTCGAAGAACACCAGCCTGCTGCTGTGCTTGCGGCAGGCGGTGATCGTGTTCGCCATCATCTTCGGGAACCGCTGCTCCCAGAGCCTGGAGTCCATCGGCAGACCGACGGTGAGGTAGACGATGTCGCTGCCTGCCACTGCCGCGTCGGTTGCGCCGGCGTCTGTGATGTCGGCGGACACGACCTGATCACTGTCGTGCACCTTGCGGGGTGTCCGGCTCACCAGGCGGATGTCGCCGGTGAAGCTGCGGCGCAGTTCGCGGGCGAGTTCCTCGGCGATCTGGCCGCCCGATCCGAGCAGCGTCTGCATGGTAGTCGCCCTCCGGGGTCGAAGCGGGTCCGTGTCGGCGGGTTCGTGTCGGCGGGTTAGAGCAGCGCCGCGACCTTGGTGGCGGTCTCTTTGGCGGAGCCGGGGTTCTGGCCGGTGACGAGCCGGCCGTCGACCACCGTATTGGACACGAACGGCAGCAGGGCCTTGGAGTAGCGTGCGCCGCGCTGCTTCATCCGTTCCTCGACGTTGTAGGGGACGAGTTTGTTGACGTGGGCGAGGACTTCTTCGTGCCAGGAGAACCCGGTGAGGTCGCGGCCGGCGACGAGGTAGTCGCCGTTGGAGAGCGTGGTGTCGAGCAGGCCGCAGTAGCCGTGGCAGACCGCGCCCACGACGCCGCCGCGCTCGAAGATCTCGCGGGTGATCCGTTGCAGCCCGGCACTGCCGGGGAAGTCGAACATCACAGCGTGGCCGCCGGTGAAGTAGATCGCGTCGTAGCCGACCGAGTCGATCTCCTCGGCGCTGGCGGTGTCGTCCAGCAGTGCCATGCGGGCCGGGTCCTCATGCCACGCCTTGGCTGACGTGTCGTAGTTCGGGAACTTCAGCGACCGCGGTTCCAGCGGCGACTTCCCGCCCGCAGGGCTCGCGATCGTCTGCTCGAACCCGCGCCCGGCGAAGATGTCGTAGGCGTGCGTCAGCTCCGACAGCCACAACCCGGTCGGGTGCGACGGGTCGGCGTCGTAGCGGTCGACGTTGGTGACGACGATCAGGATGCGCGCGTCCATGGGTCCTCGCTTCTGGTCTCGGTGCTGAGCGGGAAAACGGCAGCGAACGTGGAACGCACGCGTTCGTCGATGACAGCCTGGTCGGTGTTGGTGAGCTTGCCGTCAAGGTGCAGAAACGCAAGCCCGTGGGCGAGCGACCAGCCGGCCGTGGCCAGGGCAACAGGCTCCGACGCCGGGAAGGCCTCTGCCATGACGGTGGCGAGATAGTCGTGCAGGGCACCGGCGGCGCGCACGCGCTCGTCGTCCCGGTCATCACACGCCTGCCCGAACATCAGTCGGAACAGTGCCGGACGACGCAGCGCGAAGCGCACATACTCCACCGCGAGCTCGCTCACCTCGGCAGCGGACGTCCGGGGCCGCTGACCTACGGTGAGACCGCCCATCAGCTCATGCAGCCCATGAACGGCGAGCGCGGACTCCAACGCCTCCCGATCGGCGAAGTGCCGGTACGGGGCGCCCGTCGACACCCCGGCCCGGCGGGCGACCGCCCGCAATGAGAACGATTCGCCGGCCTCCAGCATCTCCAACGCTGCGAGCACCAACGTCGCGCGGAGATCGCCATGGTGATAGCCGGGCCTGGCCGGGCCTGGACCCATTAACACCCCCACACGTAAGTAAGCGCTGCTTACATTACCAGGAGTTGACCCCCGAGAAGCCGGTCGGTGAGACAAACCGCACCGACAAGCACCTCAGACCGCAGGTGAACGCTCGATGATGCATCCTGACCCGCCGAAGACAGTTCCCACCGAAAGGGTGACGCGAACCCGATCGACTACTAATACTGCAACGGCAGTTAGGTGAGTGGGTGGCCGCGTCGTCGGTAGTGACTGAGGCGGGCTTGGTGTTGGCGTCGGCGACGCCATTGTGACCATTCCCAGATCCGGTCTGGTCGATGTGCGTGTCGGAGGAGGAAGGCGATGAGTAGGCGGCGGATCTCCGGTACGGTGTAGCCGATCATCGTGTCGTCGCCGGGGTCAGTTCCCCCTTTGCGGTAACGGTTCTGGCGACGGTGAGCCAAGCATGGGCGGCCATCGACAGGGTGATGTGGGCGTACCAGGCCCGCCAGTCTCGGACCTGGTAGTGATCCAGGCCGGCGTCGGTTTTGGCCTGCTGGAAGCACTCCTCGATCGACCACCGGCAGCCGGCCACCCAGACCAGATCGGCCAGGGTGGTGCGGCGCGCCCCGTAGCAGACGTAGTACGCCAGCTCGCCGGTGGTGATGTTGCGGCGGGCCAGGACCCAGTACCCGCGGCCGGGCTGCCATGACACCCGAATCGGCGTGCGGGTCCACTGGTAGATGCGCGGGCCGTGCGCACCGGCCCCGGCGGACAGCCGCCGCCACGCCGAGGCCGGCAACGCCGCGACGAGGTCGTCGACCCGCGCAAACCCCATGTGCGTGGTGACCACGTCGTCGTTGCGGCGGGTGGCCATCACGTAGCCGACGTCGCGTTCCTCCAGCCACACCCGCAGCGACTTGACCTGCCCGTAGGCTTCGTCCGCGGTCACCCAGCCGCAGGGCACACCCGCGTCCAACGCCCGGGCGAGCATGACCTTGGCCTGCTCCGGCTTGGTGGCGAACCCGACCTCGTCTGGCACGCCCGCGGCACGGCACCGGTCCCGGTCGTCGGTCCATGACGCCGGCAGGTACAACTCCCGGTCGATCAGGGCGTGCCCGGCTTCGCTGCGGTAGGCCAGGAACGTACCGACCTGACAGTTCTCGGTCCGCCCAGCCGTGCCTGAGTACTGCCGCTGCACCCCAGCCGACCGGGTGCCCTTCTTCAGAAACCCGGTGTCATCAACGATCAACACCCCGTCCCGTCGGCCCAGATGCTCAACCACGTAGTCGCGGACATCGTCACGGACCGCGTCCACGTCCCAGCCCGCCCACCGCAGCAGCCGCTGCATCCCGTCCGGTGACACCTCACCCGCGTGCTCGGCCACCGTCCAGCCGTTCTTACGCTCCAGCCCCCCCGACCAAACCACACAGGTAGTCCCGCACCCGACGCCGCGGCTCCGACCGGCCGAACCGCCGACCGATCCGCTCATGCAACCGGTCCAGCGCCGCCGACCACGCCTCGATCTCCGCCACCACAGCGAACATCATCCATGCGCGGTCAACCCAAGTGCCGTTGCAGTACTAACCGTTACCGTGAGCGCTTGCTGCGCGCGTCAGGCCGGGGGCAGACGCAGCCCGACGGGGCCAGCGACGTCTGCCCTAACTAGAGACCTTTCGGGGTCAGGGTTTGGGTGGGGATAGGCCGGTGGCGGTGAGGTAGCTGTCGAAGAGGCCGTGGCGGTATTGCATGCGTTTGA
>NZ_JBVJIJ010000072.1:0-12228 GCF_055586325.1 Dactylosporangium sp. NPDC051087 | reverse complement strand
GCATTAGGCGTCGCGCGGCGGCAGCGGTCGTTGCCGGCCGCTGCCGCCGCATGACCAGCCTGAAGCTGATTCAGGGCAGCCAGCCCGACTCGTACGCCCTCTTGACCGCGTCGACCCGGTTACGGGCGTGCAGCTTGGTCACGATGGTCGTGAGATGGTTGCGGACGGTCCCCACCGACAGGTGCAGGGCCGAGGCGATCTCCGCCGGGCTGGCGCCCCCGGCGGCCAGCCGCAGCACCTCGTGCTCCCGCGTGGACAGCGGATTCTGGCCGCAGTCCCACGCGGACAGGGCCAGCTGCGGGTCGATCACCCGCCGGCCCAGGGAGATGTTGCGGATGGCGGTGGCGAGCTCCTCCGGTGGGGAGTCCTTGAGCATGAAGCCGGACACGCGGGCGCTGAGCGCCCGGCTGACCGTTCCGGACCGGCCCAGGTTCGTGAGGATGAGGGTCCGGCAGTGCGGCAGCTCGCGCTTGAGCTCGGCGGCCGCCGACAGGCCGTCGATGCCCGGAAGGTCGACGTCGATGACCGCGACATCGGGCCGGCAGCGCTTCGCCGTGGGCACGATGTCCGCGCCGTTCTTGACGGCCGCCACCACCTTCAGGTCCCGCTCCAGTTCGATGAGGGCGACCAGCGCCCCGCGGACCATGGCGACATCCTCGGCGAGCAGGATCCGGAGCATGTGAAACTCCTCGATGAGTTCATTGGCGTCGACGGGATACGCGATCAGGTGCATCCGGTCCGCTGGCGCCGGGCACTCACGAGCTCGTCAGCCTTGATCGCGATTGCCACACGGACGCAGAAGCATCCGTCCCCGCGTACCGTCGCGTTCAACGTGCCGTCGATGATCTCCAGTCGCGAGGCGAGGTTTTCCAGTCCGCCGCCGGCGCGACGGGTGGCGGTGGCCCGCGCCACCCCGTCGTTGGCCACCGACATCGTGACCTGGTGATCCTGCTGTTCCACGGCGATCCAGCAGTTTCGCGCGCTGCTGTGCCGCAGGACGTTCGTGATCAGCTCACGGAGGACCATGGCCAGGACATTGTCGACCTTGTCCGGCAGGACTTCACAGTTCATGTCGACGTGTGCGGCGATATCGGCACTGGCCAACAGCGAGGCCGCGCCCGCCGCCTCGTGCGTCAGGGAGAGGTTGCGATACCCGTCGGCCACCTGCCGCACTTCGGCGACCGCGTGCCGGGCGATGTCGACCACGTCCCGCAGCTCGTCGCTCGCCCTGGCCGGGTCGCTGCTCACGAGCCGCCTGGTCAGCTCGGCTCGCAGCGTGATCGCGGTCAGGCTGTAGCTGAGCAGATCGTGCAGGTCGCGGGCGAAGCGCACCCGTTCCCGGACCACGGCGAGCTGCGCTGCCTCCGTTCGTGCGCCCTGCGCATGCCGGAGCATGGAGGCGAGGCGGGACGCACCGAAGATGATCAAGGCGACGGCCGCGCTGGCGACCGCCGCGTTGCTCGCGTCGTACACCCCTAGCTGCAGCGTCATGGCCGCCGCGAACAAGCTTGCGATGACCGCGGCGAACAGCGCCCAGGCCGCCGGGCCGCACACCACGAGCAGCAGTGACGCCGCGAAGAGTCCCCCCATCCCCGGCCATGCCGCACCCATGGCCAGCAACGGCAGATAGGTGGCGAGACCTTCGGCGGCGAGGAAGCCCGGCACCAGCCACCACGAACGTCGTGCCGTGCGCCGGAAATGGCGGACCTGCAGCACGGCCAGGGTGGCCACCGCGGCGAGTGCGGCGGCGAGCCGCCCCGGTGACATGGGCGCGGCCAGGATCGCCGTGATCTGTGCCGCGAGCAGGACGACCAGGATCATGGGCCGCACGCGCGCGACCACCGGCGAACCGCTCTCGGGCCGCGTCTCCGGGGTGGACGGCGCCCGCTTGTTCGTCATGGCGGCGGGGCAGGTCGTTCGGTGCGTGGCCCGCGATGCGATGGTGCGGGCGGGTGTTGTGCCGGCCGATGGACCGCGGGCCGAAAGGCCCGTCCCCCGGCGAGGCGGTCGTAGCGGATCTTGGTCGCGTTCCGTTCTGTAGTAGATACGGTGAGTAGTGATTGAGGACCCCCGGGTGACTCTTGGTAATCATCGATGATCTTAACTCTATCGCGGATGACTCCCTTGCCAGCGTCGCAGGTCGGCATGCCTGTCGCACCTTCAAAGATGCTTGCTCGTGACGTCCGCGCCGGCCGGGCCGCGCAGCTCAGGAAGCCGAGCCGGCAGCGCGCTCCATGCTCTGGCGACCGGCGGGCCGGCACGCTGCGTGAAGCGGCTCGACGCGTCGAGCACGGCGGTCACGGTGCTCGCGGGCCGGCACCACCGCGGAGCGGGCCCGGCCGTGACGGCCGGGCCCGCTCGTCGCGCTGGTCGTGGCGATCGCCGTGGTCGTCCGGATGATGACCGGGCCGGGATCGGGACGGGTCGCTGTTCCGGCGGCGAGCCGTCAGGCCAGTTCTGGGATGACCTTGCCGGCGAACAGGTCGATGCTGCTCCGGTCGTAGGCCGCGTCGACGAATCTGGCGATCACGTAGTCGACGCCGGTCCGGCCGGCCTCGGTCAGCCGCTCCACGATCTGTTCGGGCGTGCCGACCAGGCCCTGCGCGAAGTACTGCATGAGCGGCTCGAGCTCCTCGGCCGGCAGCAGCGGCTCGTAGTGGGCCCGGGTCCAGGCCAACTTGTCGGCGACGTCCTTCTCGGTCTCACCGATGGTCACGTTGAGGCTGATCGACCGGACGATCGCGTCGAAGTCGGTGCCCACATCTTTGCAGTGCCCGGCCAGGACCTGGGACTTGTGCGCGAACTCGTCCAGCAGCACGCCGAAGTTCGTGTACTGCGCGTACTTGGCCGCGATCCGCAGGGTCCTCTTCTCGCCACCGCCCGCGATCCACAACGGGATCCCGCCCTCCTGCGCGGGCAGCGGCCGGCTGGTCGCACCGTCGACCTGGTAATGCTTCCCCGTCAGGGTGGCCGTGCCGGTCGTCCACATCTGCCGCATGATCTGCACGCCCTCTTCGAGCATGTCGATCCGATCGGCGGCACTGGGGAAGCCGTAGCCGTAACTGCGCCATTCGTGCTCGTGCCAACCGGCGCCGATGCCCATCTCCACCCGGCCGCCGGAGATGACGTCGATGGTGGCCGCCACCTTGGCCAGGTAGGCGGGGTTGCGGTAGCCGATGCACGTGCAGAGCTGTCCCAGCCGTACCCGCGACGTGGAGGCGGCGAATGCCGCCATCATCGACCAGACCTCGAACACCGACTCGTCGGACGGCGGAAACGTGAGGAAATGGTCGGAGACCCAGATCGACTCGAAGGGCCCGGCGTCGGCGACCCGGACAAGATCACGTATCGAGTTCCACTGCTCGGCCGGCGGCATGCCGACGATCTCGAAACCAGTGCCCTGGGGTATCGAAAGACCGAAACGCATGCCTCGAAGGCTATTGGTCACGAAGTGCGTCGCCTTCTCGCATCGTGCCGGCCCGCCCCCGCACGACGTGGTCGTCTTGGCGAACCCCGGTTCGGGGCGGTCCCGGGTCCGGGGCCGCGGGTAGCAACTCGGGAGGTGCATGGCTGGTGGGTGCGGGTGATCCTCGGGTTCTGGCCGGTGGTGGTTCGCCCGCCCCCTTCCCGTCGTTTTCAGGAGTGGATATGAGGCAGCAAGAGGCTCTGGAGACCGCCGGCACCGGCGGGCTGTCCGATGTTGCCCCCCAGGAGCGCCCGCGCGGTGACACGGAGGTCATGGTCGAGCGGGTTTTCGCCGAGCTGCTCGATGTCGCCGGGTTGCCGCGTACGGCGTCGGTGTTCGATCTCGGGCTCGACTCGGTGTGGGTGACGGTGGCCTGTGCCCGGCTGGAGCAGCGCACCGGGGTGCGGGTCAGGTTCACCCAGATCTTCCGCACCCCCACCGTGGCGCAGCTCGCGGCATGGATCGACACCGCCCGCGGCGGGGCGGCCGACGACCGGCCCGCTCCCGGCAGGTCGTCGGCCGCCGAGGGTGACCAGTTGGTGGCGATCACTCCGGTGCAGGCCGAAACGGTCCCGCAGAAGATCGTGGCCGAGTTCGCCTGGTGGTTCGACGGCCCGGTCGACGCGGCGGCGCTGGAGCACGCCGTCACCGACGTGCATCGCCGTCATCAGGCGCTGTACGCCCGGTATCTCGACGGGCCGGAGCTCGGGCTGGCGGAGGTGCCGGCCGATCCGGGACGGGCGGAGTTTCACCAGCTGGGCGAGCAAGCCGGTGACCAGGCGGCGATCGAGGCGCTCAGGCGGACCCTGCGGATGCCGCTGCGAATCGATCAGGGCTCGGTGTGGCGGTGCGCGCTCGCACGCAGCGGGCAGCGCACCCTGTTCGGGATGGCCCTGGACCACTCCGGGTTCGACGGCCGCTCGTGGGGCATCCTGACCACAGAGCTGTCCGCGGCCTACACGGCGCGGCTGGCCGGCAACCCCCCGCAATGGCCGGGCCGCACCGCTTCGCTGGCCGAGATGGCCTGCGACTTCCGGCACCAGCTCGCATCGGCCGACATCGAGACCCAGCGTCAATACTGGCGCGACGAGATGCATGACGTGCCGGCCTGCCGGCTTCCCGCCCGCAGCGACGGGTCAGCACACATCCCCCCGATGCCCGACAATTCCCGGTACTCGATCCCGGGCCCGGCCGTCATGCGCAACTTCCTCGTATCCCAGACGCAACTGCAGCCCTGGGACGAGTACGCCCACGCCTACGGCATGCCGCCGTCGGTGGGCATCACAGCGGTGTACATGGAGTCCCTCATCCAGGCCGGCGCGGCACCGGACTTCGCCGTGATGGTCACCATCGCGAACAACTCCGGTGAGGTGATCGACCGAACCGTCACCAACCGGGTCGGCACCATCCTGCTGCGCCCCAACGGCCCGTCCCAGTCGGGCCCGCACCTGCTGGCCCGAACCCGCGACTCATACCGGCGGGCCATGGGCGCCCGCGACGTGCTCATCATCCCCGAAGAGCTGGGAGCCGCGCTCAGCGGCGCCCAGAAACTGATCCAGCTCGACCGGCTGGTGTCACTGAGCTATACCTCCGAACCCCGGTTCAGCCTCGGCGACACCACCGGAACACTCATCGCCGAAGGCGCCGCACTCGCCACCGTATGCAGCTTCGCCGTCATGATCGTCATCTCACCGACCCCCGACGGCTACGACATCGACCTGCAGGTACGCACCGACATGCACGACGCCACCCTCGTCGACGACATCCAGCAGCACTTCCTGCGCATCATCGACGACGGCCCCGAGCGACTCGAACAACGCACCACATAAACGAAAACGATCGGTGTGGCCGGTCAGCGGTGTGCCGATCATCCAGACAGGCAGAGGCTCCCGGTCCGGCGAAAAGGTGCTCAACCTTTCGCCGGACCGGGAGCCTCTGTGACTTTGGTGTGCCGGCAGGACGAGGCGGGTCATGGTGAGCGGTTCGGTGATCCGGGACCCGGTCGCCGGCAGGACGGCCGTCATCGGGTGATCGCGCGGCCCGACCCATCGGCTGCGGTCGGGGGCGGAGAGCACAGCGGCGGCCGGGTGCCGACCGCCGACACCCGGATCGAACGCAGTTCCGACCCCGCCGCAGTACGTGAACTGCAAGGCCACGGCCAGCGGCGATCGCACCATCGGAGGCGCCGACCTCGCGACGCAGGCCGTCAGGGCCGGGCCGGTCGACGAGATCCAGCTGGACGAGCCATGCCGCCGGCCGGCCCGCGCACCGACCTCGAGCTCCTCGATGAGCGCCGATTCAAGAACGGCCTCGGATACGTCCGTCACCGCATTCTCGAGCAGTGAACGACAGCCTGTCCGATCGCCGGCGGCGCTCGCACGGCAGGCGGACATGAACCGCCCCGCCCGGCTGGTTGCCGGGCGGGGCGGTGGGTGTTCGTGGCGTCGGCGTCGTCATCGCAGAACCGGGGGTCGGTGGCTGCCGGGTTCCTCGCCGGTCATGCCGTCCGTGTGGAGGCGGGCGCCGATGCCGCCGGCCGGGCCCGCCTCGGACGGGCCCACCGCCGCATCGCCGGGCGCTCCACCAGCGCATACACGACCCATGCGGCGAGCACAGTCGCCAGATAGGCGCCGACGATGAACGCGAACGCGGGCACGGTCCCGAACTGGCGTGACGTGAAGTCGCCCAGGAACAACCCGCCCACGCCCCATTGGCCGTTGAACGCGGCTTGCAGCGAGAAGAACACGGTGACGTGGACGAGATAGAAGGTGTAGGAGATCTCGCCCAGCCAGACCATGCCGCGGCTGGCGAGCATCGTCCGGCGCCCGGCGACGTCCGCCGCGGCCGCAGCGGTGATCACCAGGGCGATCGGCATGATGAACAGCGAACGGTACACCCCGTCGAACAGGTTGGCCGGTATCGGCAGGGTGGCCGCCCACACCGCCACCATCAGCACCACGGTGTACAGCGTCCGCACGTTCGGCCAGCGACCCGTCATCAGGATCCTGGCCAGGATCATGCCGCCCAGGAACTCGAACATCCGCGTGACCGGGAAGAAGTAGATGAACCACATCTGTGGCCAGGAAAACGGGGAGAAGGGGGAGTCCGGCGCACCGGCGGGCAGGAACAGCCACGAGATCCCCGGCACGAGCAGCAGACCGCCCGCGGCCGTCAGCCACGCGTACAGCCACAGCCGGCTGGGCCGGATTCGGCTGACCGGGATCAGGAGGAGCGGGAAGCACAGGTAGAACAGCAACTCGATCGACAGCGACCACGTCGGTGGGTTGATCGCGAACAGCAGGTATTCGTTGCTCGGCACCCATGCCTGCAGGAGACCGACGCTGAGCAACGATTCGCGCCACGGGACGGAGCGCCCGGCCAGAAACATCAGGACCAGCACGATGGCACATACCACGAGATGGCTCGGGAAGATCTTGACGAAACGTCGCCGCCAGAACTGCTTCGCGGTGTCGAGCGGCTTGGCCGACCAGGTCATGACGAAGCCGCTCAATACGAAGAAGAAGGTGATACTAATGGCACCGATGTTGTAGGCGAGCATATTGTAGACCTTTTGCACGCCCTGATCGGAGAACAGCGGCTGGAACGTCGAATGGTGGATGAACACCAGGGTCGCGGCCACGATCCGCAGCGCCGTCACGGACGGGAGTCTGGTGACGGAAGGCGCGCGAATCGCCGTTGCCCCGCCTACTTCGGGTGCGATTTCTTTCGCTGTCATCGACGGTTCAACATCTTTCGCTGCCATCGGCGGCTGTCCTTTCGCTCTCCGCTGGATCTCCCCAGCGAGGGTGCCACGGGTACCGCGATGAACGCGTCTTCCAGATTGCGTTATCGCGTTCATACCGGCGCGCAAGGAACGGGCCCGGCGCTTGTCCGATCGCAAAATCGCCGCCGCCGGGTTTCGGATCATTGCCATGAGCTGGGCGCCGGTGCCGGCGTGCCGGTGGTCCCCGCGTCAGGTCACGTCACGTATCTGTCGCGGCCGACGGTGCGACTCAGCACGGAGGAAGAGCCGCCGCTCAACGCCGGCCATAGAATCATTACTATGAATGGAGTCGGCAGTGCCGTCGTCGTCCCGCCGGGCGTCCTGCGCCGGTCCCGGGCCGCATGATGAGCCGCATCACCGTGACCACCAGCCGCCTGACCGTGGGCGGGGTCAGCACACCCCTGCGGGAGGCCGGTCCGGCCGGTGACCGCGAGGCGGTGGTCTTCCTCCACGGCAACCCGGGTTCCGGCGCCGACTGGGACGGCCTGCTGCCCCGGGTCGGCGGCTTCGCGCGGGCGATCGCGTGGGACGCGCCGGGATTCGGCCAGGCCGACAAGCCACGCGACTTTCCGCACACGGTCGACGGGCACGCCGCCTACGTCGCCGGCGCCCTCGACGCGCTCGGCGTGCGACGCGCTCACCTCGTCATGCATGACTTCGGCGGCGCGTGGGGGCTGGCGTGGGCGGCGGCGCGCCCGGAACGGTTCGCCAGCGCGGTGCTCGTCGACACCGGCGCACTGATCGGATACCGCTGGCACCGGCTGGCCCGCGTCTGGCAGGCACCGGTCGTCGGCGAGCTCTTCATGGCCGCCACCACCAGGCGGGCGTTCAGGGCCATCCTGGGGATCGGCAACCCGTCCGGGCTGCCGCGCGATTTCCTCGACCGGATGTTCGACGACTTCGACCGCGACACAAGGCGGGCGGTGCTGCGGTTGTACCGCTCCGCCCGGGACATCGAGGGCTTTTCCCGGCTGCTGTCCGCATCGCTCAGGCCGCTGCGGCGGCCCGCCCTGGTCGTGTGGGGCGCGCACGACCCGTACCTACCGGTCGCCCATGCGCGGCGTCAGGACGTGGCCTTCCCGGACCCCGAGGCGCACGTCCTCGACCACAGTGGACACTGGCCGTTCATCGACGCGCCGGACCGCTGCGCCACCCTGGTCACCGACTTCCTCCAGCGCAACATCGGTCGCTGATCTCAGGACAGCACCTGCGCAGGGAAGCGGCACGTCCGTCGCCGCGCCCCGGTGGCTCGGCGGCCACCCGGTCGCGGCCGCTCCAGCCGTCCCGCGATCCGCCCAGCACGGGTGTCGTGGGTGCTGGGCGGCTCCCGGCGGACGGAAGCCGGGAGCCGCCCGGTCGGTCGACCGTCACGGTGGGGTCGCGTCCGCCGGTCACGCCGAGCGCGGCGACGGCCTGATCGTGCGGCGGGCGAGCCGAGGGCCGCGCTGGCGCGAGAGGCTCCCGGCTCAGTCTTCCGCCGTTGCGGAACCCGCCTTGATCATGTCCATGACCGTCGAGTCCATGAGCGTACTGACGTCGCCCAGCGTGCGATTCTCGGCGACGTCCTTCAGCAGGCGTCGCATGATTTTGCCGGAGCGGGTCTTGGGCAGTTCGGCCACGAACGTGATCGAGCGGGGTTTCGCGATGGGACCGAGGGTCTTGGCGACATGGTCTCGCAGGTCGGCCTTGAGCTGGTCTCCGGTCTCGTCAGCGGTGTCCACGTTGCTGCGGGCGATGACGAATGCGGCAATGGCCTGGCCGGTGGTCGGGTCGGACGCGCCCACCACGGCCGCCTCCGCGACCGAAGGGTGCGATACCAGCGCGGATTCGACTTCGGTGGTGGAGATGTTGTGGCCGGAGATGATCATGATGTCGTCGACCCGGCCGAGCAGCCACAGCGCGCCGTCCTCGTCCCGTTTCGCGCCGTCGCCGGTGAAGTAGACCCATTCGTCACCGGAGCCGGCGCCGGCGCCGAAGTGGGACCAGTAGGTGTCGACAAAGCGTCTGTCGTCGCCCCAGATGGTACGCAGCATCGCAGGCCACGGGTGGCGCAGCACGAGGAAGCCACCACCGCCGTTCGGCACCGGCTCGGCCTTGTCGTTGACCACGTCGGCGGAGATGCCCGGCAGCGGGGTCATCGCCGAGCCGGGCTTCGTGGCGGTCACGCCGGGCAGCGGGGAGATCATCATCCCGCCGGTCTCGGTCTGCCACCAGGTGTCCACGATGGGGGCGTTGTCGTGGCCGACGTGCTCGCGGTACCACATCCAGGCCTCGGGGTTGATCGGCTCGCCGACGCTGCCGAGGATGCGCAGCGACGACAGGTCGTACTTGGCCGGGACGTCGTCGCCCCACTTCATCATGGTGCGGATGAGGGTGGGCGCGGTGTACAGGATGCTGACCTTGTACTTGTCGACGATCTCCCAGAACCGGCCGTGGTGCGGAGTGTCCGGGGCGCCCTCGTACATGACCTGGGTGACGCCGTTCGACAGTGGACCGTAGACGATGTGCGAGTGCCCGGTGATCCAGCCGATGTCGGCTGCGCACCAGTGCACGTCGGTTTCGGCTTTGAGGTCGAAGACGGCCCAGTGGGTGTACGAGACCTGGGTCAGGTAGCCGCCGGAAGTGTGCAGGATGCCCTTCGGCTTACCTGTCGTGCCCGAGGTGTGGAGGATGAAGAGCGGGTGCTCGGAGTCGAACGCCTGCGGCTCGTGCTTGTCGTTCGCCTGCTCGACGGTCTCGTGCCACCACAGGTCCTTCTCGCCCCAGGTGACGTCCTCACCGGTGCGGCGGACGACCAGCACGTGCTCGATGCTCGAGCATCGGGCGACGGCGTCGTCGACGGTGGGTTTGAGCGCCCAGGGTTTGCCGCGCCGGTAACCACCGTCCGCGGTGATGACGACCTTCGCGCCCGCGTCCTGGATCCGGGCGGCGAGCGCGTCCACCGAGAATCCGCCGAAGACGACGCTATGCGTGGCGCCGATGCGGGCGCAGGCCAGCATCGCGACCGCGGCCTCCGGGATCATCGGCAGATAGATGGCCACCCGGTCGCCGGCCGTCACGCCGAGCCCGGTCAGCGTGTTCGCCGCCTGGCTGACGCTCTTGAGCAGGTCCGCATATGTGATCGTGCGGGTGTCGCCGGGCTCGCCCTCCCAGTGGATGGCGACCCTTTCCCCGATGCCCGCCTCGACGTGGCGGTCCACGCAGTTGTAGGCGACGTTCAGCTCGCCGCCGACGAACCACTTGGCGAACGGCGGATTGCTCCAGTCGAGGACCTGGTCCCATTTCCTCACCCACGTGAGCCGCTCCGCCTGCCGTGCCCAGAACGCCGGCGCATCGGGGGCGGCGTCGCCGTAGGTGTCCGCCGTGGCGTTGGCAGCGGCGGCCAACTCAGGCGGTGGTGCGAACGTTCGCGTCTCGGTGGAGAGATTCTCCAGCGACGTGGTCATGGTGGCAGCTCCTCTCGCGGTCTCAGCGCGCGACCTCAGTCCAGCAGCGATGTCGCCGGCGGGCACCTTCGACCGTGCTCGGCGCCCGTGGATGGTCCAGCGGGGCCGCCGTGGGCAGGCTTCCGCTGGACCACGTCGCGATCAGCCGGGCTTGCGGCCCCAGGCCTGGACGTACAGGTGTGAGATCACGGTGGTGCCTGGATCGGCGAGATGACGGCTCAACGCCGTGTGCAGGTCGTCGAACTCTTCTCTGGTGATCAGCTCGCTCGCGATGAGCCGGTCACGCAGGTTCTCGGCGAAGTCGGCGAGGACCATACGCCGCGGGTGTCCGGGCTCGTGGTCGATGTAGACGACGGGCCGCACCCGGACGTCGACGAGGCCCGCGCGGTGGAGCAGGCCGGGCACCCGCCTGCCGACGAACAGGTCGATCGTGTTGCGGTCCGCGTACTGCTTGAGGACCTCCATGAGCGAGACCCACGACTCGGCGGGCGGGTCGCACATCTGCCCCCTGCGATCGCCCTCGTGGAACGCGACCCATCCTCCCGGGCGGGCCAGCCGTACCGCCTCGGCGACGATCTCCTCAGGCCTCGGCACGTTGTGCATGATCAGCCGCTCGGTGACGAGGTCGAAGCTGTTGCCGGGGAGGCCGGTCGCACGCGCGTCGCCGACCCGGACGTCGACGTTGTCCAGCGCGCGGTCCACCACGAACTTGCGCGCGAGCTCGACCGACTCCGCGTCGCGCTCGATGCCGACGACGGTCCCGTCCGGCCCCACCCGTGCGGCCAACTCGTCCAGGCAGCCCTGGGGTCCCACGCCGAGTTCCACGACGCTCTTACCCTCGAGCGGTCCGACCTGGTCGAACAACCAGGCCGCCTCGGACCGGAAGTCCTCCGCCTGCTCCTGCAGCCGCTCGTGCTCCGCGCTCCGATAGCCAAGAAAGTACTGGTCTTCGAGAATCATCGATGCTGACTTCCCTCGTTGGTCGGGGGCCGCGGCGCGGCCGGGTGAGTTTGGATCCCGTTGCTCAGATGTCCAGGTGCCGTGCCCAGAACGCCGGCGCGTCGGGGCGGCGTCGTCGGTGTCCGCCGTGGCGTCGGCATCGACGGCCAACTCAGGCGGTGATGCGAAGGTTCGCGTCTCGGCAGCTCCTCTCGCGGTTTCAGCGCGGGTACCTCAGTCCAGCCGCAACGTCGCGGGCAGGCACCTCCGACCGTGCTGAAGGCCGTTCTTCGCAGGCAGGCCTGCCGGCCGGCAGGGACGGCCGCCGCCTGGCCGACTTCGTCAGCGCCGGCGGTCGGCGTCGATCAGGCTCAGGGGCCGCATGTCGGTCCAGTGCTCCTCCACGTACCGCAGGCAGTCGGCACGGGAGCTCTGCCCGTACGCGGTGCCCCAGCCCTGGGGCACGTCGACGGTCGCGGGCCACAGGCTGTACTGGCCCTCGTCGTTCACGACCACGAGGTACTGCGCGTCGGTGTCCTCGACGGGGTTCGTCATGGCTGCCCTTTCCGCTCGTCGGTGCGGGGGATCAGCGG
>NZ_JBVJIJ010000071.1:0-13304 GCF_055586325.1 Dactylosporangium sp. NPDC051087 | reverse complement strand
GAACCGCCGACGAGCTTCCGTCCGCGAGCCAGCAGTTCGGTCGGGTTGCCGCCGTAGCGCCCGGCCGCGGCGGCGGCGCCGAGCAGCATCGCCGTACGCAGCTGGCGCCGCCGGCCCAGTACGTAGCCGACCATGATGGCCAGCGTCATCTGCAGTGCTCGTTTCATGATGCGACCCTCCGGGCGCTGTCGCGGGTGGTTGCGCCCTTTGAGCGGCCCTACCCGGATGTCGGACGGCAAACCAGCCCGCACCGACCCGCCCGGAATCAGCCGCACCGCAGCAGGCAGGCGGCCATGTCTCGACGATCTCTCTGGCCCCGCCCGCGGTGCCTGGACGCGCCGCGTGCGCCAGCGCAGTGGGCGAAATGGATCACGAGCCTTTCGGTGCTGCCGGGCGAGTTCGTCGGTCGAGATGCGAGAACGCTGGTTATCGGGATTCGTCATGATCCAGAGGTTGCTCGTTGAGGATCTGGTCAGGCCGCGCAGCTCTAGGTTTCGGGCGACCACCATCCTTGTCGGGTTGAACGTCGGCACCCTTATTCGCCTGCCCGTAGCCTTTCGGCGAGTTGTCCGGCGATCATGGCGGACGGGGTACCAGGCCTTCAACTCGGCCGGTTCACTGCCTTCGGCTGGTCGAGGGGCTAAAGGCAGTGAACTGGCCGAGTTGAAGGCCTGGGCCATCGCCGGCAAGTCGGTGCCGCTGCCGGTCAGTAGCTGGCTGGGACCCGTCGCCGGGCGGCGATGTCGGCCAGCCGGGACAGCATCTCGGCACTGCGCGGGCCGAGCAGCGCCGCTTGGATACGGCGCGGGATGTACTGGCCGATCCCCTCGCTGAGGTCGTACGCCAAGGTCACCCGAGTGTCAGCCCTGACTGGTTCGAGGTCCAACCGCACCGTCGCCGCGCCAAGCGGCCACGCCTGGGCGTGCAGGTCGAGCATCTGGCCCGGGACCACCGCCCGCACCCAGGTCACGTCCGTGATGTGCAGCGGCCATGGCCCGACCTGGTGGTACAGGCGGGCGCCGGCCGCGGGCCAGCCCTCCTCAACGTCCCGGATATGGGACGCGCCGACCACCCAGCTGGCGTACGTCCAGCCGTCGGCCAGGACCGCGAAGACGCGATCGGGTGAGGTGCAGACGAGCTTGCGTCGCTTGACCACTGCCCTCTCCCTTCGACGCCGGGATACGCAGCCTTCCCGGTCCTGACCGGATTAAAGGCCCGCACTGGTCAGCCGTGCGGACCCGTGGCGCCGTTGAAGAAAAACGGCATACCCGAACGGTCGAACTGGAAGGTTTGGAACCCACACGTTCACGGTCATGCGTATCGGCAAGCGCAGGGCGCCGCCCGAGGGAGGCTGCTCGCCGGCGGTGATGAGCGCTGGGCGCAATGGCCTGCCGCTGGTGCGCACAACCAAGACCTACTGCGGACGTGGCGGGGCGCGACGAGGAGGGTGGTGCGGTTGTCGAACCCGATCGTGGTGGTGCTCGCGTCGAGACGTCGGGCCAGGGAGGGGGCAACTCCGATCCTGCCGAGGACATGGCGGCGGCGTAGCAGTTCATGGACCCGGACAGGTCGGCCGAAATCGTCAGGGGCGATCCCGGTGGTGTACCGGCACACGGCGTTGCCGCACAGTTGCGCCGTGATCACGCCTGTCTCCTCCTAGCATGTGGAGTCGTGGACCACGATGGGGAATCCGTCGTCATGGCGGATCGTGAGCGTCGGCTTGCGGCACGGGAGAAGCTCGTCAGTGAGCGAGAGGCCGCAGCCGACCAACGCGAAATCGACCTTGAAAGCCGCGGCAGCGACGCAGCCATCCGCGATCAGCAGACCGCCCAGCGGGCGGCAGACCTCGACGCATGGAGCCGCACGCTGCAACAGCAGAAGGCCGAGGTCGAACAGCGCCACAAACGCGCCGATCAACGCGACGCCGACGCCGACACCCGCGCCGCCCTCGCCGACGAGCGAGAACGGCTCGCCGACCAGCGGGAGATCGACGCCGAATCGCGTCACTGGCACGATCAGGACGCCTGACAGGCAGCCCGAGCGCAACCACGTGTGGCCTAGCCTTGGAGCCGCACATGCTCTGGCGGGACTGCGCCAACTTTATCGGCATCTTTGGCGATTCAAATCAGAACCTCGTACGGTCGCGCCCGCCGCCAAACGTGGCCTTCGCTGCAGTGCGGTCGCCTTAGAGCCGCAGATTGTTGCTGACAAGTCGCTGCACCCGCTATGCACGTTGTGGTGGGGCCTCCACCTACACGGAGGAGGTTTCGACAATTGGGACGGTCCTGTGGTGCTCGCACATGCCATCGCAGTGCAGAACCGACTGATGACGTTCGGTCGTGGTGCATGGTCCAGAAGTTGAGCGCGGCAGCATGCTGGCAGGATCCGGTCGGGCAGGAGACGACGGATGCCCTCGGGCTCAACCGTGCAGAGCACATCGCATGATTGTCCGAGAGGCACGGGATCGCTACTCTGTGTGTATCGTCGAGAGGTGGGCGCGTGCGTAAACGACGGGTCTGATGGCGGGCTGGGGACAGAGGTTCCTGTAACAGCCCACGATGTCGTGCAACGAGTCGATCATTGGGTCCGATGTTCGCTCGTTGCCCTTAACCGGTCCGTCCTGATGAGGTCGGCCGCCGCCGACAGTGTGGTGGCGGGGTTCACACGCGAGGTGGGCCCGCTACTGCCGGCACCGGAGACGCTAGCACCGGTAGAGGCGCAGCGTTTGCTCGTGCTGCTGGGCCTAGTCGGCGCCAGCGCTGGACGTCACTTCCAGGAGCAGCAGGACTCGCACCGATCTGTCCCCCAGCGTGCCTTCGCATTCAACGTGGGCAGGGCGCCGACGCCGTTTCTGGCGTACTTTGCGCGGCTGGCCCGGGCGTCAGGCAGCGGGCACCCCCAGCGGGACACCTACGCATCACTGACCAGGTGGAACCTGCCATCGACGGTAGTCCGCTGGCGAGGCGCGCCGCTGGCCACCTTGCCGGGGGTTTTCGATCACGATGCGGTGCGAACGTACACCGGGGCCCAGGACGAGGTCCGGTTCTTTGAGTTGATCAAGCTGTCGGAGACGTTTGAGGCAGCCGTCAATCTCGCCCTGGCGCCGCTGAGTGCTGCAGGGACCGCAGATGACGCCGTCTATCGACTCTGTGTTGCGACCCTGCTGCTTGACGGTATGCGCCAGCTCAATCAGGAGTACGCCGCACTGCCGCCGCAGGAGGGGCTGCGCGTGGGGCACTTCATGGATGTGTTCCGGCAGTTCGCGGTGCACTGGCGGCCCGGTGATGTACCGCCGAGCGGCGCCTTGGACGCCGAAGCCATCGAACGCGATTTCCGGCTCGGCGTGAACGGGCCGGCGTACCGCCACCACGTGAAGTCCCTGTTCCCGGGCCTGCTCGAGGCAGAGCGAAACAAGCTGAGCCTCGTGATGGACATGCCCGCACTACCGCAACTGCTCCTAGATCGTTGTGGTCATCCCCGCGGTCTGCAAGAACTCAGCGATCAGCAGCTGCGTGAGGTGCTTGCTGCGTTCCCGGTACTGGCCGCGATGTTCTCACTGCTACAGGCACACGCACGAATGTCCGGCGTCCATCTGATGCTGGCAAAGAAGTTCCTGTTCACGCCGCAGCGCGGCCGGGACCGTGACGGGGTCGGCGATCCGGGCGTGGTCAGTAATCGCGAAGGCACCACCGGGATGGATGAATCTGCCCTGGAACGGCTGACCCGTCACCGTCAGCGGCATGCGCTGCAGACAATTCGCCGGATACCGGCGGCCGACCTGGAACGCCTCACCGGGCTGGCTGCCCTGCGGCGCAGCGGCCAGAACCCTGCGGCGGCGGAAACATCTGCCGCGTCCTCGGAGCGTGCGCTTTCCGTCCGTCCGCGGAGAGCGACGGACGGGTTGCAGACGTCGGCGACCCCGGCTGATCACGGCGCAGGTGCCGAGTGACCGAGGCGGACCAGACCGCACCGGTCGATGCATCGCCGCCGACCGGCCACGACCCGCGGGTCGGCCATGACCAGCTGCTGGCCCTGATCGACAACACATCAGCGGTTGTCTACATGCGAGACATTGACGGTTGCTACATGCTGGTCAACCGTGAGTATGAGCGGCTGTTCGGTGTGCGTCGCGAGGACGTGATCGGCCGAACCGACCACGCGTTGTTCCCTGGGGACATTGCTGATGCGTTCCGGGCCAACGACCTCAACGCGATCCGGTACGGCCGTCCTGTGCAGATGGAGGAAGTCGCGCCCGCCGAGGACGGACAGCACACCTACGTGACGGTCAAGTTTCCGCTGCTGGACGACGCCGGCAAACCATATGCCGTGTGCGGTATCTCGACGGACATCACGCAGCGTAAACGCGCCGAGGAACAGGTGCGCGACCTCAACGCAACCCTCGAGCGGCGGGTCCTACAACGCACAATCGAGCTGCAGGCCTCGACGCAGGAGTTGGACGCGTTCGCCTATTCGGTGTCACACGACCTTCGCGCGCCGCTGCGCTCGCTCGACGGATACTGCCAGCTGCTCCTGGAGGACTACAGCGATGCCCTCGACGAGCAAGGACGCGAATACCTGCAACGACTCCAGGCGAACACGACCCGGATGGGCCAGATGATCGACGACCTCTTGCACCTGTCCCGGGCAACCAGGGCGGAACTGCGGCGAGAGCACGTCGACGTCACCGCCATCGCCGCTTCCGTCGTGGGCGAGCTTCGAGCCGCCGACTCCGAACGGCGCGTCACCGTCGAGATCGAGCCAGACCTAGCTGCGAACGGCGACGCCGACCTTGTGAGGCTCGCCGTCCAGAACCTGCTGGCCAACGCCTGGAAGTTCACCGCGAAACAGCCGGAGGCGACGATCATTGTCGAGGCCGACCCGGATACCGCGGCGTTCGTCGTCCGCGACAACGGCGCCGGCTTCGACATGCGGTTCGCAAGCAAGCTGTTCGAACCGTTCCAACGCCTGCACACCACAGCAGAGTTCGACGGCAGCGGCATCGGACTAGCGATCGTCTATCGGATCGTGACCCGTCACGGCGGACGAGTATGGGCAGAGGGAGCTGTCGGCCAAGGCGCGGCATTTCGCTTCACGCTGGCGGGCGACGGCGCGACTACTACGAGAGCCTCGGAGGAACCGTGACAGAGCCTCGCAATGTGCAGCAGCACGGTCCGATCCTCCTCGTCGAGGACAACCCTGACGACGTCCGCTTCACCAAGCGGGCGTTCACCAAGAACAACATCACCAATCCGATCATCGTGGCGGTCGACGGCGCCGAGGCCTTGGACATGCTGCTTCCGCCCGATGGAGTCAATCCCTTACGTCCCGCGCTGATCCTGCTGGACATGAAGCTGCCGAAGTACGACGGCCTTGAGGTTCTGCGCCGGCTACGGTCTGACCCCGCGACCGACACGCTCCCCGTCGTGGTGCTCACCACCTCCAACGAGGAGAAAGACATCGTCGAAAGCTACCGGCTCGGCGCGAACAGCTTCGTCCGTAAGCCGGTCATCTTCAGCGACTTCGTCACCGCGACCAACGTGCTCGGCATGTACTGGCTGCTCATCAACGAACCCACGCCCATGAGACCGGGCAGTCGATGAAGGACGATCCGATCCGGCTCCTGATCATCGAAGATCACGAGGAGGATGCGCTCCTGGCACTGTCGCTGCTGCGGCGCGGCGGCATCGACGTGACATCTGTCGATGTCGTCGCGAGCGAGGCAGAGCTGCACGCAGCGCTACATCGGTCCGTCCCCGACGTCGTGATCTCCGACTACAACCTCCCGGCACTCACCGCCGAGCAAGCGATGCAGGACGTGCGCGCCGCTGGTTGCGACGCACCGTTCATCCTGGTCTCCGGACAGGTGGGTGACGAGAACGCCGCTGCGATGATGAAAGCCGGCGCCAGCGACTTCATCCTCAAGGATCGCCTGAGCCGCCTCGTCCCCGCCGTTGAACGTGAGCTGCGAGACGCACACGAACGACGGCAGCGCCGAGCCGCCGAAGCTGCGCTGCGTGACAGCGAGCAACGGTTCCGCCTGCTCGTCGAGCACGCCGTCGACACGGTATTCCGGATCAGTCTGCAGCCGCATTACAGCATCGACTACATCAGCCCGGCGATCGAGGCGATCACCGGCCACACGGCGCAGCAACTCCAGACCCGCCCTTCAATCCTGCTCGACCAGATCCTTCCGGACGATCGGATCGCTCTCCGCGCCTCATGGCAACGGCCAGGTCCCATCACCGTCACCATCGGGCTTATCCACCGAGACGGCCGCGAGCTGCGGGTCGAACAACGCGGATCTGTCGTGGTGGACCACCTCCGTCGACCGGTCGCCGTAGAAGGGGTACTGCGAGACGTGACAGAGCAGCACCATGCCGAAATCGAACGACAACGCCTCGATCGGCAGCTCCGACAGTCCGAACGCCTCGATTCGCTCGGGCATCTCGCCGGCGGCATCGCTCATGACTTCAACAACGTCCTCGCCGTGATCAGCGCGTACTCCGCCGATGTCGCCGCACAACTGGGTGCCGGCCATCCCTGTCTGGCTGATATCGAGCGCATCGGCCAGGCTGCACAACGTGCCACCGATCTGACCCGGCAGCTGCTGATCTTCAGCAGGCTGGAGCCTGTACATCAGCAGACCCTCGCCATCAACGACGTCATCGGCGCGATCGAACACCTGCTTCGACGCACGATCGGCGAGGACGTGACCTTCACCTGTCACCTCGCCACCGCTCTACCTGCGGTCGTCATCGACCGCAGCAGACTCGAGCAGATCGTGCTCAACCTGGTGGTCAATGCGAGGGCCGCCATGCCCGACGGCGGGGAACTGCGGATCACGACCGCCCATGTCTCCAGCTCGACCGGTCTCGGTCATGTCACCCTGTCCGTGTCGGACACCGGCTGCGGTATGCCCCCAGAAGTCGCGCGTCGTGCCTTCGAACCGTTCTTCACCACGAAAGGCCCGGGCAAAGGCACCGGACTCGGCCTCGCCACCGCCTACGGCGCCGTCTCGGCCGCGCACGGCACCATCGACATCGACAGCGCCGTCGGACACGGCACCACAGTCACCGTCACACTTCCCGCGCACGCCGTGCAAACCAACGACCATCCCGTCCAGGGCGTCGAGCCGGCACCGGCCGTCGTCGACGACGCGCGTCACCTGCTGATCGTCGAGGACGACACAGAGGTCCGCGACGTCATCGTCCGAATGCTCACCCGGGCCGGCTACCGCGTCACCGCCCCGCGAGACGCCGAGTCGGCGCTGCGACTCTGCACCGACCTGCGGCTCACGTTCGACGGACTCGTCACCGACGTCATCATGCCTGACCTGACCGGCCCGCAACTCGCAGCGGAGGTCCGCAAGGCAAGACCAGGAATACCAGTACTCTACATATCAGGCTATACTGCCGGAAATCTGCCCGGCGGCCGCGTCTTGAGCAAAGACACACCGCTGCTGCACAAGCCATTTACCGCCATCGAACTCCGCGAAGCCGTCGCCGCTCTCTTCACCGCGCATTCACAGGGCGGCGTGGCGGCAACGCCGCGTTGAACGAGTTTCTTGGTGACCATCCACCGCCGACAGGCGGTATCCGGCTGACCGCGCATCGGCGCAGGATGACTGGGTTGAGATCACTGGCGCGGTGTCATTCCGCTCGCACGAGGACGACGACGACACCGTTGTTCGGCAGCACCGCCACCGACCAACGCCATCCGCCCACTCCACCGAGACATACGCGTGCGTGCATCGGTCCCGCACGCCGGGCAGCACCATGACGCCTACCTTCGGCTTTCGCCAGCGGCGCGCTCATCGCCAACAGCGCACCGCTGCGGATCTGAACCATCGCTGCACGGCTTGCAACGGCGTTGCCGACGAGGACAGGGCGAAGCGGCCTGCGGACCCTATGCAGCAACGCCTTCCGGCGGAACCTGAACAGATCGCTCAATCGCCCGTTCTCGAACACCGATGGCGTGCGGTAACAGCCATGCCGCGACATCAGTCCGGCGTTGAAACACGCGCATCCTGCCAGGCCTGCTGGCCCAGCCGCTGCGTCTTGAGGGGCGAACTGGCGTGTGCAACGCTGAGGTGTGGGATGGTCTGAGGAGGGGTCGACGGTGTTGCCGGAATGGGTGCCTGATGGCGTTGACATCACCACGCCGAACGCAGCACGGGTCTATGACTATGCGCTCGGCGGGTTCCACAACTTCGAGGTCGACCGGCGGTTCGCCGAGGAGGCGGAACTCGCCTGGCCAGGCGTCACCAAACTCGCGCACGACAACCGCGCCTTCCTGGGTCGGGCTGTGCGATGGCTGGTCGACAGCGGAATCCGGCAGTTCTTGGACATCGGCTCGGGTATCCCGACGCTGGGTAACGTGCACGAGGTAGCGCAGGCGGCGGCCGCAGATGCGCGGGTCGTGTACGTCGACATCGACCCAGTCGCTGTCGCGCACAGCCAACGGATCCTCGCCGGCAACCAGTACGCAACCGCCGTCCAGGGCGATCTGCGGAGACCACAGGACATCCTCGCCCACCCCGCAGTGACTGACCTGATCGACTTCTCCACGCCGGTTGGCGTACTGATGGTCGCGGTGCTGCATTTTATCGGTGACCCCGACAAGCCTGCGCGCATTCTGCAGGACTTCGCCGACGCCACCGTGGTGGGCAGTTACATCGCCGTCTCACATGCAGCGCCCGCCGACAACAGTGCCGGGCAAGAAAATGTGCGACGGCTCTACCAGCGGACACCGACGTCACTGCACGTGCGAACCCCCGCAGAGGTGGTTCGCCTGCTCGCCGCGTGGCAGGTGCTGGATCCTGGGCTGGTCCCGGTCAGCGACTGGCACCCGGACCCGGAGGACGCGGACGATCCCGCCCAACGGTCGGCGATCGGTGGTATCGCTCGCAAATCCAGCGCCGGTTGAGGTCCAGAGCACCCCGCCCAAATCTCGAGCACGGCGTTCCTACAGCCGGGCGCAGCGAAGCATCGTTCACCCGTTTGGTGGACAAGAG
The DNA here is from genome assembly GCF_055586325.1 of Dactylosporangium sp. NPDC051087. Taxonomy (NCBI): domain Bacteria; kingdom Bacillati; phylum Actinomycetota; class Actinomycetes; order Micromonosporales; family Micromonosporaceae; genus Dactylosporangium; species Dactylosporangium sp. NPDC051087. The sequence goes on along the minus strand of NZ_JBVJIJ010000071.1, from coordinate 4,291 downwards.
GTCGCGCAACATCGATAGCGGCTCATACTGGTCGTTCGGAGGACTTTGCCGACTTCCAGTCCGCCACGGAATGGAAGGGCATACATGCGGCAGCCGACAGCGGTCACCGCCAAAGCCAAGCCCCACGCGAGAGCCAAGCCCCACGCGAGGCGTTGCTCGCCGCCAGCGCCGGGCAACTCCCCGGTCCACCCCAGCCCGAGGTCGTGTCCGGAGGCAAGCCGGACACGTCGCAAGCCGTGACGGACACTCAGCCAGGCTCTCAAGCCGACCCGCTGCGGGAACCCGCCCACAAGCCGTTCCAGACCGCTGCAGCCAGCGGATTGGCGGCGTTCGCGGCAGCATGGGAGCGAAGCTTGCCGAGGACGAACTTCGTGCCCGGTGGGCGGGCACGCCGCATCCAAGTGCTTCAGACGTTGACCCGGCAGATGCTCACGGCAGTGGCCAGACCTACGGCCGACCCGCAAGCAGGATTCCTCGTCGGCCGCGACCTCGTCCGCCACGGCATGTCCGACCCACAGATCATGGCGGCGAGCATGCGCGTGCTGCGGCTCCAACTGCTGACCGCCTTCCAAATCACCGGACAGGACCCCGCCGATCGGATCCCCGAGCTGATCGACCAGTTGGCGCTGGGATTCACCACGACGCTGCAGGACCTTGTCCGCCGCGCGGCCGAGGACGTCGGCCGCGACGAACGCGAGGCTTGGCGCACCCATCAGCACCACCTGCAGCACCAGGTTCGGCAGGCGTTGCTGCGCGACACGCTGACCGGCCTGCCGAACCGGGCAGCGTTCACCGCCTACCTCGACGTCGTCATCACCGGTAAACCGACAGCTCGCGTCGGTGTATGCCTGCTCAACATCCAACGGTTCAGCGCCATCAACAACACGTTCGGCACCACCACAGCCGACCAACTCCTGCAACTCACCGCACATCGACTCCGCGGCCTTGCCAGCGAACGGGATTACTATCTCGCCCACCTCGGCGCCGATACCTTCGCCCTGGTTATCGAGGACACGGCCGGACCGGATGACGCCATCAAGGCCGCCGACGCCGCCCTACCGCTGTTACGCAGCCCCTTCCGGATCGACGGACACGATCTCTCCGTCACCGCAACAGTCGGCATCGTGGAACGCCCCGCCAACCAAAGCAGCCCCAGCGACCTTTTCCGCGCCGCAGAGATGGCGTTGACCTGGGTGAGGCACGACAACCCAGCAACGTCATGGACACTGTTCGAACCAGCACGGGAAGCGCTCGACATCCGACGCAACCGGCTCACCCACGCCCTGCCCGGAGCCATGCGACGTGGCGAGTTCATCCTCGCCTACCAACCCATCATCCGGCTGCGTGACAACACCATCGTCGGGATGCACGCCCTACCGCGCTGGACCCACCCCGATATCGGCCAGATCCCCGCCGGCGAGTTCCTGGATCTCGCCGAACGCACCGGACTCCTCGTTCCGCTCGCCTCCCGCCTGCTGCACACTTCCTGCGCTCGGGCCGCGACGTGGCAAAGCAGCCCGGAACCACCGATGCTCAGCGTCGACTGCACCCTCACCCAGCTTCGTGACCCAGGCATACTCACGACCGTCGCCGCGGCATTGGACATTAGCGGGTTGCCGCCCAACCGGCTTCAAATCGCGGTCGAGCAGGACGCGTTGCACGACCCAAGCGACGACATCGCCTTCACACTCGACGGACTAGCCCGCACCGGCATCCACATCGCTGTCAATAACACCGGTGGCCCCGCCCACCTCGCCGAGTCACCGGTCAGCACCGTCATCCTCGACCCACGCCTCCTCGACGGTGTCGACGTCTACCTGCCGACCTACACCTCCAGCGCCACCACACTCGCCTGGATCATCGAAATGTTCCACGACCTCGCTCGCACCGTCACCGCCACCGACGTAAACAGCCGTGACCAACTTGAAGCCCTCAACGACCTCGGCTGCGACACCGCCCGCGGCAACTACCTCGCCCACCCCATGGCAGGCGAAGCTGCCGATCAGCTCTTCAACCCCAGAAACCGGCCACCTCCCGCACGAAGGTGAAGCGTGAGCGTGCCGGTTACCGTGCAGCTTGTCGAACTCGCTGAGCCGGCCGGGGTGCCCGGCGACCGTGCCCCAACTCACGCCGGACCAACGGACGGAATCGACACCGGACCGAACTCGCCGAAGGCGAAGACCGGTCCAGGAACCTTGTCGTGGCTACGTCAATTCGGGCGCGCTCGCCGCAGCGGGTGGATGGCCTCCACAGCACCACCCGTCTCATCATCGCGATGGCAGTGGTTGCTCACGAAATGGGCCCCTGTAAACGTTCGTTCGTCCGAATAGTAGAGGTTTCGGCAGCTTGTGCTTAAGAGCTGCGGAATCAGGTATAGCGCAGGATCGCCGTGACGAACTCGAACGGGAGCACACGCCATGAGCATTGCCATGCCCACTACTTTGCTGAACTCGCTGACGGAGGCCGAGTTTCTGCTCGTGCGCGAGACCGAGCCGGACCAGCTCGCGGACCTGGACGAGGACGGCCTGCTGGAGTTGCATGCGAGGGTGCGCCGAGCCCGGAACAAGTTCAGCAAGTCATACCGCCGGGAAGCCAGTGCGAACGTGGTCACGCACGGGTCGCGCGGTAAATCTCGGCCGAAAAACACCCGGAACAGGCAGAAGGCAGAAGTTTTTGAAGGAGCGCTAGGCCGGGTGAGCAGGGCGCTGGCCATTGCCGCTAAGCAGAGAGCTACCGAGCTGAGGGCTGAACGGCTGGAGGCAGCAAGAGCAGGTCGCAATACCGCACCACCCAAAGCGAGACCGACGATGTCACCAATGACGCCGCAACGATCACAACGGGCACCCGCACAGACGCCCGCGCTGCGCAAGCGTCACAGCGCCACAAGAGCGGTGGGTGCCAGGAGACAAGCCAAACGTGACAATCAATAGGCGCGTGTAGTCGGGTTACCGGTGACGCACCTCAGGAGCGAGCAGCCACCGCAGCGGGACACGCGCGCCGTTCGCTTCGGTCAAGGAACACCGCCCACCCTGAGCGCCGGACCCGGGCAATCGAGGTGACGCACCGCCTAGCGCGGCGTTGCCGCTTCGCAATGCAATATCGAACCTGCCTCGTCCTACTATGTGGAGTCGTGGACCGCGATGGGGAATCCGTCGTCATGGCGGATCGTGAGCGTCGGCTTGCGGCACGGGAGAAGCTCGTCAGTGAGCGAGAGGCCGCAGCCGACCAACGCGAAATCGACCTTGAAAGCCGCGGCAGCGACGCAGCCATCCGCGATCAGCAGACCGCCCAGCGGGCGGCAGACCTCGACGCATGGAGCCGCACGCTGCAACAGCAGAAGGCCGAGGTCGAACAGCGCCACAAACGCGCCGATCAACGCGACGCCGACGCCGACACCCGCGCCGCCCTCGCCGACGAGCGAGAACGGCTCGCGGATCAACGAGAACGGCTCGCCGACCAGCGGGAGCAGCTCGCAGACGAACGGGAACGGCTCGCAAACGAACGAGAGCGCTGCGCCGATATGCGGGAACACCTCGCCGACCAGCGGGATCGAGCCATCGGCCAGCGGGAGATCGACGCCGAGTTGCGCTGCTGGGACGATTAGTACGCCAGATGCCGGCCCGAACACACCGCCCAGACCGTGGCCCTTGATGGCGATCACTGACGTTTGGTTCCAGTTTGAGGTGCAGACGTATCTGGAACGAGGCAGTGGTCCCGGCAGGGGCCATCGAGCAGCCGAACCGGGCTCCGCTCCCCGTTCCGTGGCCTCATGCCCCCGGCCTCATAAAACGCTGACGGAACAACATCCGGCGTGTTCAGCACATGCTGTACATCCGGCGTCGCGCCGTATCAAGGCGGCTGTATGCCAGTCCAGCGGTCGCAGCCGTGATCCGACGGCAGCCAGCATGCCCGGCTGGAGATGCCCGGCCGGAGCGTGAGTGCTGTCGCTCGGCTACCAGTAATGTCGCCGCCCGGCGACGGGCCGCCCGACTGAACCGAGGATGAACAACACAGCACCGATCACGAGCAAGATCACACCGATCGTCGTGAGGATGGTGATGTGGAGGAACCATCCGAGCAGCAGCAGGATAATACCGAGGATGAACATGTTGCCTCCGCTCAAGGAGTAGAACCGGGCTACTACCCGTGTTCCCACGGATAACCCATCGCGGTCGTCTCGTTTCACCGACGGCCTCTTGTCGCCGATTTTTGAAATTTGACCCCTTTTGGGTTCGGGAATTTTGACCCCTCCAGGGCAGGTCAGTTGTGGTTGGCGCGGTTGTCCTTGAGG
>NZ_JBVJIJ010000070.1:0-14050 GCF_055586325.1 Dactylosporangium sp. NPDC051087 | reverse complement strand
GACCCAGCAACAACTTCAAGCAACAAACCCAACCTCAACCCGCCGCCGAACCCCACCCCGCAAGACGACAACGATGGTCTGGCCCTCCGGGCCAGGCCATCGTTTAACACCAGTCACCTAGTCCGCGATCATCCATGCAGGCGACGATCCGGCGGGCCTGCCGGATAGCGGTCGGCCGACGCATCGCCGCAGCGCGAAGCTGGTCAACCGCGTCGGCGGTGGCGAGCGCATACGGTCGCGGCAAGTTCGGCCACCACACACCCAGCAGCGGCCAAGCGACATCGACAGCGGCGTCCAGGTCCTCACAGTCTGGCAGCACCGCGGCGGCATCCCGGGCGGTATCCGTGACGCGCTGTACGTGTCGCCCAACCACGTCGTCGCGCCAGCCCGGATCGGCACGCCACGCCTCGAACATGACGAGCACCTCGGCAATCCCGGCTAAGACTCCGGCGGCAAGCTCGGCGTCGGAAACCGCCGCAGCGCGCCGCAGAACCGCCTCGCTCACCAGATAGCCGCCCATCTCTCGACCGTAGTGAGCGTCATCCGGTCAGCGCATCGGCCGACAACGCTGAACGGCGGGACAGATGCAGCATCCGGCCACACATAGGGCCAGGCCCACTACACGGACAGGTCACCGTAGTCAGCGAAGCGGCGACCCTGCACGGTACGCGTCCTGCAGCGCCTCGGCCGTGCGACTGACCCGCGATCGTACATGCCGGTGCGGCACCAACAGGGTGGCTGCGACCGTCGCGGCATCGAGGATCGTCGCCGCATCGGCGACCAGATCAACTGGGACATCAACAACACCGACCTCGTCACGTCCGTGCTTGATCTCGACTCGTGCCTTGTCTTACCGTCGATTCGAGGCCGCCGTCTGGTTCTAGGATGTGGTGAGAAGCCGGGGGATCGGCAGAAGCTGTGCAAGCTGAGCGGGTGCGAGCGGCCGGGCATAGAGATAGCCCTGGCCGAGCTGGTAACCCTGGCGGCGGAGAAGGTCTGCCTGCTCGGCGGTCTCGATGCCTTCCGCGACGGCCTGCAGGTCTAGGGTCTTGGCGATGTGCGCGACCGCCTGCGCGACCGCCGCTTGCCGGTCGACGGTGGTGATTTGCTCGACAAAGCTACGGTCGAGTTTCAGGGTGGTGACCGGGCAGGTCAGCAGGAGACCGAGCGATGATGCCGCCGTGCCGAAGTCGTCTAGGGCGATCCGGACGTTGAGCTGGCGCAATTCATGCAGTGCAGTAATGGCCGGGCCGTCGTTGAGCACAGCAGTCTCGGTGACCTCGATGAGCAGACGTTCGGGAGGCAGATCGGCTGAGGCGATGGCGTCGGCGACGTCTTCGACGAAGCTCGGGTCCCGCAGCTGCCGCCCTGCGACGTTCACGGTGATGGACTGCAGCGCGTCGGGGCCGTGCCCGCGGATCCAGTCGGCGGCCTGGCGGCATGCCTCCCGCAGCACCCAGCGGCCAAGCGGGACGATGAGCCCGGACTGTTCGGCGATCGGGATGAACTCGGCCGGCGGGACAGATCCCCGGGTGGGGTGCTCGAAACGCAACAGTGCTTCTGCGCCGAAGATGGCGCCGGAATTGAGGATCACGATCGGCTGATAGCGCAGGTAAAGCCGGTCGGTGCCGATCGCGTCGCGGAGGTCCGCGGCGAGCTCGGCGTGCGTCTGGATGCGGGCGGCGAGGTCGGGAGTGTAGCCGACGTAGCTGGCCTTGCCGCGGTCCTTGGCGGCGTACATCGCGATGTCAGCGTTGCGGAGCACGGCGCCCAGGTCGTCGCCGGGCCGGGCGTGCGCCACGCCGATGCTGGCGTGTACGAGCAACTGGTGCCCGGCCGCGATGACTGGCTGCTGTAGCAGCGACAGCATCTGCTCGGCGGCCCGGTCGGCCACGCCGCCGGGTGCGTGGCGCAGCAGGACGGCGAACTCGTCGCCACCGAGACGAGCTACGATGTCATCGCCCTGCACCGCCGTGAGCAGACGTGCCGCGACGGTGATGAGCACTTCGTCGCCGGCGGCGTGGCCTAGCGTGTCGTTGACCTCTTTGAAGTCGTCGAGGTCGATGAGGAACACCGCGATGCTGCCGGGCTCGGCGCTGCAGCCCAGTGCCGTCTCGACGACCCCGCTGAACGCGGCGCGGTTGGCCAGGCCGGTGAGGGCGTCGTGAGTGGCCTGATGCTCCAGCTGATGCTCGTGCCGGCGCACCGAGTCCAGTAGTTGGGCGTTATCGCGTAGAGCGACGAACTGCCGGGCTACCACCATGCCGGTGATGACGATCGCGCCGCACGCCACCGGCGCGATGTCGGAACTGTGTCCGGCTTCGGCACGGATACTTTCCACCGCCAGCAGCAGCGACGTCGCGCCCACGCCGACGTACGGCAGGAACGAGTACCGCCGCTGCGGCCGCGCGCGGCCGCCTGAGCTGTCCGGGGAGCGGTGTTGCACGTGCGCGGCCGCGCAGACCACGAGCATGTTGACGATGATGCTGATCGGCTGCAGACCGAGCCAGCGGGGTTGGTTCGTGATCGGGGCGGCCGCCGAGGCGAGGCAGCCGATCAGGATCGTCAATGCCAGTAGGCGCAGGGAGCCGGCCGACACCGGGCCGCTGCCGACCAACGCGACCTTCATCACCGCCACGAGGGCGAGCAGGCACAGGATCGCGATCAGCAGCATGCCCAGGAATTTGCCGACGTCGGTGTGCGAAGCGACCAACGGCCGCAGGGCCAGGTGCCACAGGAACAGCGCCGCCCCAGCGGTGATGGTCGCGCCGTCCAGCGTGAGTCGCAGCCACTCACTGCGGCTGCGATGCCCGGCCGGCAGGCGGAGCAGAGCCCACATCACCAGCAGTAGCCCGAACGACAATAGTGGCACTGCGGCGCCGATGAACAGCAGCGGTTGTTCGGTCAGCCCCGCGAACGTCGCGGCTGTCATGAGCGACGCGCCGAGGGCGACCAACCCCTCCACGACGGCGATCTGCAGCCAGAACCGGCGGGCAGCGGGGTGCAGGCCTGCAGCATTGGCGGTCCGCAGTGTGGTCAGCGCCGCGACGATGCTCGTTGCTGGAACCGTCAGCCACATCAGTACCCGGGGTACCGGCAGGCCCGCGGCGAAGCACGCGGTCCAGAGGCAGCCCAGACCGAAGATGGCCAGGCAGATGCGCAGCAGCAGCCGCGTGTCAGACCGGTCGGATTCGCGGCCCAGCGCCGTATTGCTGGTCCCGCCCATACGACGCGCTCCTCGTCCAACTCGCCGGTGTCCGCAAGCTTAGATCGGTCAGCGAGCCAGAATATGAAGTGAACGCCCGTGCCCATCCGACGGCCGGTCAGCATCAGGTGCCTGTGGGCGGAAGCAACTGCGGCCCGGCTGGCTGAGCATGACGAGTCGCATACCGGCAATCCGGAACGGTCCAGGGTCGCGCGGCCGTGGCTGACGGTCGTCTCATCGGGTGCGGCCCGGGCCGATGAGGAGGGTGCGGGCGTATTTGATCGCGGTCGGGGTGTCCGGGAAGATCAGTTCGTTCCGCCGCAATTGCTCAGCGACGCCGAGGGTGGCCAGCACTTGGTCATGCCCCGGTGCGATGCCTGACAGCAGTACGGTGATCCCACGCCGCTGCAGCCGGGTGATGGCGTCGCCGAGGACGTGGGCGCCGGTCGCGTCGATGGTGGACACCCGCGACATGCGCAGGATCACGACCCTGACGTCGGCGACCTCGGACAGTTCGATCAGGAAGTGGTGGGCGGCGGCGAAGAACAGTGGACCGTCGAGACGGTACGCGACGATGTGTTCGGACAGCAGTTGGTGCTCCTCGGCGCTGTGGTCTCCGGGCTCCAACGGCACCTGTTCCAGCCGGGCGGTACGTGCCACCGCCCGCAGCGCGAGCACGACCGCCACGCCGATGCCCACCGCGACGGCCGTGACGAGGTCGAACACGACCGTCACCGCGAAGGTCAGGGCAAGCACCAGGGCGTCGCCGCGGGTTGATCGGGCCAGGGCGATCAGGGCGCTTGCCTCGACCATCCGCACTGTCGTAGCCAGTAACACGCCGGCTAGGGCCGCGAGCGGAATTCGAGACACCAGTGGTGCAGCGGCCAGGACGATCGCGGCGAGGGCCACGGCGTGGGTGAGCGACGCCAGCTTCGACCGTGCACCTGCGCGGACGTTGACCGCCGTCCGGGCGATCGCAGCGGTCGCCGGGATGCCGCCGAACACGGGAGCCGCCAGATTCGCCAGACCTTGGCCGAACAGTTCCCGGTCAGGGTCGTGGCGTTCGCCGACGCTCATCCCGTCGGCCACCGTCGCCGACAACAAGCTCTCCAACGCTGCCAGGGCCGTGACTGCCAGCGCGGATGGCAGCAGTGTCCAGACGGCAGCGGGATCCAGAAACATCAGCGATGGCGCCGGCAGTTCGGCCGGGAGCTCCCCGATGCGGGCCAGCTGGATCGGAGCCGACTCGGCCAACCCAGTCGCCGCCGCAACGGCCAGCAGCGAAAACGGCAGTCGGGGTCGCCAGCGCGCACCGAGCAGCATCGCTGCGGCAACACCAACAGCAACCGCGACGGAAGCGGGATGCGGGTGGCCGACGAACTGGGCCAGCGCATCACCGGCGACCGCCCACGCCTTTTCACTGTGTGCCTCGGCGATACCCAGCGCTGCTGGGACCTGCTGCAGGGCGATCACGACTGCGATCCCGGCGGTAAAGCCCTCGATCACCGGGGTGGGTAGGTACCGTACGTACCGACCCAGGCGTGCCAACGCCAGTCCGAGCAGCACGGCACCCGCCATCAGACCGACCATTAACACACCGGATGCGCCGAACTGCTGGATCACCGGCACGAGCACCACGGTCATGGCGCCGGTCGGGCCCGACACCTGCAGGTTCGACCCCCCGAACACCGCAGCGACCGCGCCGGCCACCACGGCGGTGACCAAGCCGGCCTGCGCACCGAGCCCAGAGGTCACGCCGAATGCCAACGCCAGTGGCAGCGCCACCACCGCCACTGTCAGCCCTGCAATCAGGTCGGCACGGGGGTTGCGGCGCACCGCGTCCCAGTCCGACCGCTGCGGCAGCAACCCAGTAAGCCGTGCAATGGCGAACCGGAGAACTCTGGTCGTCACCGGCGGGGCCTGTCGGCCGGTAACGGCACCAGCTGCCCGCCACGGTCAGCCAGTATCGGAGGCAGGTTCCGCGGTCCGACCGCCCGCGGATCGGCTTTGCCAAGTGTTCTGAGCGGATACATCAGCAGTGCGTCACCTCTCGACGGCTCGACGCCGAGCCGCATTAAGGGCTGACGCACCAGCATCGCGCCGATCTGCAACAGTTCCAGCGCCCGAAGCCGCATTGGGTGCCCCAGCGTGCGGAACGGTTCGGCCTTTGTCCGGCACGTCGGCGCGGACGCGCCAGCTGCGTCACCGCGCATGCTCCCCCTCATCAACTTGTGCGAAGTTTAGCATTTGCTAAAGTTGTAAACTTGTTGATCGCCCGAAGCGTATCACCGTGGGCAACCGGCGAGGTCCGCCGATCGGTGCGCGTGAGCCCACCGCCTCGGCCACACCCGGCCGACCCGGCGACCTACCCCTGCCAACCATGCTTGCCGTCAACAGAGTGCACAGATGCTCAATTGCGATATTTGTAATATGGAGAGATCATGAGCGCGCCGCAGCGTCAGACGAAGATCGAGCCCCTCCGCACGGTCAAAACGCTCAGCGCTCATCCGAGTGCTAGACCTCGGGTGAGCGACTGCGGCGTGAATCGGCTACCCATCCCGACCGATAGGCGCGAGCCGCAGAACAGTCGGTCAGCTGGAGGCATGCGTATAGATGGCCTCAGCCTGTCGGCACGGAGTACTGCGTGGGAGGCATGCCGCGACGCGGCAAGCGGCGTGCTGACTGTGGTGCACAGCCCCGATGCCGATCCGACAGCACGCAACTTTCGCTTGGTCACCGCGAAGCTGCCATCACGCGGTCGGCGTCCCTCGAGGGCAAACATGGGCCGATACTGCTCAACGCCACATACTGCGCCACCGATCTGCTTCACGCCGACCTCGCCGACCTGACGCAGGCCATCGCTGACCGGCTGCACATCCCGTCGCCGGCCCGCCGCGACGGCGTGCAGCACCTTGGAGCTCGGCGCAAGGTAGCGAAAAGGCGGGCTGGTGTCCCCGGACCAACTCATCGGTGGGTAACAAATGCAGTCGCGGCATGACAACAGGCACCCGCAGCGGGACTGCCTCGTTCGCCAAGCGGTACCCGACGGGAAGTGCTGTTCAGGTCGGTGCGGATACCGACGACGCATTACAGCCTCAGGCATGTAGCCGACTGCTTACTCCATACCGGTCGCTACCCCGTCGAGGGCGGTAAGGCCGATGCGCGAAGATCGGCCAGCAATCCGGCTTGACCTGACAAGACTCCGGATAGGATCTTCCTGGCCACGGCGAGAAGCTCGGCAACGTCCGGGCTGGTAAGTGCGTAGATGACCGTTGAGCCTTCTTTGCGCGACGCGACGAGGTTCGCCCGTCGTAAGACGGCCAGCTGCTGGGACAGGTGGGCAGGCTCGATCCCGACTTCGGGCAGCATCTCCGAAACGGCGTGCTCCCGTTCGCTGAGCAACTCCAGCACCCTAATGCGGGCGGGGTGAGCCAGGGTCTTGAAGAACTCGGCCTTCAGCTGATACAGCGGTGGGCTCGCCACACTCACCCCCTTCGCGTGCGTCAGGGCGTCCTCCTTGGTCCGGACAACCCCGCTCGATCGCGCATCCGGCCAGATCGGTCGGCGGCGGTCCATCACCTGCGAGGCCGCCGTTCGGCCCGCTGCGAAGTTTAGCAAGCCGATGTGGAGCCGCCCGCGTTCGCGCCGGCGCCGCTGATACCGGCTCGGCGATCGACCGGCTTGCCGGCGGGGTAGCTGAGTTGATGAGGTTGAGGTACGGCAGTCGGGCGACGGCTCCGTAGCCGATGGCCTCGCCGGGGGTGGCTTTGGGCTGTGGATGGTCGTCGGGGTGCCAGCCCACGATCGACACGAGGCCGGGTTCGAGGAGGGGCGGCTCCGTCGAAGAAGCGGGCTACTTCGGGACGGGTTCGGGGCGGAACGTGCCGTGTCCGGCGGCTGGGTCAACGAGGGCGGCCAGCCGTTGACGGACGTCGGCAGATCGCGGGTCGAACGTGGCGTGGGAGATGGCGAGGAAACTGCCGGGTGGCATCGCGTCGGCACCGACCTCACCCGCAAGGCTGCCTTCTACGATACCTTCCTCGGTGTTCCTGGCTATCACCGTCAACGCCCCCGCCAGTCATATCATCTGGACCGGGGCGGAAATCCTCCTGTACTCCGCCGAGGCCGATGACCACCGCCCACACACCACGGACGGTTGGCCTGCAGCACGTCGCGCTCCGCGTCGGCGACCGCACCGTCGTCGCCGTGGCCTACGACGCCGCGCGTACCGCAACCGGGACGACCGCCCACCGCCACGCGAGCATCCCGAACTGACCCCTACTTCCGCCCCACCTGCGTACCGACCGCCCTGGCCAGGGCGCTGACCGCCAGCAGCGCTGGGAGTACCGGAACGACCATCGCACCACGCAGCGCTTCCGCTGGGCCAACGTAGTGACTGCCGATCGCAGCGACATTGACTGCCATGCTCGCGGGCCAGTCGACGCTGCGGCGAACCTGGCAGCGTTCGACGCGGCGCTCACCAACCCGCCGTACATGACCGTAGCTGACCGAGCGACGGACGCCGAGCGTGAGGATGTGCGCGACAATAGACATCGACGACCACAGCGACGATGGGTTCGGTGCCCTCACGACACCCATAGAGCGGACGGCAGCGACCCCCATTTAAGTAGGTCCGCAGACCAGTTTCAGGAGGAGGAACATGGACCACAATCGACGCGCGACGGTGCATCCGCGGGATTTGGAACGAGTGACCGTGAACTCCGTCCAGGCATGTCTTACCGCAGCCGCCGTCCGGCACGGCCGGATCCGCGCTGTAGGACCCGGAGTGGTTCGCATCGATGTCGTCGGACTAACCCACGCGCGGCGGCGCGCGGCACAGAACGTCGTACTCACCGTGCTGGACACCAAGTTCGCCGAGCACTGGTGGCGCTCATACCCGATCGGTCGGGTCTACCCGTGGAAACCTTGGTGCACCTGGGTCACAGTGAACGACCCAGGCCTCGATTGGCATCACTCAGACGGACGCGACTACATCACCGCGCTAGAGCGGGGCAGCACAGCAAACAACGCCATCGAACCGTAGGGCACCGACTCCACCCGGGCCCAGCCGGACCGCAGTGCGCTTCTTCGGACCGGGACCATCGCAGCTCAAGAGGAGTTGCCGACACCTGAGCTCCTCACCATCCGGTCGGTCCCAGCCCAGCGACCACAATCCTCTTACCGGCCCGCTCGCCCACCGTCGGCGCTCGACACGTGGTTCTGACCAACCTGATCGTAGGGCACCGCCGTCATTAGGTACCCCACACGTGAGCGTCATAAGCCCACCGGTGGCGATCCGCATGGCCGCGCTCCTTGCGGCGAATGCGTGCGTTTCATGGTGTCCCTGTCGTTCGGCGGGCCTTCCGGGGGACAGGCTCGTCGTCACTCGTACGATCTTGACGTTCGGATGCTTCGGGGCCACTTCGTCTGTGCCGGAAAGCGGTTGTCGAACTGGGTAGGCCAGCGATATGTATCGTGGGTACTGTCCGCCCGACGCACCGCGAACTCGTTCTTCTGCATGCTGGCAACCTGCGCCAACTGCGAGCCTGTCGTTATCCGCGCGGACAACCCAACGGCATGATCGCCGTCAGCATCGACCGCATGCACATGTTCAGCGTCGGCGATGACACGTCCTCCAGGCTCGCCATCCCGGCATCACTGAACGACCCCGACTACGTTCGGTGGACACGGGCGTGTCGTGGCAGTACTCGTCAATGAGGGTGGCGACCCAGCACCGCCGCGGGAATTGGATCGCCGACGTCGACGAGCGCCGCAGCGGGTATCCCGTTGCGGAGCAGGGGCATGCCGGCGTTGTGGTGATCGAGCAGGGCAGAGAACGGCGCGCCGTGCGCCGGAATGCGGCCGACGTCGGAACCCGACGTAGATCGTCGGTTCGCTGGTCGGCCAGGTCGGCTCGGCAACGCGGCCGAGTTGGTCGACGCACCAGGCGTGCTGGACGCCGGCCGAGAGTGCCATGGCGCCGGCGACGCTTTCAACATAGGTGCAATTTGTTGCCGCCGACAGTGCAGTGTCGGTGGCGGTGGCATGCCCCGAGTGAACGGCGCGGGACGCTACGGATGCTGCTGAGTGCTGGCGCGACGAAGATCCGACCGTGATGCAGGATCAGCGCCTCGAACAATTGAAACCGCCAGTCGCGTGCCTCGACCAGCCCCTGCTCGATGGCAAGCTGCGCCACTATCTGTAGCGGATGCAGCAGCATCGCAACCCGCTCAATAGGCAAACCCTCCGAGACGTGACTAGCCGCCATAGAGGCTGACCGTGCCCGGTCACCACCGGACGCCGCTGCCCAGCCCACGGACGGCGACACCGGGTTCTGCCTCCAGGACGGCATACGCCGGCCCGGCCGCCTACTTGTCCTGGTCATGTCGGTAACCGGCGGAGTGGCACCAAGTCGTATACCCCAATCCTCCTCCATTCGGAGTACCTGTTTGGCGGCGCCGACGCCCTCGTCGTGTCGCGTTCGGCGTGGATGGTTCGGTTGGATGCACGAGGTCCGGTTTAGTGCGCCATCTGCAAATCCAGCGTCACTGCATGCAGTGACTGGTCCCGGGCGATAGACGTTGATCGGGCCGGCGTGACGGCAGGGTGCATCCCGCCGGGACCACCGCCTACCGCAGCACGGCAGCTGCCACGCCGGCCTGCCCAACCATGCACAGCGACCAGCACGCCGACAGCATTGCCGCGCGAGTACGGCCCCCATGACGCGGTGAACGGTCATGGGGTTCGGCTGGTGGGTTCCGTTCCGAGGTCAAGGACAGCAACGACGGTGAAGACGCGATCTAGGCACGTCAACCGGAACAGGTCGAGGATTTGCCGCCGCTGGCAGGCGACGATGAGGCGGCGGCCGGTCTGCTGCAGGCGGTTCTGCGCGGAGATCAGGACCCCGAGCACGGTGGAGTCGATGAACGTCGCGCCGAGCAGGTCAACGGCGACGATGACGGCTCCGGCGTCATCGTCGCCGTGCAGCATCGTGCGCAGTACGGGGGCGTTGGAGAGGTCGACGTCACCGGTGGCGTGGACGATAGCGCGGTGCCCGCCACCTGAGACGGTGGTGGTGATGCTCATGCGTATCCCTTATACCAGCGGAGCCGGTATGTGCTTGTCGTACGGAAGTATGTACCGGACCTGAGCCGGTGGAGTGCCGGGTTCCCGCACCCGCTGAGGCGTCCTGAGCTCAGTAGGGACGTCCCGATGGTCGCCGCCTACAAGGGTCACCGCGCAACGCGGCAGCGCACCGCCAGCACGTAGCCCGGACCTTCACAGACACACAGTCCGGCGGAACCGCGTGGCGCCCGAACTCCCCAACGCCTGGCGCCCGACGGGCGCCACGCAACCGAGGTCCGTATCTGGCCGGGGTAGGCGGTCGCTGTGGCCGTCGTATCCGGATGGGGTGGTCGCCGATCTCGGTCCGGATGGTATTCGGTGGCAGCGGTTCGGGTCATGCGACGGTGGCAGCGAGGAGCATACCGGTGTAGGCGGCGCCGAGACCGGCCACGACCGAGGCGATGACGTTGCCGACGGCGAAGATCCACGCGCCGGTCTGGGCCAATCGCAGCGTCTCGTAGCTGAAGGTGGAGTACGTCGTCAGCGTGCCGCAGAATCCTATGCCGGCGAACGCAGCCAATTCGGGGGTGGCTGGCAGCGTGGTGAGGAACCCGAGCAGCAGCGAACCGGTGACGTTCACCGCGAGCGTTCCCCAGGGAAACACCGAGTCGTGGCGGGACTGCACAGCCCGGTCGGTGAGGTAGCGCAATGGGCCGCCGATCGCAGCACCGAGCAGGATTAGCACCATGCTCACCGTTCGCCGCCGCCACTCCGCCGTCCCGATCTTGTTCGCCGGACTGCCCAGCCGGTGATCGCTGCACCGGCGACGACGGCCAGCATCGCCGCGACCAGCGTGCTCCCCAGATACAGCAGACCGAGCCCGGGCCGGCCCGCCGCGGCGGCGCTGTGAATGTCCACGACATAGGTGGAGAACGTCGTGTAGCCGCCGAGGACCCCGACACCGAGGAACGGGCGCAGCAGCCGCTGCTGGGTGGCGACCTCCGCGACGATGACCATGAGCACGCCGATAAGCAGGCACCCCGACACGTTGATGACGAAGGTAGCCCACGGGAACCCGTCCGGCCGGTGCGGCCATGCCACGCCCAGGCCGTAGCGGGCGGCGCATCCGAGCATCCCGCCGCCGCAGATCGCTGCGAGCACCGGCCACGCATGCGGACGCAGCTCAACCTGCTCGGCTGGAATGCGGAGATCGACATCGGGGTCGACCGGGTTCGTTGTTGACTCCTGCATCCCCGTGGTCCCTCCTGCAGGCATGCGTCAGCTGTCTGCAGGGACCGTTGGCGACGTTGCTGTTCACCCGGCTCCAGGTCGGCGGGCCCCACCGCCGGCCGCGCCCAAGGCCAGAGCGCGACAGGTCATGGTAACGCGAGACCGCTGCTAGCGATGCCGCACCGCTCGCAGCGACCCGGATGAGACTCGCTGAGCCGCATCTCGGGTCGGATCACTAACGCTGAGAGCGGATCGACGTTCCTTGGCATCTGCCAGACTCGCATCTTCGCGCTCACTGCACTGGACCAGGTCTGCACATGATCAGGACCCCGGCCAAAGACGACCGTGGGCACGTTAGGCAGCGGCCTCGCTACACACCACCGGTGATCAGAATGGGGCTTGCGATCGGCGGCTACGCGTTGTCGCAGGCTGTCGTCGGTGCCGCTGCCCCAATGGACAGCGCGCCCGGACCGACGGGCGATCCTGCCGGCAAGCTTTGCCCGTGTTCGGAGCCCGCCACCCGGCCGCCACAGCGGCCGGCACGTCGCGGTGCTCGCCGCCCACTCGATCGCCGTCCTCGGCCACGGCCCGTTCTGCACAGTTGCCGTCCCACCGCGATCCGCATCGCTCCGCCCTGCCTGCAAGGGCGGGCGATCAGGCCATGGTCGGCAGTGCTTCCGCGCTGGTCGCCACGACGCCGCTGGCCACCTCTCTCCGCCAGGCCAAAGGTTGGCGCACCACGCTGGACGTGGTAGCCGCCGCAGCGCTGACGCCCTCAACACCGGCCATGACCCTGACGTTGCGATCATTGCTATCCGGGCGAGGTGCCGGGGAGTCGGACGGTGTCGAGCCAAAACTGGTTGATCTGCCGGACGACACCGATGAAGTCCTCGTATCCGGCCGGTTTGGTGATGTACGCATTGCCGTAGCTGTCGTAGCAGGCGATGACGTCCTCGATCGCGGCTGAGGTGGTGAGCACGACAACGGGGATCCTGGCCATGGTGGTATCGGCTTTGATCTGACGGAGAACCTCGCGGCCGTCGACGCGGGGCAGGTTCAGGTCGAGCAGTATGAAGTCTGGCTTGGGTGCGTCGGTGTAGGTGCCGCGTTGATAGAGGAAGTCGAGGGCCTGTTCGCCGTCGCGTGCGACGTGCAGGTGACTGTCGACGGCGTCGTCCCCGAACGCTTCCCGGGCCATGAGCTCATCGCCGGGGTCATCCTCGACGAGCAGGATCTGCGCGGTCGGGGTACGGCTGGTGGTCACGGGCGGTCCCTTCATGGAGCATGCCGCGGTGTACGCGCCAAACGCGTCGGATGGGTGGAGATACCCTGCCGTAGGACCCGGGTCGGGCGACAGGTCGAGTCGGCGCAACAGTACGTCCCGCCTTGATGGCCATCAGCGGCGCGGCCTACTACTCGGTGAGGAATCTGGCGCAACGTGGTGAGGATCGCGCGGAGCAGCCGGGAGGCGCGCATCCTGGGAGGTGCCGAGTTCGTCGGCGACCCACGACTGGCTGCAGTTGCCGAGGAACCGCATCGTCAGGATCCGCCGCTCGCGCTCGGGAAGAACGGCCAGCAGCGGTTTGCGCGCTTCGCGGGCCTCGACACGCTCAAGGCTCGGATCAGTGCAGTCGACAAGCGTGTCAACGGCGGTGTTGTCGCCGTCTTCGCCGCCGGCAGGCGCGTCGAGGGACATGCTCTGGTAGGCGTGGGCGGCGTCGAGACTTCGATGACGTCTTCTCGCTGCAGCCGAGCGGCCGGTCGAGCGGCTGCTCGGAGGTGAACGTCAGCTGCCGGTCGACCTGCCGCAGACCCGTAGCCGCCGCTGTTCGGCGTCGATGCTGCGGCACGGCCAGGGTGGTGTCGACCTAGTAGACGTCCTTGTTCGGGGTGCTGAACTCTGGCTCACCCCAGGCTGGCAACGGGTCGGCAGGGTCTGCGGCGGGGGAAGGGCGCACCGCTTCACGGGACCGGGCAGCCGCACCGCACCGTGCGCAGTCCGGCGGCGACGAACGCGGCAGTACCGCGTAGCGACCGGCAACACCCGACGCGACCCACGCCGGCCGCTCACCCGGTGGAAACCGGCCGCCTTGCCCGCATTCCGGGCACCGGTGGGGGCAGGTCGGCAGTGACCGACTACGGCAACCGCTGCGCTCCTCGTTTGGGGTTGCGGCGTTCGCGGGGTGCGGTGCCGGTCCGGCGCCGCGTGGTGCGCTGCCGGGGGCGCACCTGCGGCGTCTCGCCCTCGTCGTCGCCCTCCGCGGTCTCGTCCTCGTCCTGTTCCTCGTCCTGTTCCTCGTCCTGTTCATCGTGCTCGGCCTCGTGCTCGTCGGCCTCGTCCCGTGCATCGGCGTCTTCCGGCTGCTCTTCCTGCGGCTCCTGTTGCTCCTCGCGTTCGCGTTCCTGCTGCAGGGCGGTGTCGTGGTCCAGGACCACCTCGCCGTCGCGGATGACGCCGCGCCAGCCCTCGACCTCGTCGGGGTTCAGGATCGTCTGCGTCATCGTGTGCCGCACGTAGTGCTTGAACTCCAGCCGGGCCCGGCGGCCCTG
>NZ_JBVJIJ010000069.1:0-15994 GCF_055586325.1 Dactylosporangium sp. NPDC051087 | reverse complement strand
TCCCCCCCCCCCCCCCCCCCCCCCCCCCCCCCCCCCCCCCCCCCCCCCCCCCCCCCCCCCCCCCCCCCCCCCCCCCCCCCCCCCCCCCCCCCACCGCCGTGTCCGCCCGATCGAGAGCAACCGGCCCGGCCGAGAGCAAGCCGCCCCGTCGAGAGAAGGGGGTCTGCCGCAGGAACACCGCCCAGGACCTGCCACGACGCTGCACGAGCACCGGCCGACGCACGCTGGGACGGGTCCGGCACGCTTCGCGGACCGATCTGAGCTGGCAACGGCAGTCAAGCCCTGGGAACCCAGCACGGGGTCGAAGGGAGAAGATGCCGGGAGGGGACCCGAACGACCCGAAGCGTGATCCTGTCGCCACCCGCTGCGAATCCCGCGACGCACCAACCGAACCCGCTTGTGCCCCAGGGCAATGAATGCTGTCCTGAGAGCGTCGATTTGGCTCCCCACAAGCGAATCCTTCGCCGCAAGCGGTAGCCTGTCCGACGACATGCGCTCGTAGCTCAGCGGATAGAGCAGGGGACTTCTAATCCCAAGGTCGTAGGTTCGATCCCTACCGGGCGCACCACTTTCAGCGCTGCTCAGGCGCTCATACAGCCACTTGTACAGCCTAGGCACCGAAGAGGCGCTGAGCGGCGTCGTCGACGGCTGCCCGCTCGATCTCGGGCAGGACGTGCGCGTACGTGTTCATCGTGAGCCCGATCTGACTGTGCCCGAGGACCTTCATCACGGTCCGTGCCGAGGCACCCGAGACCAGGAGGAACGTGGCACAGGCGTGCCGCAGGTCGTGGAGCCGGAGCCAGTCGAGACCGGCGGCGGCCCGCAGCTGGTGCCAGGAGCGGTCGAGGTTGTCCGGCTCCATCGGGGTGCCCAGCCGGGCGGGAAAGACCAGGTCGTGATCGGTCCAGCTGTCGCCCGCAGCCTTCCGGGCCGCCTTCTGCGCCTTGCGGTGCTTCTTGAGCAACTTCTGCGTCTGCACCGCCACGGGCACCGTCCGGCGGGACCGGTCGGTCTTGGGCGCCGAGAACTCCAGCCGGCCGTTGGTCCGCATCAGCGTCTGCCGGACAGTCAGCGCGCCGCCGCCGAAGTCGATGTCCGACCAGCGCAGCCCCAGCAGCTCCCCGCGCCGCAGGCCGACGGTCAGCGCGGTGACGAACAGCGCCTCCAGCCGGTGGCCCTTCATGACGCCGAGCAGCCGCTTTGCCTCCTCGACCGTCAGTGCGCGCCGCTCCACCTGTTGCATCGACGGCGGACGGACGATTTTCGCCACGTTCCGATGTACCAGTTCCTCCCGTTCTGCGTCGCCGAGCGCGTTGCGGATCAGCCCGTGGATGTGCCGCACCGAACTTGCCGAAAGCCCGGACTCCGTCTTGGCCGCCAGCAGCTTCCGGATCAGCGTCGGCGTCAGCTTATCGAGCATGACCTTGCCGAGCGTCGGCCGGACGTGATTCTCGATGATCTTCCGGTAGCCCTGAAGGGTGGTCGGCCGGGTGCCATCAGCGCGTTTCAGCTCGATCCACTCGTCCAGCCAACTGCCGAACGTCCGTCGGGCGGCGGCAAGGTTCTGTCCGCGCTCCTGCCGGCGGCGAAGGTCCGCGAGCTTGTCCAGCACATCGCGTTCCGTCTTGCCATAGACCCACCTGCGGGTTCGCTTGCCCTCGATCCAGCCGAGATCGAGGATCGCGGCATACCCGTCCTTGTACGAGAAGACCGATCCTTCGCCTTGTGGCCGTCGCCGTTTCTCGGTCATGCCGCCTCCTCGTCGGTTGCCGAAAGCAGTTCCTCGATCGCGGCGAGCGGGATCAGCCGGGCGCGATCGAGCTTCACCGAGCGCAGTCGGCCGCTGCGCATCAGGACGTAGACCGTGTCTCGCGAGACGCCGAGCAGTCGTGCCGCTTCGGCGGGCCGCACACTCTTGCGGATCATCAAGCCGCTACCTTCCCCGTGGTTGCGTCGTCGTGGTCTGGCTTGGTCTGGCGTTGTCGCTCCCTCGCTTCGTTCAGCTGCGCTCGTTGCTGGATGCGCGCCGAGATGGACCGCAGCAGCCGGTGTTGGATCGGTGGGATGTCCGGGTCGTCGCGCCGGGCCATCTCCCAGGCGACCGGCGCGGGTGCTCCCGGTTCGCCGTCGGTCACCGGGACCTGGTCGTGGGCGTCGGTGACGCCGAGGAGCGCCTTCACCCAGGCGCGGGTGTCGTGCTTGTGGTCGGCGAGGGTCTTGCCGGACCACTGGCGGGACACGAGGACGCGTCGGCCGCCCATGCCGAGGGTGGTCCGCTGGTGGACCTTGGCCTTGCAGCGGCCGGCGGACTGGTTGGGGCGGGCGTTCTTGGGCTGGATGCCGTACCGGAGCCAGTTGGCGCACCGAGGCGAGCAGGGCGTGTACCGGAGCTCGTGCCAGAACCGCTCGAGGTGGGTGCGCTGCCGGTCGGTGTCGATGGTGTGGCAGGTGTCGACGGACTTGGTGAGGTACTTGGTCAGGTAGCCGATCAGCTTGTCGGCCTTCGCCGTGCCGCCCAGCACGCCCTCTGCGTGGACCTGCGGGCCGAACCGCGCCACGTGCACAGGTTCGTCGCCGATCTCGTCGAGGGCGTCTTCCCAGGTCGGCAGCGGCGCCCTGGTGTCCGGATCGACGTATGCGCGGTGATCCGGGTCCCAGATCGGCGCGTGGTGGTCCGGGTAGTACACGGTGTCGACAGGTGGCCACCAGACCTGGTGATAGGTCGCTGCGGCGATCCGGCGAAGCAGGTCGCGGGACATGGTGCCGCGCATGGCGAAGTGGGCGTGTGGGGCGAGGCGGCGTTGGGGTTCGACGGCGCCGAAGTATTGGATGGACCAGCCGGCGGCGCGGCGGGCGTTCTGCCAGAACCGGTCGAGCAGGGCCGGGAAGTGCACGGCGTCCCAGGCCGCGCGCCGGTAGTCGTAGGTGGCCGGGTTGACCGGGGTGCCGTCGTTACGGACGCGGCCGTACGTGTCGAGCGTGAGGGTCAGGAACGTGGAGGGCTGGAACACGTGCCCGTCGCGGCCTTCGTACGTGCGCCCGACCGTCGTCGGGGCGACCTTGAGCCGCGGGAGGTCGGGTGCGTCCTGGCGTCGTTTGGTCGAGCGGACGCGGCGAATCGGTTTGGGCGCGTCGGCCTGGTCGTCGCCCTCTGGCTTGCCGACCGGGGTCAGGTGGCCGCGCATCCCTGATTCGGTGATGGCCTGGTCGAGTTCGGCGACGGCGGCTTCGAGCTCGCGGACCTGGTCCCACTCCGCCGCCTGCTCCGCGCGGTTGCGTTCAAAGACGAAGTGCGCCCGGAGCACGATCAGGGAGCGTTGACCCTCAGTCGGCTCGTCAGGTTCGGGGAGCGGCTCGTCGGTGCGGTGCCAGCCCTCCCGGCACTGCTGCTGCCGCAGCCTGCGCGCCCGCTTCGCGCAAGGTGGGCACTTGTCCTCGCGGGTGGCGCCGCACGGCAGGTCGATGACCTCGCTGACGCCGGTGGTGAGGTCGGTACGGCGGAGCACGACCGGGCGAGTGCAGACGCCGTACTCGTGGGCGAGCTGCCGCAGGGCGTCGACGGAGCGGGGCATCGCGAAGCGGGCAGCGCGGGAGCCGGGGCGTTCGGTTGTCTGGGTCACCGGTGGGCAGCTCCGTTCACCCGCACGAACGCGTCCGGCGACACCAGCAGCCGCGACGGCGGCGCATCCGCCGGCACGACGACGGCGGGCGGCTCGATGGACGGAGCGGCCGGTACGTCGACAGGCGCCGGCAGCGTGACCGTTGACGCTGCCTCAGCGGCGGCAGGTGGGGTCGACAGGACGAGCTTGATCAGGGCAAGGAAGCCCAGGGCCGGGATGGCGGAGATGATCCAGCCGGACAGGCCTGGCTTGGCTTCGGCGAACTGGCCAGCGAGCGACAGGGTGACCGCGCCGACGATCATCGCGATGGGGTACCGGCCGACCGGGATGCCCCGGCTGCGCCGTCGGCGGGCCTCCAGGCCGGCGGCGAGCGGGATCAGTTCGGTCACGGCGGCATTGGCCCAACCAAACCAATCGCCGGTGCCGCGAGGCGAGTTGTGCATGGTCCAGTCGTGGACGTGGGTGAACGACGCGGCGCCGGCCATCCCGGCGACGGCGAGCAGGATCAGCACCTGCGCGCCGCCCTCGATCCGCGCGGTCATGCCGCCACCCGTCCCGCCGGCAGCGCCCGCCGCGCACTCTCCAGGACCGCGCGGGCGGTCAGGTCAATGCCCGCGGCGAGGAGATGCGCCTGCCGCGACGCGGTGACCTCGTCACGGTCGAGGCGAGCGGACAGCCGCAGTTCGATGTGACCGACACCGTTGATGGTCTCGATGCGGGTCGCGACGAGGCTGCCGTACGGCGCCCGCACCGTCATCGGCGCTGAACGGTGCTCCCCCGACGGGTACCCGAGACGCGCGGTGCACCGGTGGCCGGCGGCACACCAGTCCGGGCACTCCCGGTGTCGGCGGAACCAGGTCCGGCCGGTCGCCGACTCCCGGTGACCGATGCGCAGCGCGGTGGCGAGGTTGCGGGCGGCGTTCCAGACGTTGGCGTTCATGCTGCTGCACCTCCGCGGGCGACCGGCCGGAGCCGGGCGAAGTCATGGGCAAGGTCGGTGATGTCGTCATCGGTGAGGTACGAGAACCGGACCCGCATCGGCGTCGGGTCGCCGTCGAGGACGACGTACGCAACACCCGGCGAGCTGCGCGGAATCCGGTCGCAGAGCGCGCCACGGTCGCGGGCACCTTCGCCGAGGGTCAGGTCAACGTGCGCCTCTTCGGTGAGCCGCAGACCAATCCGGGTCGGGAACAGGTCCCGAAACGGCAGCACCTCTTTGCGCGGGTCCTGCAAGCACGCGACGACGTGCACGCCCACCGCGCGACCTTGGGTCAGCAGCACCCCGAGCGCCGCCTTGATCCGGTCCTTCAACTGCCGATCGGTGAGGTACGCCGTGAGCGCCGCAAGCTCGTCAATGACGATCACGATCAGCGGGTCACCGACCGACGGCACATGCTGACGCGTCTTGCCCCGCAGCCGCGCCGTCCGTTCGCGCATCGTGGCGACGGCCTCTTCGAGCATGTCCGCCATCGCCTTGAAGTCCTCACAGGCGAACCGGGCGAACAACGGCATCCCCGCCGCCAGCTCCATGCCGCCCTTCGGGTCGAACGCCCACACCTGCACCAGGCCGGAACGGATGCCCGAGGCCAGCGCCCGCAGCAAGGACCAGATCACCGAGCCCTTGCCCGCATCGGTCGCACCAACCACGAGGACCTGCGTGCCGAACAGCCGCAGCGCATACACCTCGCCGTCCTCACATTGCGCCAGCTCCAGCGACCGGAAGTCCGGCTCATCCGGCACCGGGAACGGCGGGACCGTCGCGAGCAGCGGGTCACCGCGCAGGAGCGTGACGACGACGAGGTCAGGCTTAACACCGGCGGACACCCGGCACGCGCGGGCGCCGAACGTGTGGGTAAGCCGCTCCGACACCTTGGCGAAGTCGTCGGGGATCTGCCCGGTGACCATTCGCACCGTGATGACATCTGCCATGGCGGTGCACCGGACTCGTTTCACGACCGGGATCACGGTCCGGCCGTCAAAGGTCACACCGAGGCCGGCGGTCACCATAGCCGGAAGCCACTGGCGCCGGTAGATCCACCGCCGCCACCGGCCCAGCACCGGGTAGCCGACGAAGCGGCCGAAGGTCGCGCGGTCGAATCCCCACCAGCAGGCGCCGACCGCGGCGAGCATGAGGACCAGGACGACGGGGATCTGCCAGCCGAACTTGAGGTAGAGCGCGGCGAGCGCGAGACCGGGCAGCGTGACGACCCAGTACCGCACGAGGAGGACCGCCAGACTCATCAGACCCTTACCCAGCCAGGCGAAGAGGACCAGCCAGAGCGGCAGCTTGAGGTACGGCGTGCGGACGTTGAACGGGGCAGGCTCGATCCGCTCGCCGCGGATGACGTTGATGAGGGGCATCGCGGTCACCGCCCGGACGTCTTGCCGGTAGTACGACGCACGCGACGCTCAACCGAGGTGAGCAGCGCCCTGCTCGTCTTGACGGCCGAGGCCATCTGGTCCAGCGCAGCGTGGAGCCGGCCCAGTTCCTCTGGGCAGGTCCCCCACAGGTCCCAGCAGCCAGGGTCGCCGATCTCGTGATGCGTGATGTCCCGCAGGGCTGCCGCGAACGTGCAGCCCGCCTCGTAGATGTCGTCCCGGTCGATGTCGGTGAACGCGTCGGCGGGCAGCAGCCGCGCCGAGTCCGCCCGGGTCTTGGTGGTGCACCCGCCGCACTGCACCGCGTCGGGTGCGAGGGCCGCGAGGCGCCCGCAGGCGGGGCAATTCCGCCAGACCGCACCGTCCGGTGCCGTAATCCGGGCAGCGTCAACTACCTTGGCCATGACAGCCTTCTCCTCTGCAAGGGGTGGGGTTGGACGCCGGGGGCGGGAGACTCTTGCTGGAGATGGCCCGCCCCCAGGCGTCAGAACTTCAGGCGGCGGCGCTGACCGTCCGCGCGATCTCGCCGGGCGCGACCATGGCGCCGGCGCGGATGGACCAGGCGAGCCGGGCGCGGCACTTGTGCGGCTGACGCTCGCCCTTGCAGCCGGTCGAGTCGTTGTACGGCGTCACCGTGAGATCGGTGAACGCCACCGGCGTGACGGTGAACCCGCCCCCGAGGTTGATGCCCTCTGGCGGTACGGGCTGATGCGGTGCGGCGATCTTCACCTTGACCTCGGTGGACCGGCCGAACTTCCCGGCCTCCGGGTCCTGGTCCATGACCTTGACGACCCACAGGCGGTTGCCCTGCTCGTCGCGGGCCTGGTTGTCGTCCTGCCGGAGCCGGTCGAAGTCGACCAGCTTGTCGACGCTCAGGAACAGCGCCCCGTTCGGGAACACGTACTCGAACGGCACCGGAATCTTGATCGAGTTGGGTACCACGGTTGCCCCTTCGCTGTTGCCAGAACCTGGCTACTTGACTAACCAAGTGAGCCAAGTATCACCTTGGCCAACATGGCTAGTCAAGCTTTGAGCGAAGGTCGTTTATGTCAGCGGGAGTACGGACGCCAGCTCCGGCACGTCACGCGACAGCACAGCGTCGACGGCGAGGAGCGGCCGGCCGCTCGTGTCGACCACCGCGAGCAGGGCAACAGCGACACAGCGACGCCGGTCGAGCCGAAGCGAAGCAGCCTCAGACGCTGTCGACATCCGCGCGCCAAGCCGCTCGACAACATGGTCGATCGCGAGGTCGCGACGGCGCGCCAGATGCGACAACAGGCTGCCCGAAAGCGGAGCAGTCGCGGCGAGCTCCGTTCCGCCTGCGATGTCCTCGCCCACGAGGACGGTGCTCAGCCCGTACGGCACGCCGCCGACCGCGAGGACATACCTTCGAGCGATCAGCGGTGCGCCCGCGGCGCATCCGAGCACTGCGGCGATTCGGCCCGTCGCGCCAACACGGGCAACGCCGGCCAACGTCGCACCTTGGTCGAGATCGAGCAGCAGGCGGACCCGACGAGGCAGCGACGCAAGGCCGGGCGCCGGACGGCCGAGGACGATCCGACCCTTTCCCTGGACACCCTCGACCCAGCCGTGCAGCCGGAGATATTCCAGGGCACGGACGACAGTGGAACGCGAGGCGCCGAACTCGCGGACGAGCTGGGCTTCACTGGGCAGCAGCGTGCCGACCGAGTAGGTCCGCCGGTCAATCCGCGCCTGCAAGGCGTTGATGATCTCGACATACTTCGGCGCACCCGACTCGATCGGCACTGTGACGACCCGACTCAGCCGCGCGCGACGGCGAGCATTTGGGACACCGTGGCCACGAGGTCCGCGGCCTGGTCCTCGGTCAGCTCGGTGCCCTCTTCGACCCCGTCGGGAAACTCCAGGAGGATGTTGGGTTTACCGCCGTTGATGGTCCACAGGGTGACGTCGATCAGGCTCCCGGTGTCCGGGTCTGCGCAACCGACGACCGGCCGAGACCTGTGCGTCGCGTAGAGCACACCGGGCTCACCGACGTGGCATTCCGACCGCTCGCACCAGTGCGGGTGAACGACTTCGCTTCCGCTCACGGGACTTCTCCTCTGCTGCTGGACTTGGCTGCGACAAGCGCGACAACGTGCAGCAGCACCGGAACGGCCAGGTCTGCGGACCTGGGAGCGAGTGTTCAGCGTCGGCCCTACACCAACGGCCGCCCCGGTACTGGCGTGCACGACCCGGTCCCCCGTTCAGACCGTTTCGCAGATTTGACTAGCTTGGCTAGTCAGATTCACCGTATGGCTGCAGGTCGACTCGGACAAGAGGACGCTCCCCAGATATTTCTCACCTGACTAGTCAGGTCATAGGCTGATCGCGTGAACGCCGAAGCGGACGACCTCGACGGCCTGGACCCGGACGATCCACGTCCCGCGTCTCAGCAGATTGCCAATGTGCTGCGCGCCGCGATCCTGACGCGTCGCTTCCAACCGGGCGAACGCCTTCCATCGCAGAACGAGCTTGCCGACCGCTACGGCGTCGCGCGCGAAACGGTGAAGTCCGCGCTCCGCACCCTGCGCGAAGAACGCCTCATCGTCACCCGCCAGGGCAGCGGTGCCTTCGTTCGCGCCCAGACGGAGCGCCCCGTCGGCCTGCGCCCGCACATCGAGGCCGCGTTCGAGCGCCAGCACGTGTCGATCGACTTTGCCGGCTTCTCCAGCGAAACCCTCCATGGCGCGCTGTCCGAACCGCTCGACAAGATCCGGGCAGGCCGACTGACGCCTGAGTCGATCGCGATCCGCATCCTGGTCCCCGACCACTCCAAGCCTGCTGCGGTCCCATCAGCCGCCGAAGGCCCGGAAGCCGACAAGGCAGTACGCGACCGCGCGACGCGGATCAGCCGGCGGCACAGCGAGGCAATCATCGACTCGGTCCGCGAGCTCGGCGAACTCGGCCTCGTCCGCTCCGCCACCTGCGAAGTCCGCCAACACGGCACCGCGGTCCTGTTCAAGGTCTACATCCTGAACAACACCGAGGCGTTCTTCGGCTTCTACCCGGTCGTCCGCCACACCGTGACCATCGACCACGAATCGGTTCCGATCTACGACGTTTTGGGCAAGGACGTCCCGCTCTTCCAGTTCGCCGCCGGCGACGACGAAGACGACATGCTCACCCAGTACGTCCAGCAGGCCCGTGCCTGGTTCGACAGCGTCTGGAACACCATCGCACGCAAGCAGACTGGATGACGGCCTCGCTCGCCGCACTGATGAGCCGAACCGAAGTCCTGCTCGTCGACTTCGACGGCCCCGTCTGCGCCCTGTTTGCGACGCTCTCAGCGGCCGCCGTGGCCGACCGGCTTCGCAGTGTTGCGGCATTGCACGGCTTCACCGCAACCGCAGACGAACCCCTTGCGCTTCTGCGTGAGGTGGACCTCGTCAGGGATCCGGCGCTGAGCCGAGCAGTCTCCACCGCCGCGCGCGAGGCAGAGATCGAAGCATCCGTTGGAGCGACCCCCACGCCAGGGGCAGAGGAAGTCGTGCGGACGGCCAAAGCCAGCCAGCGGCGGGTCGCAATCGTCAGCAACAATTCAACCGAAGCAGTCACGGCCTACCTCGCACGACACGAACTCATCGAGCACGTCGATCTAGTCGTCGGTCGCTACGCCGGTATGACTGCGGAACTACTGAAGCCGAACCCACACCTGGTGCAACTCGCGCTCACCCAGCTCAGGGTCACTGCCGCCGGCGCCACATTCGTGGGTGACTCGGTCACCGACATCGCAGCTGGCATCGCAATCGGCGTGCCAACCATCGGTTATGCGAACAAGCCGGACAAATACGATCGGCTGACCGACGCCGGCGCAAGTGATGTCATCACGTCCATGACCGCCCTCACAGTCTCAATGCACACAGCACCAACAGGGAGGTCTTGATGGCCGCTTGGCCGAGTCTCCCAGCCGGCATCGCTGAGAATATTGCCAAGCGCTGGCCCGAGCGCGCCCATACCTGGACGGAAAATGTCGAAGCCGAGCTTCGCGAAGTCTGTGAGAGGTACAGCGCGACACCACGTGACGTACTACCTGCGCGATACGGCTTCGTGGTAGCCGCTGACAGCCCGCGCGGCGGCCTTGTTTTCAAGTCGAGCCCAGACCCTGACGCATGGCTGCAGGCAGAAGTCGCATTGTCACTCACCAACCTTGGGGTATCCCCAACTCTCCACGAGACCATCGGCTCGATCGCTGGCGTGTGGACCATCATGGACGAAATTGTGCCCGGCGTGCCGTTAGCGCTTACGGACCGGAATACCGTTGATCTCACAAGACTGGCAGCGCCATTCGCCAAAATGCTCGACCAGCCGCCGCCACGGCAGGATCTACCTAGCGTATACGATTGGCTCCATGAACGATTATTGGACGACAATCTCGCGGATCTACCGATTTGGCGGGATGGTCCAGCGCCGCAACGCGAGCGGCTCGAAGCGCTCCAAACGCTCGACAGGCTCGCACGCAAGGCAGAACCGGCATTGTGCCACGGAGACGCATCTACGTGGAATCTCCTTACGACAGCTAATGGCGAATGGATGCTCGTTGATCCGCGCGGGGTGACAGGTGAGGTTGGATACGATCTCGCCGTCGTTGCCCTCAAACTGCGCGGACCGCTGCCAGCGAATGAAGCAGGACGTCAACTTGCCGAACTGACTGGAGTGCCGTCGGACCGTCTGCAAAGTTGGCTCCTCGTCGCCGAGGCTGCACGCGTGTAGGCCGTCGATCTGGCGTCAACCGCACGGCCAATCTCAGGCATGAGCAGGAACTATTTGTAGTCGTGGAGTCCAATATGGTCCACCACCACTCGCAATCCCGCGAGATCAATCGCGAAATAGATTCGTCCGCATTGATCAGGCGACTTGAAGTCGTCAACCTTAACGTGCGGCTCAGCAACGAATAACTGTTTAACTCCATCAATTTCAATATGCGGGGGACACAGACCCTTGTCGGTTAAGGCGATCTCAATTCCGTGTGCCCGGATCGCGTGCTCTGCAAAGTCGACGCCTAGCCGTCCACGCCTGTTCCTGTAATCGCGGGCAACCTCCCCCAACCGCTTAACATGATCGTACATCCGCGCAGGCCTGGGGTAGGCGTTTCCGGAAAGCATCTTGCGAGCACGGTCCGACAGCACGAAATGAGGTCCTACTAGTTCCAAAATTCTCGCACTTGCCTCGATCCAGTTTGCGATCTCCGGATCCTTAGCGCGACCCGAGCGACGATCGATTTCAGCAAGGTGCATGACCAATTCAATTAGGCAATCGTCATAGTCGACAGCAGTTTGAGACACCCCCAATACCTCAGCGTACGCTCCAGGGCGGGCTGCTCTGAACGGCTTCAGAAACACCTCGGGATTGCGAACAAAGTTCGCCCATACCAGCAATGCGTCTCGCGGAACAGACTGCAAATCACCAATCACGATCGGCCTGGCAGCTTCCGGATTGGCCCGAATGTCGAGCTTAATGCCAAAGAGTCCGCCAGCGAACTGAAAGTCACGCTGCCACTCATCTGGCAGCAGGCCTTCCGACTTTGAGCCACCCAAAAGGGCTGTTACCGTGTACCACTTCTTTGACCGAGCATCTGGAGTAGGGTCAAAATGCGATGCTGCGGCACGGTAGAGCGAAAGCATGTTCAGCGCGAACTCGTGCAGATCGTGCGTCCATAGCTGGGTACCTTCTAACACTAGGGTACTACCAAAGCTAATGCCGTTCTCAACGAACAGGACGCGTGAAGTACCGTAGAGCGGCCCGTCGGATGAACGCAGGCAAATTGCCGCGCCAATGTACCTGGGATTCAGTCGTGGCGACTTTACGTCTATGCCGAAGGTCGCCAAAATCCCGGGATCCGGTTTCGTCAAGGGCACGACGACGGTGGGCGACGCAAAAAGCAGTCCACGCGCGCCAGCAGACTCCTCCGCTCCTAGGTTGAGAATTAAATCATCGAACTTGCCAGCCGCTTTGATCCCGGCGATATCGCCGGGCAGAACCAATTTACCCTCACCAGGCACTACTAGCTTTGACTTTGGCCTGTATTCAATAGGCCACGGACCTTCATCTTTCCGATTGGGGATCACGCGCGCTACACTGAGGACCTCCGCCAACGTCTG
This sequence comes from Dactylosporangium sp. NPDC051087, assembly GCF_055586325.1. Taxonomy (NCBI): domain Bacteria; kingdom Bacillati; phylum Actinomycetota; class Actinomycetes; order Micromonosporales; family Micromonosporaceae; genus Dactylosporangium; species Dactylosporangium sp. NPDC051087. Next base: position 3,876 of record NZ_JBVJIJ010000069.1, on the reverse strand, counting down.
CACAGTCTGCTAGTCCTCAAAGAGATACCCGACGGGAATACATAGCTTCCGCAACTCAGCAATTGGCATTCTTTCGATTGCCATATGCATTCGAGCGCGCAACTCTGAGTCCTCCTTCGGCATTCCCTGGGTCCGGTCAATCGTCGCGCGCGACTTTGTTAGGATGCGCAGCATCGTCGCCGCCCGAGCGCCCTCGTCTGTCCTTTGCATGCTTTGCGGGGAAGCTGCATCGGCAGGACGGTCCGAGTCCTCGGAGGCAACCGGTCGACGTTCAATCTCAACATCGAGATCTGCGTCCAACGAGTCGCGCCACCGCATGGCTTCGGCAAAGACTCTCATACCAAGCACCTTGTGCCAACGCTGCAGCTCGCTCGGGACCGTGCGAAGAACGTCGACGAATAGTTTCAAGGGCTTGTCACTGTCGAGTGCAGTCTGAAGAAGGGTCTTCAGGTCGCCACCCGGCAACTCTTCCATATACTCACGCATCCAGGCAAGCTGGGTTTGCATCTCAATGGGGCGAATCTCTACGAATGTCTGTGGTTCTCGCTGAAGACGCAATCGAAGGTCACGGTACTTAGCAGGCTCAAAAGGAACGGACTCCCGTGGAATAATCAGCGCCTTGCCGATACTGGTGTCGTAGTAGCGCAGTTTTCCCTGATCCCAGTCAATGAATGCACGCCAAAGATCCGGCCGAACAAAATGGCTCGACTCCGATTGAGGCTCCAGCCCGCCGGCACGGCCGACTGCAAGATCGCCAGCGCGCCCTGAATCAACCGAGACATGGCCCGCGTCAGCGGCAGCAAATAAGAAATCACGGAATCGTCGGAATCCGACCAACTTCGGATCAAACCCGCCGTAAGTTCGCCTTTTCATCTCCAGACGAACTTCGCTCGCCGTCGGATTGCGAGAACCTGCCGTGGTCAGACTTTCCACGGACTTAGCAAGGACCGCGAACGCCTCGACCTGAAGCTCTTCGAGCGGTACCTCATCAGGGCGCTGGGCATCCATACTGCTTTCCGTCACTACTACTCCCCTGTGAGCTAGGCCGGGACCCATTATGGATCCCGGCCTGTCGCATCTGTGGAAGTAGTCCCGGCAACAGCTGATGATGGACACTGCTTCCCCGCAGGGGCCCGATCTCGCGTCCTGCTTGCCTACTGCGCGTCAGCAAAGCATGCGGCCACGGGCTGATCCACTCACCCACACCCCGTCCCCTCGGCGGCATACCAGGGAACAGAGCTTCAGCACTCTCCTGTGTAAAGGATGGCGCCTGCCATAACTAGCGTCAAGCGGAACTAGCAAAGTCGCTGTCGTTTTGTCCGATAGTGTACTATTTTTGTGAAGAAACTTTTCACGGCACGACTAGACATCAGTCTTACACTGGTGTAAGCCCAGCGACATCCCGGCTAGGCTGACCGGCCCGTCGGGCGCCTGCGGCGTGGCTTGCCACCGGTCAGCCTAGCCGGGATGTCAAGGTCTGGTCGCGATGATGCCGTCTTCGGCCTGACGGTTGGCGTTAGCCGATCCCGGCAGCCTCAGGTTGGGCACTGCCGAGTTGAGCCGTTCTACATCAAGGCGCCGCTGACGCGGCGCGTCGTGTGGTTGTGAGCGTGCCGCAGCTGGGGGTCGCCTTCGCTAGATCTAGCGCGCTGCCAGACTGAAGCCCGCCCTCAGGCATGGGACGCGGAGGCGGGACGATTGGCTGTCACGGTTGAAGGTCCGCATGCCGTGACTACTACGGCTTACGCACGTTGACGCCAAGTCCACGAGGGCCGGGCGGTGGCAGCTCACCACGCCGCTTGGCGTTGAAGTACACGTCCGCAACCGACCCGCCCGACAGCCCCATGCGCAGCTGCAGGTACCGGTCGAGCTCGTATGCGCAGGTCGCGCAAACCCAGCCGTACATGGGCTTGTCTTTCCGACAGCCCGCTCCGCACCGCTCACACGGCCTTCGAGATTGCGAGGCCCTCGGCTTTGGCTCTGTCGGCTGCACGGCAGGCTCCGACGCATCCGCCGGCCGGCCTAGCGCTCGCCGCTCGCGATGGCGCTGACGTTTCGCTGAGTCCTTTGCCACTGTCAGTAGCCTCCTCAGACTCAGTGTGTCATCCGTGTTCATTGATGCACTGAGACAACACGCACTCGAGGACGAGGGGCGTGCAGTGGCAAAGACGCCGCTCGCGCTCGGCCTGCTGGCGGCGCAAGCGCCGGCATCGGCCGGCGCGGCGGCAAGGGTGCGCTTTCCGGCCGCTGCCTGCCATCATGCTTTCGTGTTCGAGCCAGGCTCGCGTTCCAAGCAGACAGCGACCTTCATGCTGCCAGCGGACGTCGACGCGTTCAGCCAAGCGCTGGCACCGGCGATCGAGGGGTTCGCTCACTGGCAGACGCACGACCGCGAAGCGGGCGTCATCCTCCACGATTCGCTGTCTACCGCGATGCGATACGACGGCGTCCAGGCGTTCCTGCGCCTCCTCGGCCGGGACGGCGGCACGGTCGGACCCATAATCCAGTACCTGCACACCTCCGTGTGGACGAGGGATGCCGGCATCCTCGAAGCGACGGGAGGCCGGTACCGGCCAACTGGTGTCCAGCCTGAGGAGATGACGCCTGGCCGGCCGGCCTTCAAGTGGTTTCCGGAAGAGCAGGCGGACTGCGTTCAGCGGGACTTCGTCGAGCTGGTCGGCCTGGCGTGGAAGGCGCTCAACGCGGTGACCTCGCCGCATCTGATGACGGCGGCCGGTAAGCCGGTCCGCAACTGGCGTATAGGACCGGCGGCGAAGGCATGGGTGAGGCACGATCCTGGGCGGGTGATCCGTGACTACGGACTGCACCTGCGGCTCAAGGAGCCAAGCGGAGGCCGGGCGCGAGGCGTGGCGCCGTGACGAGCGCGTGGGTGGTCACCCGCCGTCGAGGTCGGGGCGCTCGGCTGCCGCGCCGGCTTCGCCGGCTTGCCATCGGCCGGCGTGGTTGCTGCAGTTGGCGACCTGACCGCACAAGCCAGCTCGTCGGCCAGGCACAAGCCTTCGGAGCTCGAAGACGCTGCGCGACGGTACTTCTCATGCCCGGCCTACCTGCGGCGCTGGCATCGGCCTGCGTCTGCACCGCTGGTTCAACCTCCGCGCCCCGGTCCGTTGGACGTCGAATGACACCCTGAAAGCCAGACGAGGAATCGGGGTGCTCAATGGGTGACTTGGCACAACAGGCATTCACGATCGGCGGCGTCGTTGTCGGCGCCGTTCTGACCTACCTCGCCACGGTAGTCAACGAGAGAACCCGCTGGCGGCGTGACCGAACGACCCGACTGGACGAGCGCCGAACCGCTGCGTACGTCGCCTACGGCAGGTCAGTCAAGGCATGCTTCTCGGTTGCCTCGCGCATTGCTGCAGCGAAGGAACTGAACGCCACGATGGTGCCCCTCCCGCCAGACGTAGGAATGGCTGAGCTTGATCGCCTGTCGACGCGCCGGGAGGAGGAGTGGGAGCACGTCCTTCTCCTCGGAGATCCAGCCACCATCGACGCTGCGCGCGCCTGGCATCGCAGTCTTTGGCATCTTGAATGGTTCGTTCGTGACCGCGTCGCGGATGCTGACCCCGCAAGTTGGGACCATGCCGTAGTCGCGTTCTCCGAGAACCGAGATCGGTACTACCGCACGGCCCGCCAAAGCCTCGGCATCGCAGGGAGTAGCACGAGCGACAGATCATGGCCACCGCCATGGATCGGCCCGTCGCAGTAGTCCTAGAAGGCCTGGCGAGAGCGGTTAGCACGTTGCCCGGCTACTGCCTCCGCCTAGTACGGCAGCCGCCGTTCGGGATCATGGCTGAAGCTCGGCGCTGAGTCGTCGTGCGTAGTGGGAGCGGCGGGCTCGGGCTTGGTGGCGGC
>NZ_JBVJIJ010000068.1:0-16228 GCF_055586325.1 Dactylosporangium sp. NPDC051087 | reverse complement strand
CCCAACCTCAACCCGCCGCCGAACCCCACCCCGCAAGACGACAACGATGGTCTGGCCCTCCGGGCCAGACCATCGTTTAACACCAGTCACCTAGGCCAGGGCGTAGGTGCGGACGTAGTCGAAGCGGGCGGTGGCGCCTGGGGAGTTCATGGAGACCAGGCCGATGCGCAGGGTGCCGGCGCGGGGCAGGGACCAGGTGCCGCCCCAGGTCCAGGTGAAACCGTCGGTGCTGGAGGCCATGCGGACGTCGTGCTCGTTGTTCGGGGTGTCGGCGTGGTATGCGAGTCGCAGCCACGTCGTGGTGGACGGCGGGCCGCCGAACATCGGGCCGGCGGTCACCGCGGTCGGTGGGGTGGTGCCGGGGCGTTCGGCCTCCTTGCCGAACTCCGTCACGTGCAGCACCGCACCGCCGCCGCCGCCGGCGAGGGGAAGGACGGTGTGGGTCAGTTTGAGGAAGCGGTTGTCGTTCTCGTAGAGGATGAGGCCGGCCTGCTGGTTGCCGGTGGTGCCGTCGAACTGCAGCTTCGTCTCCACCACGAAGTCGCCGGTGGGGGCGGGGCGCAGCAGGACGGAGGCGGTGTTGGTGGTGCCGGCGAGTTCGGCGGCCTGGGTCGGCCACACGAACTGGCCGCCCGAGACGGAGCCGGCGGCGGCGCGCAGCCACGTCCAGCCGGTGAGGCCGGTGGTGAACTCGTCGGAGTAGGCCGGCAGCGCCGCGCCGAGGGCCGGGTTCGGCACGCGGGCGGGTGGCAGCGGGTACAGCGGCGCCGCACCGATGTTGTCGGCGGCCGCGGCCCCGCCGGTCGAGACGGCGCCGATGCGGCCGGACGTGGGTGCGCCGGCCGGCAGCGTGACGGTCACGGTCGACACGGCGTCGCGGAGGCGGTCGGCGGTGACCCAGGTGACGAGGGTGTTGCCGCGGCGTTCGGCGGCGACGTTGTGCCAGGAGTCGTAGTCGAAGCTCGCCGGTAGCGGGCTGCTCGCCGAGGTGAGGACGCCGCCGGCGGTGACGTCGACGACGAGGCGCTGCTGGGCGCGGTTGATCCAGGCGACGATCCGGTTCGACGCGTCGGCCTGGGTGACGACGAGACCGACGGCGCCGGTCGTGTTGGCCGCGCCGAGCCGCAGGTCGCCCTCCACGCGCAGGTTGCCGCTCACCGAGCCGGTCGACAGCGAGGAGCCCGCCGTCGAGGTGGACAGGTGGCCGCCGGAGTCGGGGTCGGTCGCGAGGGGCCAGGTCGTGGCCCAGCCGCCGAGGCCCGCGTTGAACGAGCTGCCGACCGTCCACGTGCTCACCGGCGCCGGCTGCGCCCCGGTCGACGGGCCCGCGCCGGCCCGTACCGTCGGCCAGCCGTCGATCCAGTCGAGCCGGTCGATCATCAGCGGGCGGCGGCTCAGGTTGCTGATCGTGCCTCCCCACGGGTTCGTCACCGCGCCGAACTCGGGGTTGGACGAAGGGATCGCGTGGTACACGAGCCAGTCCTGGCCGGAGAGGTCGGTCTGGATCGCGTTGTGCCCGGGGCCGACCCAGCCGTTGCCGTTGGCGGCCACGACGATGCCGTCCTTGCTCGTGAGGTCCATCAGGTTGCGGCCGCTGGGGGTGGTGAACGGGCCGAGCGGGCTGGACGCGCGGCCGACCTTGACGGTGTAGCCGCTGAACGCGCCGTCGCAGCAGCCGGCGTCGGAGTAGAACAGGTAGTACATGCCGTCGCGGCGGACGACGAACCCGCCCTCCATCCGCCGGCCGCGGGCGATCTGCGTGACGGCGCCGGTGAGCGCGGTGGCGGTGGCGTTCATCCGCGACACGCAGATGGTGTCGTAGCTGCCCCAGTACAGGTAGTGCGCGCCGGTGCCGATGTCGGTGTACATGGCCTGGTCGATGCTGCCGCTCGGGCAGCCGCTGCCGGAGCCGGGGACGATCCGCCCGTGGTCGGTCCACGGCCCGAGCGGTGTCGGGGCCGTGACGAGGGCGATGCCGCCCGTCGACATGGAATAGGTCAGATGGTACGAGCCGTCGACGTACCTGATGTCGGGCGCCCACGGACGGGTGCCGGCGGGCCACCACGACGGTTTGCCGCTGACCGGGTACACGTCGCCGGCGTAGGTCCACGTCACCATGTCCGGCGAGCGGAGCACGGGCAGGATGTGCTCGGTGGTGTCGCCGGCGCTGACCCGGATCGGGTTCGTGGTGCCGTACGCGTACCAGAGGCCGTCCTTGCCGCGGATCATCGCCGGGTCCGGGAACGTGTCGACCGTGCCCGCGCTGACCGGGTTCGTGTAGGTGGCGGGCGCCGCGGCCGCCGGCGTCTGGGTCAGGGCGAGGCCGGCGGCGGCGGTCAGCAGGGCGCAGAGCAGGGCGGTGCGTCGCATGGCTGGTCTCCTCCATGGCGGGTTCGGGAGCCGTGCCGCGACGCTATGACGCGCGAATTTCTCCGTCGAGAGGCCGTCATATTCGCATCGCTCGCTGCGCTGTTATCCTCGTCGCAACTCGGGGGAGGGCGATGTGCGGCGCACGATCTGTCTTGTGGTGACGGTGGGCCTGCTGGCCGGCTGCGACGGCGGTGACCCGCCGTCCGCGGCGAAGTCGCCGGCGCCGCCGCCGCTGGTCCAGGCGTGGACCCGCACCGACCTGAAGCCCGCGGGCCAGCTCACGGCCGTGGGCGGGGTCGCCGTCGGCTACGTCGCGGACAACGGGCGGCTGTCCCTGCTCGCGCTCGACCCGGCGACCGGCAAGACGTTGTGGCAGCGGGCCGCGTCGCCCGGCGAGGTCGTCACCGGCATCCCGGTGATGCTGTCCGTCGTCGACGACAAGGTCGTCTATTTCCGGGCCGACCCGAAGGGCAACCTGTTCGCCAGCCTGGTCGTCGCCGACCCGCGCACCGGCGAGGACCTCGCGGTGACCGCCCCGGCGCTGTTCGTCTCCCCGCCGCAGGCGTGCTCGAACAAGACCGACGTGTGCACCGTGTCCCGGACGAGCTACAAGGACAAGGCCGTCCCGCACCGCCTGCGGATGACCGACAAGCAGTACGTGGCGGAGAGCACCGGCGAGCCGGCCGGCTCCCGGACGATCGGCAGCGACGGGCTCACCGACCTCGGCACCCGCGACCCGGAGACCCTCGCGCTGGTCCGGGACGGGAAGGTGCTCTGGAAGCGGCCCCTCGGCGAGGCGTTCCCCGCCGGGTTCAGCACCGACCACGGCTGGATCTGGCGGCTGTACCCGCAGCAGAAGGTCCGGATCGGCTCGGTGTACGGCCCGTCGAGCGGGACCCGTGAAACGACCCTGACCCGGGACCTGGCGGCAGGGTCGGCGACCGCGGCGCTGTCGGAGACCGACGGCACCGTCCTGTGGCGGGACAGCGGCAGCTCGCTGCAGTGCTCGGGCGTCCTCGGCGACTCGGTCGACCCGGACGATCCCGACGGGCCGGGTCCCGCCGTGCGCTGCCGGTCCAAGGGCACCTCGACGTGGTCGGCCGCGACGAAGACCAGCACCCGGTCGGGCCTCGACGTCGTCGTCGAGGGGTTCGACCTGATGACCGGCAAGACCACCTGGTCGGTGCCCGTCGGCGCCGCGGACGAGCTGGCCGGCGGCGACCGCCGTCCCGCCCTCGCGGGTCCGGGCCGCGTGCTGATCAGCGGCGGGACCGGGCCGGTGATCATCGACCTGGTCACGGGCGGCACCGAGAAGCCGGCCGCCGACGCGGCGTTCTGGTGCGGCACGGAGTCGGAGTTCACCTACGACGAGCCGTACTACTTCAACGGCAAGCCGGAGACCGGGCGCTCCGGCGGCACGCTCGGCGTCGCCTGCGGTCTCGACGGCGCCCCCGTCGACCGCGTGCCGGGCGGCGCGTCGATCCGCGCCTTCGGCACCCGCCTCGGCAGCGACTTCCTGGTGGCGACGGCCGGCTCGGTCATCGGCTACCACCAGGGCTGACGAGCCGGCCCGGTCTCCTGCTACCGCGCCGCGAGCTGCTTGCGCAGCCAGGCGGGGGACGGGTTGACGTGGGCGCCGCCGGGCAGGACGACGGTCGGCACGGTCTCGTTGCCGTCGGCGACCGCGCGCACCGCGGCGGCGCCGTCGGGGTCGCGCCAGATGTTCACCCACGCCGCGTTGCCCGCCCTGCCGATCAGGGCGAGGCGCAGTCGCAGGCAGAACGGGCAGCCGGGCCGCCAGTACACGACCGGCCGTCCCGACGCCTGCGCCGCCGCCGCGGGCACGTGCCGTGGGTAGATCAGCGGCGAGTATCCGACCGCCGCCGCGGTGAACAGGCCCGCCACGAACACCGCCGTCCCGGTCGACCCCTCGGCGCTCAGCACGACCGCCATCACGACGGCGAGCACCACGAACAGCAGCGACGTCCTCCATACCCGCATCACCGCGCCACCGTATCGGTGCCGGGCGGAGGACCCGACGCCGGCGTGGTCAGGGTTGGACGAGGTTGCCCCGCTCGTCGAGGACCTTGTCGCTCCAGTAGCGGTCCCACTCGTCGTCGATGTACCTGGGGACCTTGCCGGACGGGTAGGGGACGTAGCCGGCGGGCGGGTCGTCGCCGTCGGGGACGCAGGTGCGGCCGGTGGTGTTGCCGACGGCCTTCACCGGGTGCTCGCCGGATCCGCAGATCCGCTCCTTGAACGAGCAGCCGGCGGTGAGGAGCGCGGTCAGCAGCAGGAGGGTGAGCAGACGGGGCATCTGCTCAGTGTGGACCCACCGGGACGTCGCCGCGCAGTGTGATGCGGTGCATGACGCGGTGCGCGGTGCCGTAGTCGCGGTTGGCGTAGTGGGCGGTGCTGCGGTTGTCCCACATGGCGACGTCGCCGGGGCGCCAGCGGTGCCGGACGATGTGCTCGGGTCTGGTCAGGTGCGCGTACAGCAGGTCGAGGATGCCGCGGCTCTCCGCTTCCGAGACGCCCTCGATGTGCGAGGTGAAGCCGGGGTTGACGAAGAGGCCGCGGCGGCCGGTCTCGGGGTGAACCCGCACCACCGGGTGCGACACCGGGTCGAGGCGGGTGACGACCTCGCCGTCCCAGACGCTGCCCTTGCCGCCGCGGCGCTGCGCCAGGTAGTAGCCGAACTCCCGGTTGCCGTCGTGCACGGCGGTCAGCCGGTCCGCGAGGTGGCGTACGGGCGCCGACAGCGACTCGTAGGCGAGCTGGCTGTCGGCCCAGTTGGTGTCGCCGCCGGACGGGGGCAGGGTCACCGCCCGCAGGATCGAGCCGAGCGGCGGGCGCGGCATGAAGGTGACGTCGGTGTGCCACACGTCGGCGAAGCCGTTGTCGGCGCTGTCGAGGGCATACACCTCGGGGTGCGCCTCGTCGACGCCGCCGACGACCGGGTGGGACGCGGTGAGCTCGCCGAGGCGCCGGCCGAGCCGCACCTGGCCGTCGTCGTCGAGCTGCTGCCCGGCGAAGAACAGCACCTTGTGCTCGACCAGCGCGGCGCGCACCTCGGCGAGCTCGTCGCCGGTGGCCCGGTCCAGGTCGATGTCGTGCACGTCGGCGCCGAAGTGCGGGCCGAGACGGTCGAGTTTCACGCGGCGACCTCCTGTGGGGTGCGGATGGCGTGGCCGATGGTGGCGCGCAGCTCCGCGTACCGCGGCAGCCCGCGCAGCTCGCCGGGTTCGACGCCCGTGCGGGGCAGGTCGATGTCCTGGTCGAGGGCGATGCGGCCGGGGCGGCTGGTGAGCACGACGACGCGGCTGCCGAGGAACACGGCCTCGTCGACGCTGTGGGTGACGAACACGCAGGTCCGCCCGGTCTCCGCGGTCACCTGCCGCAGGTCCTCCTGCAGCCGCTCCCGGGTGAGCGCGTCCAGCGCCGCGAAGGGTTCGTCGAGGAGCAGCAGCGGATTCGGTACCGCCAGAGCCCGCGCGATCGCGACCCGCTGCTGCTGCCCGCCGGAGATCTGCCACACCCGGCGCCCGGCGACGTCGTGCAGGCCGACCCGTTCCAGGAGCTCCGGCACCCGGGCGGCGCGTTCCTTCGGTGGTACACCCGCATACCGCAGCGCGAGGTCGACGTTGCCGCCGACCGTCTTCCACGGCAGCAGCCGCGGTTGCTGGAAGACCAGACCGGCGCCGCGGCCGGGCTCGGGGACGGCGCCGCCGGTGCGGACCGTGCCGGTGGTGGGCCGCTCGAACCCGGCGATCAGCCGCAGCAGCGTGCTCTTGCCGCAGCCGGACGCGCCGACCAGCACCAGGAAGGCGCCGGTCGGCACGTGCAGGTCGATCGGGCCGACGGCGGTGATGGCGCCGTACCGGTGCTCGACGCCTTGTACGGCGATCGCTTCAGGACTGGAGGACACCCGGGAGACCCTTGGTGTAGATGGCCTTCTCCACCGTGGCGAGGTCCGGCACGGCGTCGATCTTCTTCTGCGCCTTGAGGAACTCGGCGGCGGCGAGCAGGTTCTTCGCGAGGTCGCCGACCTTCTCGGGGGTGCCGAGCCAGGTGCCGCTGGAGATGTCGGCGGGCTTGAGGAACACGCCCTGGCTGAGCTGGTGCTTGGCGTCCTCGGCGCTGATGTTGAGCTCCTTGCCGACGGCGGCGGCCGCGGCGGCGGGGTCGCCGGCGATGATGTCGAGGGCCTTCGCCTGGGCCTTGCGCCACGCGTCGACGGCGTCGGGGTGGGCGGTGGCGAACGCGGTCGACACGACCCCGAGGTCGAGGGTCGGCTTGCCGGCGGTGGCGAGCTCGCGGCTGGTGACGAGGACCTTGCCGGTCTTCTTCAGCTCGTCCAGCGACGGCAGCCAGGTGTAGGCGGCGTCGAGGTCGCCGCGGGTCCAGGCGGCCTGGATGTCCTGCGGCTCCAGGTCGACGATGGTCAGGTCGGACTCCTTGACGCCGGCCTTGTCCAGGGCGGCGAGGAGGCTGTAGTGCGCGGTGGACGCGAACGGCGTGCCGACCTTCTTGCCCTTCAGGTCCGCGACGCTGTTGACGTTCGAACCGTTGCGGGCGACGAGGGCCTCGTTGTCGCCGGCGACGTCGAGGACGAACGCGACCTGGTAGGGGATGTTCAGCGGCGCGGAGAGCCCGCGGGCGACGGGGCTGGAGCCGATCGCGGCGATGTCGACGCTCTTGGCGACGAACGCGGTGTTGATGCTCGCGCCCGAGTCGAACTTCGTCCACGTGATCTTGTAGTCGGGCAGTGCCTTCTCCAGCAGCCCCTGGTTCTTGACGATGAGGTCGCCGCTGGGGAACGCCTGGTACGCGATCCGGATGGTCTTCTGCTCGGTGCTGCTGTTGCCGCTGGCGGCGCCGTCGCCGCAGGCTGCCAGCGACAGCGCGAGCGCGGCGATTCCGACGACACTTCTGATCTTCACGGTTTTCCTATCGGTCTCAGGCGCGTCCGCGCCAGGGGATGAGGCGGGTCTCGGCCTGACGCAGCACCGCGTCGATGGCCAGTCCGGACAGTCCGATGGCGAAGAGGCCGAGCACGACGACGTCGGTCTGCGAGTACCGCTGGGCGTCGCGGACCATGCCGCCGATGCCGGGGACGCCGTTGATGGTCTCGGCGGCCACGACGGAGGAGTACGCGATGCCGACGGCGAGCCGGATGCCGGTGAAGATCTCGGGCAGCGCGTTGGGCAGCACCACGTCGCGGGTGACCTGCCACCGGTTCGCGCCCAGCGCCCGGGTGGCCTCGACCAGCGCGGTGGGCGCGTTGTGCACGGCGGCGGCGGTCGCCACGGCGACGGGCGGCAGGGCGGCGATCGACAGCAGCCACAGCTTGGGCGTCTCGTCGATGCCGAACCAGATGATGAAGAGGCTGAAGTACGCCAGGGGCGGCAGCGCCCGCACGAACGTGACGACGGGTTCGGTGACGACCCGGATCCAGCCGACGGTGCCCATGACGACCCCGGCGACGAGACCCGCGGCCACACCGATCGCCGAGCCGATGAGGATCCGGCGCAGGCTCACGCCGAGATGCTCGATCAGCAGGTGACCGCTGTAGCCGCGGGTGCCGTCGTGGACGGTGGAGGTCTGGACGAGCCGGTGCCACACGGCGGTCGGCGAGGGGATGAACGTCGGGTTGTCCATGACCGTGGCGGTGACCTGCCACAGCACGCCGAGCACGGCGACCGCGACGATCCGCAGTCCGATCCGGCGGCCCCACTCGGCGTTCACGGTGCTCCCTACTTCGATCCTATAGGCTGCAATTCCTATCGTAAAAGTAGAGTTAACGCAAGCGGGCTCAGTGCGAGCCGTCAGCGCAAGCCGCTCCGTGCAGGCCGCTCCGTGCAGGCCGCTCAGTGCAGGCGGCTCAGCGCAACCCGCTCAGGGCCGCCGCGATGATCCGCTGGGAGCGGACCGGTTGCTCGGAGCCGCCCATGTGCAGGGTGTTGACGGAGAAGACCAGCCGCGCGGACAGGTCCCGGGTCGCCGCCATCCCGTTGTTGTAGCCGGGCCGGTCGCCGCTCTTGCCCCACAGCGTCAGCGGGCCGGCCGGCAGCTTCGTCAGGCCGGCGCTGTACACCGCCTCCTTGTCGTCGGACGGGTCGCCGTTGCCGTCGTACAGGAAGATCCCGGCCGGCACGGTGAACATCTCCGACAGCTGAGGCTCCGGCACCAGCCGCCCGCTGAACAGGGCCACCATGAACCGGTCCAGGTCCGGCGCGGTCGAGACGATCGCCGCCGCCGACCACTGCAGCGACATGTCGGCGCTGGTCACGTCGACCCAGCCGGTGTCCGTCGCCTCGTAGCCGTGCGCGTGCGGGCCGCGCACCTCGGTGTCCCGGCCGGGCGCGGTGGTGCCGCGCAGGCCGAGCCGGTCGATGATGCGCCGCTGGATCTGCGACTCCCAGCTGCGGCCGGTGACCTTCTCGATGAGCAGCCCGGCGACGATGTAGTCGACGTTGCCGTACCGCTGCTTCGTGCCGGGCGTGAACGCGAGCGGCTTCGCGGTGTCGATCTGGCTGCCCTTCGCCCAGCGGTCGTAGCGGTGTGCCAGGAACCAGTCGGTCTGCTTGTTGGGCACCTCGACATGGTTGATGCCGCTGGTGTACGTGAGGACCTGCCGCACCGTGACCGGGGCCGTCCCGGCCGGCAGGAGGTCCGGCAGGTAGTGCTGGACGGTCTGGTCCAGGTCGAGCCGGTGCTCCGCGGCGAGCTGCAGGGCGACGACGGCCGTGAACGTCTTCGTCATGCTCCCGATCCGGAACCGCCCGTCGATCGGCACCGTCCGTCCACTGTGGACGTCGGCGACACCGGCGGTGCCCTGCCGGCAACCCTGGGCGTCGTGCAGCAACAGGAGCGCCCCGGACGCCTCCGCGTCGGGCAGCCCGTCGAGGGCCCCGTGCAGCGGCGTCCCGGCGGCCACGGCCTCGCACCGTTCCCGGCGCGGCTCCCCGGCGTTCGCGGCCGCGGCCGGCAGCACGGCCGGCCCGGCCACGAGCACGGCCGCGATCAGTGCGGCACTGAGTGCGCGCAAAGCGGTCACCTCCAACGATAGGTGGAAATCTGTCCTTCCCACCCTGTCGCCGGTCGTGCCGCACGGGCATCCGGGGTTTACCTCCGCGGGTCCCCGAGAACCGCCCCCGAGAACCCCTCGGGGTCCTCCACCCACGGCAGGTGGCTCGCCCCGCGCAGGGTCACCCTCCGCACGTCGGGCAGCGCCGCCGCCAGGGAGTCCACGGCCCACCGCGGCCGCAGGTCCTCGCTGCCGTCGACGATGAGCACCGGCACCCGCAGCCGCCGGCACAACGCGGCCAGGTCGGTCTCCTCGAGCCGCCGCTTGATCTCGGCGTTGAGGGTCGCGCTGCACTCGCGGTTGATGTCGAACCACGGCGTCGCCATCGCCTCGGCATGCGCGGCGGCCCGCCCCCGGTCGGGGAACTCGGCGGTCCACAGCCGCACCACCGACTCCCGGTCCCACCCGGCCAGGGTCCCGGCCCGTTCCCGGAAGGCCGGCTTCCAGGTGTCCTCGTCGTCGATGCCGGTGCCCGCGACGTACACCAGCCGCCGCACCTTCCCCGGGTGCCGCAACGCGTACTCGAGCGCGAGGTGCGCTCCCCACGAGTGCCCGAGCAGCGTGACGGGCCCGTCGACGACCGTGTCGAGATCTCTGATGCTCCTGTCCAAGGTGTACGGCCCGCGCCGCTCCGACCGCCCGCACCCGCGCTGGTCCCACCGGACGGTCCGGTAGTGCCCGCCGAACATCGTCGCGAGGTCGCCGGCCATGTCCCACAACCCCGGCCCGCCGTGCACGAACACCAGCGGCGGCCCGTCCCCGCCGACCTCGGTCCACAGCCGGCACCCGTCGTCGGTCAGCACAGCGCCTCCTCCACGATCCTCTCGATCTCCAGGGTCGCGTCCACGCCGCGCAGGACGCCGAGCCGCGCGGCGATCAACTCGGGCACGGCGTCCCGGCCACACCCCGGCACACCGAGCACGACGAGCCGTCTCATCGGGGCAGGGCGCGCAGCGCCGCGGTGGCGGCGGGCCAGGGGAACGGCGGGGCCGGGGTGGTGGGGTCGCTGTCGAGGGGTGGGACCGAGGCCGGGTCGAAGAGGACGGTGACGCCCCACTCGCGCAGCGTGCGGACGCTGGCCACGAAGGCCGGGTGGCGGGACAGGCCGATGTTGGGGGTGGGGACGGCGATGACCGGGCGGCGCAGGCCGATGCCCTCGTTGAGCAGGCCCAGGGCGAGGGTGTCGCTGATGCCGGCGGCGAGCTTGTTGACCGTGTTGAAGGTGGCGGGGGCGACCACGAACGCGTCGGCGGGTGGCAGGACGTCGGGTTCGTCGGGTCGCTTGTACTGCGAGCGCACCGGAAAACCGGTCTGGGCGCGCAGGGCGGGCTCGTCGAGGAACTTCAGGCCGTCGGGGGTCGCGACGACGCAGACCGTCCACCCGTCGGCCTGGGCGGTGGCGACGAACGCGGGAAGGTCGGCGGCGGGGCGCCCGCCGCAGGCCACGACGTACAACACGGGCATGCGCAGCACCCTAGCCGCCGGGGCAGTCGTGGGCGCACACCCGCACCGGTGCCGGGGTCTCCAGGTCGGCCGGGACGTGGCCGACGAGCGGGGTGCTCGCCGTGGAGCCGGCGGCGCACAGGACGACGAAGAGCACCGGCGCCGCGACCAGCGCCCCGATGAAATGCTTCGCCCAGCCGGGCTCGCGCAGCAGCTTCGAGAACAGGATGCCGAGCGCCGGCAGTACCACGGCGGCGATCATCGACGCGATGAACAGCGCGTCCGTGGTGGCCCCGAACGCCTCCGCCGCCGCGCGGGTCGGGGTCCACGGCCGCGAGGTGCGGCGGATGAGGGCGACGATGAGCAGGAACGGCGCGCCGTACATCCCGGCGTGGAACAGGACTCCCAGGCCGGCGCGCCTCATCGTGCCGCCACGAACAGCGCGCCGCCCGCGGCCACGACCACGACCGTGGCGAGCGCGGACAGCGTGCCCGCCAGGGCCGGCGGGATGTTCAGCCTGGCCACACCGGCCGTCACCGCCATGAGGACGGCCAGCAGCGGTACACCCGCCAGGCCCAGCAGCACGGGCCAGACGTCCAGCAGCGTCAGGTCGCAGCCGAACGACCCGCAGTCCGCCGCCTCGACCGGCCGGTGCGGCACCGACCACTCACCGAACGCCGACGCGCCGATCACCGTCGCGAACCAGCCCACGCCGACCAGCACGCTCGCCCCGTATCTCCCCATGCCGTGATCCTCGCGGCGGGCGCGATGCGCGGGCATCGGTGTTCGTACTCAGGTGCGTACTAGGTAGCATTCGGCGTTCGGTCCGATTGCTGGGGGTGGCGCGGTGCAGGGTCAGGTGCGGTTCGCCGTCGACCTCGGCACCTCCAACACCGTCGCGGTCGTCGACCGGGGCGACGGCACACCGCGCCCGCTGCTGTTCGACGGCAACCCGCTGCTGCCGTCCGCCGTGTTCGCCGACGCGTCCGGCACCGTGCTCGTCGGGCGCGACGCCGAGCGGCACATGGCGACCGACGCGGCCCGCTACGAGCCCAACCCGAAGGGTCACATCGACGAGGGCCTCATGCTGCTCGGCGACCGTGAGGTGCCGGTCGTGCAGCTGCTCGCCGCGATCCTGCGCCGGGTCGCCGCCGAGGCCGCGCAGACCGGGGTCCTGTCCGGCGGCACCACCGTCCTGACCTGCCCCGCCGACTGGGGCCCGCGGCGCCGCGCGGTGCTGTCCGAGGCCGCCGCGGTCGCCGGGCTCGGCCGGGTCACGCTGCTGGACGAGCCGGTCGCCGCCGCGACGTACTGCATGCGCGTCCTCGGCTCACGGATCGCGCCCGGGCGTGCGGTCGCGGTCTTCGACTTCGGCGGCGGCACCCTCGACGTGACCGTCGCCGTCGACTCGCCCGGCGGGCTGCGCGTCCTCGCCACCGGCGGGCTCGACGACCTCGGCGGGACCGACGTCGACGCGGCCCTCGTCGGGCACCTGGGCCAGCAGATCGCGGCGCACGACGCGGCGCTGTGGCAGCGGCTGCAGCAGCCCCGGACGGGTGCGGACTTCCGGGACCGGATGGCGTTCTGGTCGGAGGTACGCGCCGCGAAGGAGATGCTGTCCAGGACCACGTCCGCGCCGGTGCACGTGCCGGGGGTCGACCAGGCGACGCATCTGACGCGGGAGGAGCTGGACCGGGTCGCGGGTCCGCTCGTCGACCGCGCCGTCGACGAGACCCGCCGGGTGCTGCAGCGTTCGGGTGTACCGGCCGGGCACCTGGACGCGATCCTGCTGGTCGGGGGGTCGAGCCGGCTGCCGCTGGTGGCCAGCCGGTTGCATGCGCGGTTCGGGCTGGCGCCGGTGGTGCCGGAGCAGCCTGAGCTGCCGGTGGCCTTCGGGGCGCTGCTGCTGGGCAACGCCGCTTCTCATCAGGCTCCGGGTTTTCAGGCTTCGGCTCATCAGTCTTCGGGTTTTCCCGCTTCGGGCTTTCCTGCTTCGGGTTATCAGGCTTCTGTTTATCCGGCTTCGGCGCCGCCGGCTGTGTATCAGACGTCCGGGCCGCCCGGGGTGTACGGTGCTCCGGCCTCGCAGGCGTCCGCGCCGCCGGCGGCTGCTGCGCCTGCGGCATACCAGCCTGCGCCTGCGGCGCCTCAACCTGCGCCGTACCAGTCTGCACCTGCGCCGTATCAGTCTGCACCTGCGGCGTATCAGCCTGCGCCTGTTGCGTATCAGGGGGCTGGTGAGTTTGCGGCGCCGGTCGTGCCGCAGCAGCAGCGACCGCAGCGGCCGTCGGTCATCATCGGGCCGGGTGTCACGATGCAGGGCAATGTCGCCATTTATGGTGATGAGGAGCTCATGCCGCGGTACGCCCGCGATGAACCCGATCACCGCACCCGCGACGAACCTCCCGCCGAGCCGCCGCCCACTCGCCCCCGGCGGCGCTTCTCGATCTCCAGGTTCTTCTGGCGGCTGCGCCTTCTGGCGGTGCCGCTGATCATCGTGCTCGCCCTGACGCCGTGGGGTCGCGGCCTGCTCAGCGCCGGCCGGGAGAAGATCGCCGGCTGGACCGGCAGCAGCCCGACGGCCTCCGCCCCCGCGTCGACAGCGCCTTCCGCCGCCGCTTCCTCTTCGGCTCCCGCGTCGCCCGCCGGCCCGGCGGTCAAGCTCGACCCCGGCAGCGTGAAGCCCGGCACGTCCGTCGTCGTCACCGGTACCGGCTTCACCAAGGGCGAGCAGGTCACCATCAAGGTCAACGGCCTGCAGAAGGCCTCCAGGCCCGCATCCGCCACCACCGGTGTCGTCGAGTGGACCATGCCGACGGCCACCCTGAAGGCGGGCACCACCGCCGTTGTCGAACTGACCGGTACCAAGAGCAACCGCTCCGCCAAAGCATCCCTCAAAGTCACCGCCTGACACCCGGCGCTCACCACGCGTCATCTTCCAGCGACCCGCTGGACGCCTCCGCGCACACCCCCGAAACTGATGAAACAGCGCCTACCGGGGGGAGGTGGCACGTGTCACGACCCTACTTTTCTCTGGACGCACCGGGTTCCGGCTCGGTCTCCGTCGATTGGGACACCCGATTCGCGGCGGCCCGCGCCGAGCGGCAGCGCCGCCATGAGGAGCGGCAGCGGGTCCGCGCGGAGTTCGCCGAGTCCCGCCGGCACGGCCTCGCGGCCCGTCACACGACCAAGCTGACCCGCCTGCGAAACGCCCGGGTCCTGGCCGGCCAGGATGTCCCGGCGAGGAGCCGCGGGACGCTATCCGTCGCTGCGGGGCAGGGGGTGCTCGTTGCTGCGGGCAATGGGTCGCTCGTCGCCCCAGGGCGGCAGCGGGAAGGCGGAGAAGAACTGCCTGCCGCCGCGCAGGTGCTGGTCGAAGCGCAGCCCCGCCTCGACAAGGGCGGCGCGCATGTCGGCGTTGCTGAGCCGGCGGACCGAGTTGCGGTATTCCCAGACGGTGTCGCCCAGGCGGTAGGTGTTGTGGCCGTGCAGGACCGTGCCGTCGAAGGACTCGATGGCGAAGGTGGCCTCGATCTGCCCGATCCGGCCGGTGAAAGGGACCATCCTGTCAAACCACGACGGCGGCATCCACTGCATGACGACGTGACCGGTGGGGGCGCAGTGCCGGCGGCACGCGGCCAGGAGGGCCGCGCGTCGCTCATCGTCGGCCGTGTTGACCCCCATGCCCGCGGCCAGGACGACAGGGAAGAGCTCGCCGAGGTCGAGCGTCGCGAGGTCGGACCGGACGGTCCGCCCGGCCCGCACCTGGGCGAGCATGGCGGCCGAGTCGTCGACCACGACCACGGGATGGCCGAGGTCGATGAGGGGGTTCGCGAGGCGGCCGCCGATGCGGCTGAGGTCCAGGATCGCCGCGCCCTCGGGGACCTTGGCGTGGATGAAGGCGGGCTCGCCGTTGTGGGGCAGGGCCGCAAAAAAGCCGACGGGCCGGCCGTCGGCGGTCACCTCTTCGTGCATCGGACAACCATGCCACGCTCGTGGCATCATTGCCGCGACATGACCTCACTCGACCTCTGTTACGAAAGCCTCGACGGTTTGTCCGTCGGCGACGCGGTCGGCGCCCAGTTCTTCGTGCCGGGCACGACCCTGTCCCACATCACCGAAGCAGCCGAGCCGCCCGGCGCCTGGCCGTGGACCGACGACACCGAGATGGCCTGCTCGATCGTCGACGAGCTCGCCGTCCACGGGCGCATCGACCGGGACCGGCTCGCCACCGCGTTCGCCGGCCGCTATGAGCCGTATCGCGGCTACGGCGCCGGCGCAGTGGTCATCCTGCACCAGATCCGCGACGGCGTCCCCTGGCGCGACGCGGCCCGCTCCGCGTTCGACGGCCTCGGATCGATGGGCAACGGCGCCGCGATGCGGGTCGCGCCCCTCGGCGCGTTCCACGCCGGCGACTCCCGCGGCGCCGCACTCGACGCGATGCGCACCGCCGAGGTCACCCACGCCCACAGCGAGGGCATCCTCGGCGCGGTCGCCGTAGCCGTCGCGGCCGCCGAAGCGGCGTGGGCCAGGCTCGTCGAGGCCCCGCTGGAGCCGGTCGAGCTGTTCGACGCGGTCCTCGCCTACCAGGTCGACAGCAAGGTGAAGACCGGCCTCGAACGCGCCCGCACCCTGCTCGGCGCCACCACCGCCGAAGCCGCCTACGTCCTGGGCAACGGCTCACAGGTCCTGGCCCAGGACACGGTCCCCTTCGCCCTGTGGGCCGCCGCCACCCACCTCACCGACTACCGCGCGGCAATCCTGACCTGCATCGAGGCCGGCGGCGACGTCGACACCACAGCCGCCATCACCGGCGGCGTGGTCGCCGCCGCAGTGGGCCGCCCCGGCATCCCCCACGACTGGCTAACCCACCGCGAACAACTACCCGACTGGGTCGCCGCCCCCGGCCCCACCTGACCCCCCACCGCCGCCGCGACGCCACCCGGCGCACCGTCTCCGCGGCGCACCCGTCTCCGCTGCGCACCCGTCTCCGCTGCGCGCCCGTCTCCGCGTCGTCCCAGATCCGCGCCGCCTCGGGCCGGCGTTTGTCTTGGGTCGACGTCGCCTTGGGCCGGGGTCGTCTCGGGTCCGCGTCGTCTCAGATCCCGCGTCGCGACAGAGCCGGCGCGCTCCAGACCGTGGACGCCGGACAACGCCGTCGCCCTCACGTCCGCAGGTGAGAGACCCACGCACCCTGCCAGCGGACACGGCATGCTGGCTCTGGCACAAATTCCGGATGCTGTTGGTGATCTTGGCTGGTTGATCAGTTTGCAGCGCGTCGTTGCCGGGCGCGGAGGTGCGTCGATGCTGGGATAGCAGGATGTC
>NZ_JBVJIJ010000067.1:0-16740 GCF_055586325.1 Dactylosporangium sp. NPDC051087 | reverse complement strand
GCGGCGATCTCTCCGATGGAGTGCCCTGCCAGGTAGTCGGGTGTGACGCCGGTGCTGCGGACAAGCCGGTAGAGGGCTGTTTCGACGGCGAAGATGGCGGGTTGCGCGTTGCCGGTCTGGTTCAGTACTTCGGCCGGTCCGTCGAACATGAGGGATTTGAGCTGCGGGTCGAGGTGGGTGCACACCTCGTCGAGCGCGTCGGCGAAGACGGGGAACGCGTGGTAGAGATCTTTGCCCATGCCGGGGTACTGGCTGCCCTGCCCGGTGAACACGAACGCCGTCTTGCCGGTGCTGCGATCGGCTCCGCTGCTGGTGATCAGGGCGGGAGCCGCGGCGCGGAACTCGGCCCGGGCGGCCGCGACGAGCGCGGCACGATGCGGCATGCCCGCCCGGCTGGCGGCGAGGGTCCGGGCGATCGCGTTGAGGTCGCCGCCCACCGCCGCGGGAAGCAGCCGGGTCGTGTAGTCGGCGAGCGCCTGTTCCGTCTTGGCTGAGATCAGCCACGGCAGGAGCACGTCCGGCTCGTCGGCGGCGTCCGCTCGCGCCGGCGGCTGCTCGACGATGACGTGGGCGTTGGTGCCGGAGATCCCGAACGACGACACCGCCGCGCGGCGCGGACGTGACGCCTCGGGCCACGGCACCGGCTCCGTCAGCAACTGGACGCTGCCGTCCCACTCGACGTGCGGCGTCGGCGCGTCGACGTGCAAGGTCCGCGGCAGCGTGCCGTGCCGCATCGCCTGGATCATCTTGATGACGCCGGCGACACCGGCGGCGGCCTGGGCGTGGCCGATGTTCGACTTGATCGACCCGAGCCACAGTGGCGCGTCCGCCGGGCGGTCCTGGCCGTACGTGGCGAGCAGGGCCTGCGCCTCGATCGGGTCGCCGAGCGCGGTGCCGGTGCCGTGGGCCTCGACCGCGTCGACGTCGGCGGGGGCGAGCCGGGCGTTGGCGAGAGCCTGCCGGATGACGCGTTCCTGCGACGGCCCGTTCGGTGCGGTCAGGCCGTTGCTGGCACCGTCCTGGTTCACCGCCGACCCGCGGATCACCGCGAGGATCGGATGCCCGTTGCGTTCCGCGTCCGAGAGCCGCTCGAGCACCAGCACGCCGGCGCCCTCCGCCCAGCCGGCTCCGTCGGCCGCCGCCGCGAACGACTTGCACCGCCCGTCCACGGCCAGCCCCCGCTGCCGGGAGAAGTCGACGAAGATCCCGGGCGTGGCCATCACGGTCGCGCCGCCAGCCAGCGCCAGGGTGCACTCGCCGGTCCGTAGGGCCTGGCTGGCCATGTGCACGGCGACGAGCGAGGAGGAGCAGGCGGTGTCGACGGTGACGGCCGGTCCCTGCAGGCCCAGGGTGTAGGCGATGCGCCCGGTGGCGACACTGCCGGCGGTACCCGTCCCGACCAGCCCTTCCAGGTGCGCGGGAAGGGAGAGCGTGGCGTAGTCGTGGTACATCACCCCGGCGTACGTGCCGGTGTCGGTGCCGTGCAGCGTGGTCGGGTCGATGCCCGCCGACTCGATCGCCTCCCACGCGACCTCGAGGAGCAGCCGCTGCTGCGGATCGGTGGCCAGGGCCTCGCGTGGGGACATCTCGAAGAAGGCCGCGTCGAAGTCGCCGGCGTCGTGCAGGAACCCGCCGCTGCGGGTGTACGACGTGCCGGCGTGGTCCGGGTCCGGGTCGTAGAGCGCGTCGTTGTCCCAGCCGCGGTCGTCCGGGAAGGGGCCGATCGCGTCCGTGCCGCTGTCGACGAGCCGCCACAGGTCCTGCGGTGAGCGGACCCCGCCCGGGTACCGGCAGGCCATCCCGACCACCGCGATCGGCTCGTGCCGGGCCGCCTCCACCTCGGCCAGGCGTTGAGAGGTCTGCTCCAGATCGGCGACCGCGCGCCGCAGATAGCTGCGCAGCTTCTCATCGTCCGACATCAGGCACCCCATTCAGCATTCGTCAACGGATGTCCACATCGGACAGTGGCGACAGGACGTCGGCCACGGTCCGGAGGAACTCGGCGCCCGGCTCACGGACGAAGAAGTGACCGCCCTCGACCCGGTGCAGCACGCACTCGGCCGTCGTGTAGCGGTCCCAGGCGAACAGTTGCCGCTCCGACACCAGCGGGTCGCCGGTGCCGTGGAAGAGGTGCAGCGGGACGGCCAGCGTCACCTGGTCCTGGCGCCGCTCCGCGGTCATCATCCGCAGGTCGGCGCGGAGCAGATCCGTCGCGGCGCGCAGCCACTGCGGGTATCGCAGCACCTCGGCGGAGAGCCCGCCGATCTGCCGCATCGCCGAGACCAGCGCGTCCTGCCCGTCCAGATCCGCCGCCAGCAGCGACGAGCGCAGGTGCGGCGGCGGGCACGCGCCGACCAGCAGCGCGACCGGCGCGCCGGCACCCCCCGCCATGCGCCGCAGGGCCAGCTGATACGCCACGCTCCCGCCGAGGCTGTGCCCGTAGAAGGCGTACGGCGCGCGCAGGTGCTCGGCCAGGTCGGCGTCCAGCGCCGTGACCAGCGCGTCGAAGTCGTCGGGCACCGGCTCGCGGCGGCGCGACTCCCGCCCGGGCAGCTGCACCGGCAGCACGTCGATGCCGGGTGCGACCTCCGCGAGCCCGGCCGGCCACGCGGAGAACGCCGATGCCGCGCCGCCCGCGTGGTGGAAGCAGAACAGCCGCAACCGCCCGCCCGGCGACGGTGGGATCGGCAGGCAGCCGGCCGGCATCCCCGTCCTCACCGCGCTTCCTGACCCAGGGCGTCACGCACGTGACGGATGAGCGAGCTCGGCGTCGGATGATCCATGATCACCGCGGGTGAGAGGACGAGCCCGGTGTGCGCCGACAGCTCGTTGCCCAGCTCGAGGGCGGTGAACGAGGAGAATCCGAGGTCCAGGAAGGTGTCCTCGACGTCGATCTCGTCCGGTGAGCCGTAGCCGAGGATGCTCGCCGCGCGGTCCCGGAAGATCTCCCGGAGCAGCTGCTCCTGGGCGGCCGCGGACATCCCGGCGAGACGCTCGGTCAGCGGCACCTCGTCGCCGGTGCGCTGCCGCGGTGCCGTGGGCGGGTCGCCGACCAGGTCGCGCAGGACCGGTGCCGCGGCGTCGGCGCCCCACGTGCTCCACGCCTTCCAGTCGGCGTCCACGACCACCGCCGTCGCGGCGTCCTGACCGACGGCCCGGCGGATCGTCGCCATGGCCGTGCGTGCCGCGACGGGCCGCGCCGCCGGCAGGTCGTCGTCGTGATGCCACGCCACGAAGGTCGCCGGGCGGCCGTCCGCCCGCAGCTGGTGGGTGAGGCTCTCCAGGACCGCGGCCCCGGACGCCTCGACCGGCCGGCCCGGGCGGCCCAGCGCGGCCGTGAACGCGGCGACCAGCACGATCGCGGGCGGCCGCTGGTCGTCCGGCAGCGCGTCCAGGCAGCGCCGCAGGACGGCCGGGTCGGGCGTGGACCCCGGCGCGTACACCACGGTCGTGAGCGGACGCTCCGCGGGCAACCTGGTGAGGTCGACGGCGTCGTCCGCGCCGCCCGGGAGGACCGTCACGCGGTCGGTGCGGTCCGGACCGGTGCCGGTGGTGAAGACCTGCGCCGCTCCGTGCTTCAGCAGCGCCCCGGCCAGCGCCGAGGCGATCGCGCCCGAGCCGATGACCAGCGCGGCGCCGCCCGGTCGCCAGACCGTCGAGTGGGTCGCGGCGGCCCGGGCCAGGCGGCGGACGAAGACCCCACCCGGCCGGATCGCATACTCGCCGCCGCGGCCGCCGGCCGCGAGGACCCGGGCCAGGCGGGCACCGACCCGGGGGTCGGCGGCGGACGGCTCGGCCGGCAGGTCGACGAGCCCGCAGCCCGCCACGCCGCGCCCGGCGCCCCAGGCCGCCGCGAGCGCCGGGTCCGCGGGCCGTTCGCCGTCGACGGCCACCGCGCCCCGCGTCAGGAGCCACAGCGGCGCGTCGGTCGCCGCCCCGGCCGCGAGCGAGAGACTCTGGGGGTCGCCTGGCAGTACCACCACACCGGCGGGCGGCGCGTCGTCCTGCGGCGCGACGTCCTGGCCCGGAACGGACCGGACGACCTCGGCGGCCGCACCGTGCGCCTCGAGCAGCCGCGCCACCTCGAGCGCCACCTCGAGGGCTCCGCCGTCGTCCGCGCCGGCGACCACCAGCCACCGGCCGGTGAGCGCCGCGGCGCCCTCGTCGGGCAGCGGCCGCCACACGAACTGATACCAGGAGCGTTGCTGCTGCCGCCACTGGGCGAGCACCGGCAGCAGCGCGCGCACGGACTCGGTCTGCTCGTCGTCGGCCAGGAGCGTCTCGGCGACGCCGTCGAGGTCCCCGCTGTCGACCGCGGCCCAGAACCCGGTCTCGCCGGTGGCATCGGTCCGCTCGTCGTCCTCGGCGGCCGGCCAGTAGTGCTGGTGTTGGAAGGGGTACGTGGGCAGGCCGGAAACCGCGGTGGTGGGGCCGGGCCAGGTGACGGCGTGGTCGGTGTGGGTGTGGATGGTGGCCAGTGCGGTGAGCAGGGTGTGGGTCTGCGGTTTGGTGCGGTGCTGGACGCCGGTCGTGACCGGGGTGCCGAGATGCGGGGTGAGCTGGGTGTCGGGCCCGATCTCGACGGTGGTGGTGGTGCCCTGGCCGGCCAGGTAGGTGACCGCCGCCCGAAGGTTGACCGTGTTGCGGGCGTGCCCGGCCCAGTGGGCGGGCCAGTCCGTGGCGGTGGTGAGCGGCCGGGCCGTCGTGCAGGAGACGACGGGAATGGCCGCGGGATGATGCGTGAGCTGTGCGGCCACGTCGGCGAGCGGGGCGAGGACGGGGTCCATCTGCGGGGAGTGGAAGGCGTGGCTGACGTGCAGCCAGCTGGTGCGGTGACCGTCGGCCTGCAGCTGGACGTTGATGGACTTCAGTGCCTGCTTCGGCCCGGAGATGACCAGCGACGCCGGGGAGTTGACCGCGGCGATCGCGGTGCCGTCGGTCAGGTAGGGCTCGACATTGTCGGCGGTGGTGTTGGTGGCGAGCATGGCACCGCCCGATGGGAGACGTTGCATGAGCGTGGCGCGGGCGGTGATGAGGGTCGCCGCGTCGGGGAGGGTGAGGATCCCGGCGGCGTGTGCTGCGGTGATCTCGCCGATGGAGTGCCCTGCGAGGAAGTGGGGCGTGACGCCGGTGCTGCGGACGAGTCGGTGGAGGGCGGTCTCGACGGCGAAGATGGCGGGTTGCGCGTAGCCGGTCTGGTTGAGCAGGGTGGCCTGCTGGGTGCCGGGCGTGGCGAACATCAGGGCCTTGAGCGGCTGGTCCAGGTGCGGGTCGAGGTGGGCGATGGCCTCGTCGAGCGCGTCGGCGAAGACGGGGAACGCGTCGTAGAGGTCTCTGCCCATGCCGGGGTACTGGCTGCCCTGCCCGGTGAACACGAACGCGGTCCTGCCGCCGCCGCGGGCGGTGCCGGCGTTGGTGATCAGCGCGGGCGTGCCGGTGCCGTTGGTGAGCGCGGCGAGCGCGGTCCGCAGCTGGGCGGGGTCCGTGGCGACGACCGCGGCGCGGTGCGGCATCCTCGCGCGGCTCACGGCGAGCGTCCGGGCGGCGCCGTTGAGGTCACCGCCCGCGGCGGCGGCCAGCAGCCGGGCCGCGTAGCCGGCGAGGGCCTGCTCCGACTTCGCCGAGATCAGCCACGGCAGCAGCACCCCGGCGTCGCCCGGGGTCTCGTCGCGGCGGGCCGGCTCCTCGATGATGACGTGGGCGTTGGTGCCGGAGATCCCGAACGACGACACGGCGGCGCGCCGGGGGCGCGCTGCTTCGGGCCAGGGCAGGGCCGAGGTGAGCAGTTGGACGCTGCCGTCCCATTCGACGTGCGGTGAGGCTTCGTCGGCGTGCAGGGTTCGGGGCAGGGTGCCGTGCCGCATGGCTTGGATCATTTTGATGATGCCGGCGACGCCGGCGGCGGCTTGGGTGTGGCCGATGTTCGACTTGATCGAGCCGAGGTGCAGGGGTCGGCCGTCGGGGCGGTTCCTGCCGTAGGTGGCGTGCAGGGCTTGGGCTTCGATGGGGTCGCCGAGGGTGGTGCCGGTGCCGTGGGCCTCGACGGCGTCGATGTCGGCGGGGGTGAGCCGGGCGTTGGCGAGGGCCTGCCGGATGACGCGTTCCTGGGAGGGGCCGTTGGGTGCGGTGAGGCCGTTGCTGGCGCCGTCCTGGTTGACGGCGGTCCCGCGGATGACGGCGAGGATGGGGTGGCCGTTGCGTTCGGCGTCGCTGAGGCGTTCGAGGAGGAGCATGCCGGCGCCTTCGGCCCAGCCGGTGCCGTCCGCGCCGGTGCCGAACGACTTGCACCGCCCGTCCGGGGCCAGGCCCCGCTGCCGCGAGAAGTCGACGAACACGCCCGGCGTGGCCATCACGGTCGCGCCGCCCGCCAGGGCCAGGGAGCACTCGCCGGAGCGCAGCGCCTGACCGGCCATGTGCACGGCGACGAGCGACGAGGAGCAGGCGGTGTCGACCGTGACGGCCGGGCCCTGCAGGCCGAAGCTGTACGCCAGCCGCCCCGACGCGACACTCCCGGCCGTGCCCGTCCCGATCAGGCCCTCCAGGTGGGCGGAGTACGCGAGATGGGCGTAGTCGTGGTACATGAGCCCGGCGTACGTGCCGGTGTCGGTGCCGTGCAGGGTCGTCGGGTCGATGCCCGCCGACTCGATCGCCTCCCACGCGACCTCCAGGAGCAGCCGCTGCTGCGGGTCGGTCGCCAGGGCCTCCCGCGGGGACATGCCGAAGAACGCCGCGTCGAAGCCGCCCGCGTCGTAGAGGAACCCGCCGTGCCGGGTGTACGACGTCCCCAGCCGGTCCGGGTCCGGGTCGTAGAGGGTGTCGAGGCTCCAGCCGCGGTTGTCGGGGAACGGGCCGATCGCGTCGGTGCCGGTGTCGACGAGCTGCCACAGGTCCTGCGGTGAGCGGACCCCGCCGGGGTACCGGCAGGCCATCCCCACCACCGCGATCGGGTCGTCGCCGACGGCCGTCACGGCGTGCGCGGGAAGGTCCGCCGACCGGTCGCCGGTCAGCTGCGACAGCAGATGCTCGGTCAGGGCGTCGGGCGTGGGATGGTCGAAGACCAGGGTGGTCGGCAGGGACAGGCCGAGCTGGCCGTTCAGCGTGTTGCGGAGCTCGACGGCGGTCAGGGAGTCGAAGCCGAGGTTGGTGAAGGCCGTCGTCGCGTCGAGGCCGTCCGGCGAGGCGTGACCGAGCACCCGGGCGACGCTCTTGCGCACCAGATCCGACAGGGTGGCCCGGGCCGCTTCCGGGGAGAGGCCGGCGAGCTGCGCGCCGCCGTTCGCCCGGGCCCGGGCGCGCGTCGCGCGGGCCGGGACGAGGTCGCGCAGCAGCGGCGGGAGGGTGTCCGCGCCGGCCGCCCGCAGGGCCGGCAGGTCCAGCGGCGCGGCGACGGGGCACGGCTCGCCCGCGGCGAGCGCGGCGTCGAAGAGCCGCATGCCGTCCTCCGCGCCGATCGGGACCACCCCGGCCCGGCGCATCCGGGTGAGGTCCGTGCCGGTGAGGTGCCGGGTGATGGCCGACGTCTCGGACCACGGCCCCCACGCGATCGTGGTGGCGGCGAGGCCTTCACCGCGCCGGTGGACCGCGAGCGCGTCGAGGAAGGCGTTCGCGGCGGCGTAGTTGCCCTGGCCGGGCGCGCCGAGCGTGGCGGTGAGCGACGAGAAGAGGACGAAGGCCGCGAGCGGCCGGTCCCGGGTGAGCTGGTGCAGGTGCCAGGCGGCGTCGGCCTTGGGCGACATGACCGCGTGCACCCGCTCCGGTGTGAGGGCGGTGATGGTGGCGTCGTCCAGCACCGCGGCCGCGTGGACGACCGCCGACAGCGGATGCTCCGGCGGCACGGCGGCGAGTTCCGCGGCGAGCGCGTCCCGGTCGGTGATGTCGCAGGCGTGGACGGTGGCGTGGGCGCCCAGGTCGGTGAGCTCGGCCTGGAGCCGCTCGGCGCCGGGCGTGGCAGGTCCGCCGCGGGACAGCAGGAGCAGCCGCCGGACGCCGTACCGCCGCACCAGGTGCTTGGCGAGCAGGCCGCCGAGCGTGCCGGTGCCGCCCGTGATGAGCACCGTGCCGTCCGGTCCCCACGCGGGCTCCGGCTGACCGTTCGGGACCGTGCCCAGCTGCGGGGTGTGCAGTACGCCGTCGCGGACGGCGTACTGCGGGTGGTCCCCGCTCAGCATCGCGGCCAGGATCTCGGGGGTGACGACGCCGCCGGCGTCCAGGTCGGCGAGGACGACACGGCCCGGGTTCTCGGTCTGGGCGGAGCGCAGCAGGCCCCAGACCGCGGCGGTGGCCAGCCCGCCGGTCGTCGCCCCGCGGGTCACCACGACGAGCCGCCGGCCGGTGAACCGGTCCTCGGCGAGGAACCGCTGGACGAGGGTCAGCGCCCGCTCGACGGCGTCGTGGGCGTCCCGGGCGGGGTCGCCGCCCGAGGCCGTGACCTCACAGACGACCGCCTGAGGCGGATCCGACTGCTCGGGCAAAGTGTCTACAGTGGACATAACGGTGACGGGGCCCGTTACGCCGGCACCGGGCGGTGCCGGCCGCCACCGCAGCGCGCGCAGCGTGGCCGGGCCGCCGCCGGTGAACTGATCGGCGGAGGCGGCCCGCAGCCGCAGCGCCCCGACCGTCGCCACCGGCGCGCCCGTGGCGTCCGCGAGCGCCAGGCTCGCCTCGTCGGCGGAGCGCATGCTCAGGCGGACCCGCAGGTGCGTCGCGCCCGGCGCGTGCAGCGTCACCCCGGACCACGAGAACGGCAGGAGCACCCCGCCCGTCTCGTCGTCCGCCGCGACGGCCAGCGCGTGCAGGGCGCCGTCGAGCAGGGCGGGGTGCAGGGCGAACCGGTGGGCGTCCGCGGTGTCCTCGTCGAGGCTCACCTCCGCGTAGACGTCCGAGCCGGCCCGCCACGCCGCGCGCAGCCCCTGGAACGCCGGCCCGTACTCGTATCCGTGCGCGGCGAGCCGCGGGTACAGGTCCTCGACCGGGACCTCGGCCGCGCACGGCGGCGGCCACACGGTCAGCGCGACCGGGTCGCCGGGCTCGCCGGCCAGCACGCCGGTCGCGTGCACGGTCCACGCCTCGGCGCCGGCCGGGCGGGAATGGATCGTGACGGCCCGCCGGCCGCCGTCGTCCGGCGGGCGCACCGACACCTGGACCGGGACGGCGCCGTGGTCGGGCACCAGCAGCGGCACCTCGAGCGTCAGGTCGTCGACCCGCCCGCAGCCGACGTGTTCCGCCGCGCGGGTCGCCAGCTCGACCATCGCCGCGCCGGGCAGCAGGCGGGCACCCATGATCCGGTGGTCCGCCAGCCACGGCTCGGCGTCCGCGTCGAGCAGCCCGGTGAGCACCGCGGTGCCGTCCTCGGCCAGGTCCATCGCCGCGCCGACCAGCGGGTGGCCGGTCGGGGCGAGGCCCAGCCGGGCCGCGTCGCGGGTGTCACCGGCGGCGGTGAGCCACAGCGGCTCGCGGGCGAACGGGTACGTGGGCAGGTCGGTGAGCACCCGGGACGGGCCGATCAGGTCGTGCCATCCCACCGTGTGGCCGGCGGCGTGCAGCTCGGTCAGCGACCGCAGCACCGTCTCCCGCTCCGGCAGCCGGGGCGACAGCACCGGCACGGTGACGCTCTCCGGGCGGCACGCGCGGACGAGACCGGACAGGGTGGCGTCCGGGCCGAGCTCCAGGTAGGTGCTGACGCCGTCGGAGCGCAGCGCCGAGACCGTGTCGGCGAAGCGCACCGCGCCGACGACGTGCGCCACCCAGTACTCGGGGTCGGTGATGTCGTCGCCCGCCGGCGAGGTGCCGCGGGTGGTCACGGGCACCGCCGGTGGCCGGAAGGTCAGCCCGCTGATCGCCGCCCGGAACTCCGCGAGCATCGGCCGCATCAGCGGCGAGTGGAACGCGTGGCTGACCCGGAGCCGCTTGGTGCGGTGCCCCCGCTCGCGGAGACCGTCGGCGATCCGCAGCACGGTGTCCTCCGCGCCGGAGACGACCACCGACGCCGGACCGTTCACCGCGGCGAGGCTGACGTCGTCCAGTCCGGCCAGCAGCGGCAGTACATCCGCCTCGGCCGCGTCGACGGCGACCATGGCACCGCCGGCCGGCAGCGCCTGCAGCAGCCGGCCGCGGGCCAGCACGAGCGCGGCCGCGTCGGGCAGGGACAGCACCCCGGCGACGTGCGCGGCGGCGATCTCGCCGATCGAGTGACCCGCCAGGTGGTCCGGGGTGACCCCCCAGGACGCGAAGAGCCGGAACAGCGCCACTTCCAGCGCGAACAGCCCGGCCTGCGTGAACGCGGTCCGGTCGAGAAGGCCGTCGGTGCCCGGCCCGCCGAACATCACGTCGCGGACGCTGCGGCCGAGCCCCTCGTCCAGCAGCGCGCAGACCTCGTCGAGGGCGGCGGCGAAGACCGGGAACGTCGCGTACAGCTCGCGGCCCATGCCCGGGCGCTGGCTGCCCTGGCCGGTGAACAGCATCGCCAGTTTCCCCGAGGCGACCGGGGCGGGTGCCGGCTGCGTGCCGGCCACCGCCGCCAGACCGGCCAGCAGCTCGTCGCGGTCCGCGGCGACGACGGTGTGCCGGTAGGGGAACGTGGAGCGCCGCGTCAGCGCGTACGCGACGTCGGCCAGCGGCACGCCGGGCCGCTCGCCGACGTAGGCGCGCAGCCGCTCGGCCTGCTCCAGCAGCGCTTCGCCGGTCTTCGCGGACACCACGCACGGCAGCGCCGCCGGGAGGTCCCCGGCCTGCCGGGCCGGGGGTTCGGGCGCGGCCTCGACGATGACGTGCGCGTTGGTGCCGCTGATGCCGAACGACGACACGGCGGCCCGCCGCGGCTCGTCGCGGGTCTCCCACTCGCGCGCCTCGGTGAGCAGCGCCACGGCGCCCGAGGACCAGTCCACGTACGGCGTCGGCGCGCTGACGTGCAGGGTCCGCGGCAGTCGCCCGGCGCGCATCGCGAGGATGAGCTTCATCAGACCGGCGACGCCGGAGGCCGCCTGCGCGTGGCCGATGTTCGACTTGATCGAACCGAGCCACAGCGGGCGGTCGCGGCCCTGCCCGTAGGTGGCCAGCAGCGCCTGCGCCTCGATGGGATCGCCCAGCCGGGTGCCGGTGCCGTGCGCCTCGACGGCGTCGATGCTGCCCGGCGCCAGCCGCGCGTCGGCCAGGGCGGCGCGGATCACGCGCTGCTGGGACGGCCCGTTCGGCGCGGTCAGGCCGTTGCTGGCGCCGTCCTGGTTGACCGCCGTCCCGCGGATGACCGCCAGGACCGGATGACCGTTGCGTTCCGCGTCGGACAGCCGCTCCAGCATCAGCATGGCGGCGCCCTCCGCCCACGACGTACCGTCGGCGTCGGCGGAGAACGGCTTGCAGCGCCCGTCGGGTGCCAGGCCACGCTGGCGGCTGAACTCGGTGAACATCATGGGGCCGGCCATCACGGTGGCGCCGCCGGCCATGGCGAGCCCGCACTCGCGGTTGCGCAGCGCGCGGACGGCGAGGTGCAGCGCCACCAGCGACGAGGAGCAGGCGGTGTCGACGGTGACGGCGGGTCCTTCCAGACCCAGGTGGTAGGCCACCCGGCCGGAGGCGATGCTGGTCGCGTTGCCGGTGAGGTAGTAGCCCTCGATCGCTTCCTGCGAGCGGGACCCGTACTGGTTGTAGACGACCCCGGCGTAGACGCCCGTGTCGGTGCCCCGCAGGCTCGCCGGGTCGATCCCGGACCGTTCGGCGGCCTCCCACGACGTCTCCAGCAGCAGCCGGTGCTGCGGGTCGGTGGCCAAGGCCTCGCGCGGGCTCATCCCGAAGAACGCGGGGTCGAACGTGTCGGCGTCGTACACGAAGCCGCCGCTGAGCGAGTACGACGTCCCGGGGTGGTCCGGGTCCGGGTCGTACAGGGCCGCCGGATCCCAGCCGCGGTTCTGCGGGAACGGGCCGATGGCGTCGGTGCCGGAGTCCACGAGGCGCCAGAGGTCCTCCGGCGTGCGCACGCCACCCGGGAAGCGGCAGGCCATCCCGACCACGGCGACGGGTTCGTGCCCGCTCGCCTCGACCTCGGCCAGGCGCCCGCGCGTCCGATACAGCTCCTCGGTGACCCGCTTGAGGTAGTCGACGAGCTTCTCGTGCTCTGAAGAATCGCTGTTCATGTCCTGACCTTCGAACGTCGCGGGACGGTCACATCAGATGCGCTGGAGCGCGAAGCCGGCCGTGGCCCAGCTGCTTGGGTCGACGGCGACGCCCGCGACCTGGTCGCCCGGTCCGGTCCGGGCGCACGCCCGCGCCAGCTGGAACAGCGGCAGGGGGTTCGCCGCGTTGCCGAGCTCCTCGATCAGGCTGTCGCAGCGGTCCTGGGGCACCGCCAGGTGCTCCGCCGTGACGCCGGCGAGCCTCCCGGGCAGTTGCGGCGGCAGCAGCCGGGCCAGCTCGCCGGTCCGCCAGCCGACCCCGTCGAGCAGCCCGGTCATCCGGTCGCCGGCCAGCTTCGGCGCGACCCCGGCGATGAGCTCCCGGTCGTAGCCGACGACCGGCCCGCGGTCGCCGCGCCGGGCGGCGCCGAGCCAGACGGCGGTGTGGCCGGCCGGGTGGGCGGTCGTGCCCCGCCGCACGGACACCTGCCGCAGCAGGTACGCCCCCGGAACGTCCAGCGTGGTCACGACGGCCGCGGCCGCACCGTCGCCGAACGAGGCCACGTCCAGCCCGTCGGAAGCGGGTCCGGCACCGGGATCGGCCGGGAGGCCCAGCTGTTTGGTGCTGACGTCGCCGGCGAGGACGAGGACGGTGCGCTGCCGGCCGGAGGACAGCATCTGCGCGGCGGCGGAGACCGCCTGCAGGGCGCCGGTCGCGCCGGCCTGCAGCTGGTACGAGGGCACCCGGTCGATGCCGAGCCGGTCGGCCACGAGGTTCACCGTCGCGGGCATCAGGCTGTCCGGCGTCGCGGTGCTCATCACGATCGCGCCGATGTCCCCGCCCGTCATGCCCGCCCCGGCCAGCGCCCGCTCGCCCGCCGTCGTGGCGAGATCGGCCAGCGTGGCGTGCGGCGGGCCGCCGTCGAGGTCCCGGCACAGGTGCCGGGTGCGGATCCCGAGCGCGTCGTCGAGGCGGCGGCCCTGCCCGGCCGGGAGACCCAGATACCGTGCCAGCGTCGCCGTCTCCACGGGCGGTCCGGGCAGCGCCGTGCCGATCGGCAGCAGACGGATCGGCATGGCAGCGGCCCCCATTCCATCGATGCTGTTCACGTTGACATTCTTGAAAAGGCGCCTAAAGCCCGGCTTATCGGCGCGCTGCCGGTCTCACGGTGTGCGGCCGAGGTAGCGCAGCAGCCGGTCGGACGGTGCGTCGCCGCCGTCGAGGGCGGGGGCGTACATGATGCCGCGCCGCATCTCCACCGGCGGCCACTGCCGCGCGAACTCGAACACCGGCCCGGCGAGTTCCGCCGGGATCGGCAGGTCCTCGCCGGTGGCGCGGCCGATGTCCCAGCCGTGCACCACGACCTCGAGAAGGCTGACGCCGGCGGCCGACCGCGCCGGGATCGACCCGATCTCGGTGGCGCAGGAACGGTCCAGCGCGCCCGGCGACCGCCACTCTTTGAGCGCCTGCTCGACCCGTACGGCGAACGCGGCGGCCGGGTCGTCGTCGCCGAGCCGGTCCTCGGTGGCCAGGGCGTGGGCGCCCGCCTCGGTCAGCACGTGGTCGCCGGCCACCGCCCACGCCATCACGTCGATCGTGCCGAGCGTGTGGTTGATCAGTGTCCGCAGGTCCCAGGCGGTGCACGGGGTCGCGTCGCGCAGCCCGTCTGTGCGGACCACCCGGATGCGGTCCGCGGTCCAGGCGAAACCGTTGTCGAGCAGGTCGATGATGTCCATGGCTTCCTCACTCACTGCCGTTGCCGAGCCTGCGGTCCAGCAACGCGAAGAGCTCGTTGTCGGACGCCGACGTGATCTGTTCCTGGGAGGTCGTCGTGACGCCGCGCAGGTCGTCCCAGCGCGACAGGAGGCGCCGCATGCGCCCGGTGATCTTGTCCAGCGCCGGGTCGTCGCCGGCGACGGACGGCACCTCGCCCGGAGACAGCGCCGCCAGCGCCGACTCCAGTTGTGCCAGTCCCTCCAGCAGCCCCGCCGCGGACGGCTCCTCCGCCGGGAAGAGCAGCGTGTACACGTAGCGGCCGAGGACCGCGGGGCTCGGATGGTCGAACACGATCGTGGCGGGCAGCCGCCGCCCGACGGCGGCGCTGAGCCGGTTGCGCAGCTCCACCGCCGTCAGCGAGTCGAAGCCGAGCATCTTGAACGGCCGGTCGTCGGCGATGTCGCCGCCGTTGTGCCCGAGGACGGTGCCGGTCAGCTCGCGGACGGCGGCGAGCACGGCAGGTTCGCGGTCCGCGGCCGGCAGCCCGGCCAGGCGCGAGGCGAGCGGTGCCGCGCCGTCGTCCGCCACAGAGCCCCCCAGGCCCGCCGCGCGGCGGCGCGGTGCCGCGGCGGCAGGCACGAGACCCCGCAGCGCCGGCGGCAGCACGCCCGCCTCGGCGTTCGCCCGCAGCCGCGCCGGGTCCAGCTTCGCCGGCACCAGGACCGCGTCCGGCGCGGCCAGCGCCAGGTCGAGCAGCCGCAGCCCCTGGTCGGCCGGCAGCGCGACCAGCCCGATGCGGTGCAGGCGGGCGATGTCGGCGCGCTCGAGGTGGGCCGTCATGCCGCCGGTGGGTTCCCAGAGTCCCCAGGCGAGTGCGGTGGCGGGGTGTCCGGTGGTGTGGCGGTGTTGGGCGAGGGCGTCGAGGAAGGTGTTGGCGGCGGCGTAGTTGGCTTGTCCGGGTGTGCCGATGGTGCCGGCGATGGAGGAGAAGAGGATGAAGGCGGTGAGGTCGGTGTCGTGGGTCAATTCGTGCAGGTGCCAGGCGGCGTCGACCTTGGGCCGGAACGCGGCCGTGACCTGCTCGCCGGTCAGGCCCGTCACCAGCGCGTCGTCGAGGGCGCCGGCGGCGTGGACGACCGCGCCGAGCGGATGCTCCGCGGGCACGCCCGCGAGGAGGTCGCGCACGGCGTCTCGGTCGGCCAGGTCGCAGGCGACCGTGGTGAGCTCCCCGCCGCGGGCCCGCAGCTCGGCGGCGAGCGCGCCGGAGTCGGCCGGGTCGGCGCCGCTGCGGCTCGCCAGCACCAGGTGGCGTGCGCCGTGGACGGTCACCAGATGGTGGGCGACCAGCCGCCCGAGGGTGCCGGTGCCGCCGGTGATGAGGACGGTCCGGTCCGGGTCGATCCGGATCGGCTCATCCCCGGCGGCTGCGTCCCCGGCCGTCGCGGTCCTGTGCAGTCGCGGCACGAGCGGTTCGCCGCCGCGCACGGCGACCTGCTCCTCCGCGGTGGCCAGCGCGGCGAGGACACCGTCCGCCGCACCGTCGCCGCCGGTCCCGGCCGCGTGGTCGATCAGCAGGAACCGGCCGGGGTGCTCCGTCTGCGCCGAGCGCACCAGCCCCCACACGGGGGCGGCGGCCGGGTCGACCGGCACGTCGCCGGCGGCGACCGCGGCCCTGGTGACGATCGCCAGGCGGGTGTCGACGAGCCGCTCGTCGCCGAGCCAGTCCTGCACCAGGCGCAGGGCCCGCATGGTGACGGCGTGGGCGCGCCGCGGCACGTCGCCGGTGCCGTCCGGGGTGATCTCGACGACCGCGACCTGTGGGGCGGTCGCGCCGCGGGCGACGGCCTCGCCCAGCGCCGGCAGGTCGTCGTAGACGTCGACCGGGCCGGCCGTGCGGAACGTCGCCGCGGCCTCGGCGCCGAGGACGGCGAGCCGCCCGGCCGGGGTGCGGTCCGGCGTCGCCGGCTGCCACGCGACACCCAGCATCGACCGCACCACCGTCGAACGGCCCCGCGCGATGGTGCCCTCCGGAAGCGGCCGCGTCGTCACCGCCCCGATCGTGGCGACCGTCCGGCCGGCGGGGTCGGTCAGGGTGAGCGACAGGGTGTCCGGGCCGGACTCGTGGGCGCGGACGACGACGCTGTCCGCGCCGCTCGCCTGCAGCACCACGTCGCGCCACGCGAACGGGACCCGCAGCGTGTCCGTGCCGCCGGTGAGGAACACCGTCTGGAGCGCGGCGTCCAGCAGGGCCGGGTGAATGCCGTACCCGTCGGGGTCGGCCGGGGCGGGCAGGACCACCTCGGCGTACACGTCCCCGCCGTGCCGCCAGGCCGCCTGCAGGCCGCGGAAGGTCTGGCCGTACCGGTATCCGGCGTCGGCGAGCCGCTCGTAGAGGTCCTCGACGGGCAGCGGGGTGGCGCCGGCCGGGACACGGCCGTCGCCGCCGTTCAGGGGCGCCGGCGCGGCGGCGGGCGCGAGCACACCGGTGGCGTGCACCGTCCAGGCCGGGTCGCCGTCGGCGCGTGCGTGGACGGTGAAGGCCCGCGCGCCGGCCTCGTCGGCCGGGTCCAGGCCGAGCCGCAGGTCGACCTCGCCCTGATCGGGCGGGAGCAGCGGCGCCTGCAGGGTCAGCTCGCTCACGGCGGCGTTGCCCACGTGGGCCGCGGCGTGCAGCGCCATCTCGGCGAACGCGGCGCCGGGCACCAGGACGGTCTCCTGGACCGCGTGGTCGCTCAGCCACGGATGCGTACGGACGGAGATCCGCCCGACGAACTCGGTGCGGCCGTCGGGGAAGTCGATCGCCGGGCCCAGCAGCGGCCGGCCGGCGGTGGGGTTGAGCCAGTGGTGTTGGTGTTGGAAGGGGTAGGTGGGGAGGTTGGTGGGTTGGGGGTTGGTGGGTTTGGGCCAGGTGGTGTGGTG
>NZ_JBVJIJ010000066.1:0-17364 GCF_055586325.1 Dactylosporangium sp. NPDC051087 | reverse complement strand
TTCGTCACCTGCTGGTTGAACACCGTGTTCAACCGGTTCTGAATCGTCGCCTGCGACATCGACGGATCGAACACCGACACATTCGGACCGAGGTCAGGGTTGTTCGGGTTGTTGGGCACGGTTCCCGTCGCAGTCGGGGTCGGGTTGGTGGAGCCGCCGCTGAAGGACCACTTCTGGTTGGCGGTGCCGGCGCACGACCACAGCTGCAGCTTCGCGCCGTCGGCGAGGTTGTTGTCCTTGATGTCGAGGCACTTGCCGGCCTTGGTGTTGACCAGGTCGCCGGCGGCGGTCAGCTGCCACTTCTGGCTGGTGACGCTGTCGTAGCAGGTCCACAGGTGCACGACGGCGCCGTCTGTGGTGGCGCCGTTCGCGACGTCGAGGCACTTGCCGAGCCCCTGCACGGAGCCGTTGTCGGCGAAGGTCCAGTTCTGGTTGGCGCTGCCGGTGTAGCAGGTCCACATCTGCGGCTGGTTGCCGTCGGCGGTGGAGCCGTTGGTGACGTCGAGGCATTTGCCGTTGGCGGCGCTGGTGACCCGGCCGCTGCTGGCGGCGGAGGCGACCGTCATGGCGACCGTGCCGACGGCGGTGACGGCCACGGCCGTCACGGCGGTCGCCAGCAGGGCGGTGCGTCTGGAGACTCTCAAGGCGGGTCCTGTTCTTGACGCGGGCGTGACCGTCCGACCCGAGGTCGACTGGCGGGTCGTCGGGCGAGTGGGGGTGCGGTGCGCGCGCCGGGATCCATCGGCGCCTGTAACAGGAAGGAAACACGTCACTGCTGAGGCGTGTCAACAGAACGCCGCAACTTTTTTCAGGTCCCGATGGAAGTGCTCATGAAACACGCGTCAATGCGCTGCTGGGCCCGTCGTGCCACGGATCACCAGCTCGGTGGCCAGCTCCACGTGCAGCGCCTCGAGGTCGTGCCCGGCGAGCATCCGGCCGAGCAGGCTGACCGCCATCCGGCCCATCTCGCCCAGCGGCTGCCGCACGGTGGTGAGCGCCGGATGGGTGGCCCGCGCGACGTCGATGTCGTCGAACCCGGCCACCGACAGGTCGTGCGGCACCCGCAGGCCCCGCTCAGCGGCGGCGTGCAGGGCCCCGACCGCCATCTTGTCGTTGAACGCGACGATCGCCGTCGGCCGCTCCGGCAGGTCGAGCAGCTCCCCCGCGACCCGGTGGCCCTCCTCGATCGTCGGGTCGCTCACCGAACGCACCAGCTCCGGCGCGGGCAGCACCCCGACCCCGACCAGCGGAGCGAGCCAGCCGGCCAGGCGGTCGGTGCTGGCCATCCACTCCGGCCGGCCGCCGAGCACGCCGACGCGGCGGTGCCCGAGCTGCGTCAGGTGCGTCGTGAGCCGCCGGGCCCCGGCGAAGTTGGCCGCCGACACGGCCGCGATGTCGCGCGGCGGCGACGTGCGTGGGTCCACCACCACGAACGGGAACCCCTGGTCGCGCAGCAGCTCCAGGTCGGCCTCCGGCTCCGACGGCAGGATGAGCAGCGCGCCGGCGACCTGCGGCCAGCCGGTCAGCGTCTTGAGCACCTCGGTGCGCTTCCACGACGACTCGCCGGCGTCGACGATCGCGTGCATGCCGTGCACGTCGAGGGCCTCGGCGATGGCGGAGACGATGAGCCCGAAATAGTCCGTCAGCACGTACGGGCAGCGCACATAGACGCCGTTGTCCGCCTTCTGCGCACCGGACCCCCGCCGGCGCGGCGCCTGCCGGCCGAGCCCGCCCATCGCCTCCAGGACCTTGTCGCGGGTGCCGGGCGCCACGTTGGAGCGGCCGTTGAGCACCCGGGACACCGTCGCGATCGACAGGCCGGTCCGCTGCGCGACGTCGCGGATCGTGACGCGCTGCTGCTGCGCTGTTTCACCGGCCTGTTTCATGCCTGGAGCATAGTCGGCCCGGACGCCTGATACGTCGGTGTGGCGACAGCCGCTCTGTGTCGTTGTACGCGGTCCCCGCGTGCTCCGGGCGGTGCCATACGAGGGCAACCGTCCTCGATGTCCAAAGGAAGCACCACGATGCGTTCATCCAGAACACTTGCCGCCGTGCTCGTCACGGTCGCGCTGCTCGTCGGGGGCGCCGGCCGTGCCGGGGCCGCCGACCCGTCCGACCTCGCCTCCGCGGTACCGACGCCGCAGCTGCGATGGAGCGACTGCGGCGGAGGGTTCCAGTGCGCGACCGCCACCGTCCCGCGTGACTACGGCGACCGGCGGGGCCCGACCTTCGCGCTGCCGGTCATCAAATGGCCGGCGAAGGATCAGGCGCGGCGGATCGGCTCCATGTTCGTCAACCCTGGCGGGCCCGGCGGCTCCGGGGTCGGGTTCCTGCGCGGCGCGCCGCCCGGAGCCCTCGACATCTTCGCCAGGTTCGACGTCGTCAGCTGGGACCCGCGCGGCATCGCCGGCAGCGTCCCGGCCGTCGACTGCGGCGGCACGCCCACGCCGAGCGCCACGTTCACCCCGCTGTTCGACGTGGACCTGCAGGCGGCGGTGCGCGACGCCCGCGATTCGGTGCGCAGCTGCGCGGCGCGCAACCCCGGCGTCCTGCCCTACCTGGGCACCGCCAACTCCGCGCGGGACCTCGAACTGCTGCGCCGGGCGGTCGGCGACGACAAACTCACCTACCTCGGCATGTCCTACGGCGGGCACCTCGGCGCCACCTACGCGAGCATGTTCCCGGGCCGGTCGCGGGCGATGCTGCTCGACTCCCCCGTCGACCCCGACGTGTGGGCGAACCGGCCGTTCGAGATGCGGGCGGAGCAGAACGCGTCGTTCGAGGACCTGCTGGACCGGTTCTTCGCCTCGGGCGGGTTCACCGAGGACGCCTTCGACGACCTGGTCGCGGCGATGAACAGCGCGCCGCTGCCCGCGCCGTCCGCGCAGCACCCGGACCCGGTCCGCGGTGACGACGTGCTGCGGGTGTCGACGCACGCCATGTACTCCCGCTACGACTGGGCGCCGCTGTCGCAGGCGCTGCGGCAGGCCGCGACCGGCGACGCGAGCCGGCTGCGGGACCTGCTCGACCACTACACCGGCCGGGCCGCGGACGGTACCTACCCGGCGACCGGGGCGTACTACGCGGTGACCGCGCAGGACCACCGGCTGCCGCGCGACGTGCGCGACTACGTCGCCGACGTGCGGCACCAGTACGCGATGTTCCCGCACCAGTGGCAGTACGCGTTCGGCCAGGACCTCGTCTACGCCGTCTACGACCTGCCGCAGAAGGACGTGTTCCGCGGCCCCTTCCGCAACCCGGCGTCCGCCGCGCCGGTCATGGTCATCGCCACCACGCACGACCCGGCGACGCCGTACCAGTGGGGGCGGCGGA
The DNA here is from genome assembly GCF_055586325.1 of Dactylosporangium sp. NPDC051087. Classification (NCBI taxonomy): domain Bacteria; kingdom Bacillati; phylum Actinomycetota; class Actinomycetes; order Micromonosporales; family Micromonosporaceae; genus Dactylosporangium; species Dactylosporangium sp. NPDC051087. The sequence continues at coordinate 14,031 of NZ_JBVJIJ010000066.1, read as the reverse complement.
TGGTCTCGCAGCTCGGCAACGCGCGGCTGCTGACCTACCGGGCGGACGGGCACGTGTCGGCGACCTCGTTCAACCCGTGCATCCTGACGGCGATCCTCACCTATCTCGACACGGTGACCCTGCCTGCCGAGGGCGCCTCGTGCACGCAGAACGCGCCGGCCGCCGCCCTGACCGCCGAACCGCCCCGCTGGGCCGTCCCGACGACCCGCTGAACCCGCTGAACCCGCTGAACCCGCTGAACCCGGCAGTGGGGGCCGGACCGACCCGCTGAACCCGCCCGTGGGGGCCGGACCGTCCCGAGCGGCCCGGCCCCCGACGCGAAGGCGTCCGGGACCTCGCGCGGCTCTGCTCCACGGGCCGCGAACGTCGCCCGACGCGGTCCTATGGGCCGGGCGGGGGCTCGCACGGGCTCCTCGCGGCGGGCCGCGCGGGAGAGCCGCGCGGCCCGCGTGGGAGCCCTATTCGGTGCGCAGGGCGGTGGCGGTGCGGGTCTTCGCGGCCCAGCCCGCGGGGAGCAGGGCGCCGGCGACGGCGATGACGAGGCCGCCGAGGACCAGCGGCAGCACCATCAGCGGGCCGAAGACCTCGACGTAGGCGGCCGGGAGGCCGGTGCCGGCGGCGCGGCCCATCGCCGGGAGCACCATGTGGTGCAGGGCGACGCCGAGCGGGACGCCGATCGCGCCGGCGAGCAGGCCGGTGCCGGCGACCGAGGTGAGGACCATCGTCACCGTCTGCCGTGGTGACATGCCGAGGGCCTTGAAGATGCCGAGGTCGTGGACGCGTTCGCGGGTGTCGAGCACGAGCGTGTTGAGCACGCCCATCCCCGCGACGACGACGAGCATGAGGGTGAGCGTCGCGGCGAGGGTGTCCATGGCGACGACGGTCTCGCTGAGCTCCGAGACGTTGACGTCGGCGGCGGCACCGAGCGGCTCGAGGGCGGTGTTCAGCGAGTCCACATAGGACTTGGCGCTGACGCCGGGGTCGAGGTCGATGTGGACCTCGACGGACCGCGGGTCGACCTGGGTGCCGAGGGCGGTGAGGGTGGCCGCGTCGGTGACGACGACCCGGCCGTTGTCGCTGAGGTCGAGGACCTCCCCCACGATCCGCACCCTGGCGGTGCGGCCGGCGTCGGACAGGGTGGCCGTGTCGCCGACGCGCAGGCCGGTGGTGTCGAGGAACGCGGTCGGCACCAGGATCTGCCCCGGCCCGTCGAACCATCTGCCGGAGATCACCTCGTAGGTGCCCCAGGTGGCGTCGCCGTCGAACGCGAACGCGGTCACCGGGGCGTTGAGGCCGGAGACGCCGACCTCGACCTGACCGGTGGTGAACCAGCGGCGGGTCCCGGGCTGGGCCTCGATCACGCCGGTCACCCCGGCGACGGCGGCGGCGACCGCGGCGGGCGTCTCCGGCGGCGCCTGACCCTGCTGCTCCCCACCCCCCGGACCGCCGGACTGTGCCGGGCCGCCCGACTGCGCCGAGCCGACCGGCGGGGGCTGGTTGACCTGGCCAGGGCCGCCCGGTGCCCGCGGCGGGGCGAAGACGTGGGCGACGACGGCGCCGGCGTCGCGGCGGTTGAGGCCGTCCTGGATGCCGGCGAGTGACGTGGCGAGACCGGCGCCGAACGTGACGCCGAGCGCGCCGAGCGCCACCGCCGCCACGATCGTCGCCGAGCGTGACGGGCTGCTGAACGGGTTCGCCAGCCCCAGGCTCACCGGCCGGGGCAACGGCAGCCGGCCGAGCACCCGCCGCGCCGCCCGTCCGCGCCCCGCGGCCGGGGTGCGCCCGACGGCGAGGGCGTCGACGGTCCGCAGCCGCCCGGCCCGCAACGCCGGCACGAACGCGGTGACGGCGACGGCGGCGAGCGCGACGATCGGCACGACGGCGCTCACCCACGGCGCGATCCTCAGCGGGGCGGTGCCGAAGGCGTCGCTCTCCTCGGCGAGGACCGGCACCGCGGCGAGGTTGCCGAGCACGACGCCGAACGCGGCGCCGATGACCGCCGGGATCATCGCCTGCCCGATGTAGGCGCGGGTGACCTGGGCCGGGGTGAAGCCGACGGACTTGAGGATGCCGATGCGGCGGGTCGCGGCGCCGACGGAGCCGCTGACGACGACGCCGATGATCAGCACCGACATGCACAGGCCGAGCACGCCGAACGCGACCACGAACGGCACGAACGTCGCCGCGGTGCGTTCTGCGTCGCGTTTCACCGTCAGGTAGGACGAGGCGCCGGTGAGCGCGCCGTCGGGCACGGCCGCGGCGACCGCGGCCCGGTGCGCGGTGAGCTGCGCGTCGGTGGCCGCGCCGGCGAAGCGGTACAGCATCTGATACCCGCCGCCGGTGCCGGCGAGCGCGGCCAGCTGGTCGGGGGTCGTCCACGCCTCGGCGCTGGACCCGACGGACCTGGCGAAGCCGACGATGGTGAGCGTCGGGCCGCCCGGCACGCCGGCGAACCGCAGCTTGTCGCCGACGCCGAGCGGTGACCGGCCGGCCGACCACACGATCTCCCCGGCGGCGCTCGCCCACCGGCCCTCGGTGAGGTCGAGCTTGTCGACGGTGCCGCCGGGGTCGGCGCGGCCGGCGAGCGCGGCCGGTGGCAGCTCGATGCCGGGCGGGACGTGGGTGCCGCTGACGGTCGTCGGGCGCAGCGTGACCGTCCGGAACGGGCCGGCGGACGCGGTCGCCCCGGCGGCGGTCGCGGTGGCGGCGACGGCATCGGCGGTGACGGCCCCGGCGTCGAACGCGGCCGTCAGGTGGGCGCCCTGCTGCTTGGCGAAGCCCCGGTCGAAGGGGGCACGGGACGCTTCGAGCAGGCCTGCCGCCAGTACCGACGCGGAAACGGCGAGCAGGGTCGTCAACGCCATCACGACGGACTGGACGCGGCGCCGGCCGCCGGCGCGCACGACCCGGCCGACGCCGCTCACCGGACACCACCGGCGGCGTGCTGGACGTCGCGGCTGAGGCGGCCGTCGACGAGCTCCACGGTCCTGGTGGCGCACTCGTGGGCGAGGGTGACGTCGTGCGTGACGAGGACGAGCGTCTGCCCGTCGCGGTGCAGGGCGGTCAGCAGGTCCCGCACCTCCCGGCCGGACGCCGTGTCGAGGGCGCCGGTCGGCTCGTCGGCGAGGAGCAGGGACGGCCGGTTCATGAGCGCGCGGGCGACGGCGACCCGCTGCCGTTCCCCGCCGGACAGCCGGCCGGGGAACGCCTTCGCGTGCCGCTGCACCCCGAGGCGCTCCAGCAGCTCGCCGGCGCGTGCGGTGGCCTCGGTGCGCGACACCCCGGCCAGCTGCGCGGGAAGCAGGACGTTGTCGTGCACGGTCAGGTCGTCCACCAGGTTGAAGAACTGGAAGACCATGCCGATGCGGGCCCGCCGGTACTTCGCGGACGCGGCCTCGCCGAGCCCGTCGACCCTGACCCCGTCGACGGTGACGCTGCCGGACGTCGGCCGGTCCAGCCCGGCGATGAGGTTGAGCAGCGTCGACTTGCCGCTGCCGGACGCGCCCAGGACGGCGACGGCCTCGCCGGCTTCGATGCGCAACGTCAGGCCGGCGAGGGCCGGCGGGCCGTCGTCGTAGCGTTTGCTCACGTCGCTGATCTGGATGAGTGGCGCGGACACTGGGAACCTCCACGGCGGGTCGGCTGATGACGACTCCGACGGTAGGAACGCTGCGTGTCCGGCCGCATCGGCCGCAGTGACGGACTCCCGCGCCCGCGTCATTCTTTTGGACTACGCCACGCGGTACGGCGCCTGGTTACTGCGACCGATGCCGCCGCGGCGGGGGGCTTGGCAGACTGTGGCCATGGACACGGGGTTCCTCAGACGGCAGCTGCGGGCGATCAACGCCGAGCTGTGGCGTGTGAGCGGCCCGCTGCCGAAGCTCAGCAAGTGGGCGTGGGCGGCCGACGCGGTCCTCGCGCTCCTGCTCACCCTCGCCACCGTCGGCGCGGCCCTGGACCGCCAGGACGCGGCCGCGCCGGTGGACATCATGGAGCAGCACGAGCGGCTCCGGGTGCCGGAGCTGCCCGAGCCGCCGTTTCCCGGTGAGCGGCCGTGGGCCCCGCCCGACGAGCCCGCCGAGTTCCCCGGCTGGGTGCCGGCCCTGGCGGCGCTGACGGCGCTGCCGCTGGTGACCCGCCGCAGGTTCCCCGTCACGTCGCTGTGGGTCATCGTCGCGGCGGCGCAGGTCCTGCGGCTGCAGCGCGGCTTCGACCCGACGGCGGCGCTCGTGTGCTTCGTGATCGCCGCGTACAGTGCCGCGCTGTACAGCCGCCACCGTGCCCTCGCGATCGGCAGCGTCCTCGTGGCCGCCGCCGTGCTGGTGCTCGGCGGGCAGGGCGACGACGACCCGGAGCTGGGGCCGGGGCTGGCGACGTTCCTGCTGCTGTGCGCGGTCAGTCTCACCGCGAACGCGATCCACACGTGGAAGCAGCGGGCCCTCGCCCTGCAACGGGAGCAGGCGACCGCGACGAGCCTGGCGGTGCAGCAGGAGCGGGCCCGGCTCGCCGGGGAGCTGCACGACGTCGTCAGCCACAGCGTCAGCATGATGGTCGTGCAGGCGGGCGCGGCGCGCACGGTCCTGGACACCGAGCCGGGCCTGGCGCGGGAGGCGCTGCTCGCGGTCGAGTCCAGCGGGCGGGCCGCGATGGTGGAGCTGCGGCACGTCATGGGGCTGCTGACGATGGACGACGACGACCTCGGTCTCGCCCCGGCGCCGGGCCTGGACCAGCTCGGGGTCCTCGCAGACGGGGTCCGGCGCACCGGGGTGCCCGTCGAGGTGGTGCAGACCGGCACGCGGGTGCCGCTGCCGCCGGCGGTCGAGCTCGCGGCGTACCGGGTCGTGCAGGAGGCCCTGACCAACGCGGTGAAGCACGCCGCCGGCGCGTCGGTGACGGTCACCGTCGAGCACGCGAAGGACGCGTTGCGCATCGACGTCACCGACACCGGCGGCGCCGCGGACACGGCCGCCGACCCCGGCAGCGGGCGCGGGCTGGCCGGCCTGCGGGAGCGTCTCAGCGTGCACGACGGCAGCCTGACCGCGGGCCCGACCGGCGACGGCGGCTTCCGGGTCCACGCCGTCATCCCGACCGGGGACGCCTTCCCCGGCCCGGACCCGGGGCAGGAGCCGTCATGAGCGGGCCGTCCGGCAGCGAGCCGTTGCGGGTGGTCGTCGCCGACGATCAGGCGCTGGTGCGGACCGGGTTCCGGATGATCCTGACGGCCGGCGGGATCGAGGTCGTCGCGGACGCCGCCGACGGTGTCGAGGCCGTCGACGCGGTGCGCCGCACCCGGCCCGACGTGGTCCTCATGGACGTGCGGATGCCGCGGATGGACGGCCTGGAGGCGACCCGCCGCATCCTCGGCGGGCCGGTGACCGCCGCCGCGCCGCGGGTCATCATCCTCACGACGTTCGACCTCGACCAGTACGTGTACGCGGCGCTGTCGGCCGGGGCCAGCGGCTTCCTGCTCAAGGACGTCAGCCCCGAACATCTCGTCGGCGCCGTCCGCCTGGTCCGCTCCGGCGACGCGCTGCTGGCGCCGGCGATCACGCGGCGGCTCATCGAGCGGTACGCCAACCGCGACGGGCGCACGGCGAGCCTGCACCGGGACCTGGCGGGGCTGACACCGCGGGAGCTGGAGGTGTTGCGGCTGCTCGCCCGCGGGTTGAGCAACGCGGAGCTCGCCGCGCGGCTGCAGCTCAGCGACGCGACGGTGAAGACGCACATCGCCCGGATCCTGTCGAAGCTGCGGCTGCGTGACCGGGCCCAGGCGATCGTCGCCGCGTACGAGACGGGGCTGGTGACGCCGGGCTCCGGTTAGCGTCTCGTCGGGACCTCGGCGCGGAAGGTGCTCGCGTCGAGGTCGTAGCGTTCCAGGAAGTCGGCGACCGCCTCCACGACGACCCGCTCGACGACCCGCACGTATTTAGCCGCCTCCAGCGCGGGCAGCCCGGCGGCGGGGTCGCCGGCGAGGTCCCGCACGCCGAGCCGGGCGCTGTGGTCGTGCCAGCCGCCGGCGCGGGCCTGCCGCGCCCGCCGGGCCGCGTGCTGTGCCGCCGCACGGGCCAGCCGCCACGGCGCGCCGGTCAGCTGTGTCAGCAGCTCCAGGTGTACGACGGGCGCCGGCAGATACCAGGCGGGGCGGACCGGTGCGAGGACGTGCGCGGACAGTTCGACGAACAGGACGGACGCCTCGATCGCGGTGTGCACGAACACCGACACGAGCCCGTCACCGTCCTCGGATGGCACGACGGGCCGTCCCTCGGCGGTGGTGACGCCCCTGGCCCGTGGCACGATCACGACCCGGTCGTAGTGGCGCAGGCCCTCCTGCGGCCCCCGCACGACGGCGTCCAGGGCTTCCCGCGACGCCAGGGGCAGCGGGGTTCCGCCGTCGAGGAGCGGGTCGCCGGCGCAGCGGATCCCGTCGGCGGCGAGGTACGGCGTGACCGCCAGCCCCGGCACGCCGTGGTGGCCGGTGCCGTCGCCGAGGCCCTGCAGCGCCTGCCCGACGTGGCGGCGCAGCAGGACCGGGTCGAGGGTGGCGGGGCTGCGCGGCCGGTAGCCGCCGGAGTCGATGGCCCGCAACGCCACCGCGACGGACCAGCCCGCCACCCGGTGCCCGGCCCCGACGAACGGGTCGCCGCGGCTGAACGCCACGTTCCCGCGCTGGGCGGCGGCGACGACCGCGACCCGTCGCCTGGTGGCGGCGCGCGGCGGGAGGGGGTGGGCCGGGGCGGTGAGGGTGGCGGCGGTCCACCACAGGTGGGCGAGGTGCCCGGCGGCGGCGCAGGCGGCGAGCACGGCGAGCGCGACCCAGACCCGCGCGCCGGCCTCCGCGCCGGCGACGGCCGCGATCCGCGCGAACTCGCCGCCCTGCGCCCCCGTCCCGGGACGGGCCGGTGGCACGGGGACCGTCGCACCGGCGACGGCGAGGGCCGCGCCGACGGCGGTGGCGAGGCCGAAGACGAGCGCGGCGGCGAGGAGGACCCGGCCGGTCCTCGGTGCCGCGCGGACCGGGCCGGACAGGCACAGCCCGGCGGCGGCGCCGGCGAGCAGCACGGCGGCCGTCGTGCGGGGCGCGAGGATCAGGGCGGCGAGCACAGCGGCGGAGAGGAACGCGTCCCTGGCGTGGCTCAGCAGCCTGGCCCGCAGCGCGTGGCACAGCACCGGCTCCAGGTCGAACCCGACGGACGGCGGCACCGCGCGGTGCGGGTCGCCGGTGAGCTCGGCGACGACCGTCCCGGCGAGGCCCGCGTCGAGGTGCACGGCCGCGCACAGCCTGCGGGTCGTGCTCGACGGCATCCGCCGGGAGGTCGCCGCCTCGGGCATGGAGAACAGCGGCGGCGGCCACGGCTCGCGTTTCGCCTGCCGCGGCGCGATCTGCGCCGGCGGGTCGGGCGGCCCGGCCTCGGCGGCTGCTGCGGTGATGGTGGTGGTGGTCGTGGGGTGGTCGGGCGGGGGTGCGGCGGCGCGGTTGCCCGGCCAGATCGGCGCGGCGGCCCGGCGCAGGAACCCGGTCAGCAGGACGCGCTGGCTCGCCGGCAGCGGGGCGGGCCCGGCCGTCGTGGTCGTGCTGCCGCCGAATGCCTTCGTGTCGCGGCGCAGCGCGGCGAGCAGCGGCGGCAGCGCCGGGCCGGCGCGGTCGTCGCGGCCCAGCGCCGCCAGGATCCGCGCGGCGAGACGGTCAACCCGCACGATGGTCGTCGCCGGTCTTCTTGCGGGCGGCGGGCAGCTTCACCCGCAGCCGCGACGGGCGCCCCGAGCCGTGCAGCGGCGGCGCTCCGGCCGGCGGCGCAGCCGTTGAAGCGGCGGCTGCACCGGCGGCGACGGCAACCTCCGGGACCGGCGTGGCGAGCCGGACGAGCTGGGTCAGCAGCAGCGGCGCCGCGATCCCGACGGCGGCGGCCCCGCCCGCGGTGCTCACCTGCCCGGCGGCCGCGACCCCGGCGGCGAGCCCGGCGCCGGTGAGGCAGCGCAGGACGGCGGACAGCGCGTACGCCACCGGACCCGGCTCCCCCGCGCCGCGCCACGGCCGCGTGCCCGCCCGGCGCGCGGCGCCGAGCAGGTCGAGGGCTTCGAGCGCGAGCGCCGCGAACAGACCCCACATGGCCGCACCCGCTGCGCTCATCGGATCACCATAGGGACGCCCGGAGCGCCGTCGCGCGGTATCACCCGCCGGTCACCCGGTCGGGTGCACGCCTTCGGTGACCGCCGCCAGAAGGGTGACGTACGTGGCGCGGCGGTCCGGCCGGGCACGGGCGGCGGCCCTGGTGAGCGCCGGGGCGGCGGCCGGGCCGTAGCGGGTCACGGCCGCCTCGGCGGTCCGCCGGACGGCCGGGTCGGGGTGCCGCAGGAGCCCGACGACGGCGCCGATCGCCGGGGTCCAGGCGGCGCCGCTGACGGCCCGGACGGCGACGCGGACGATGTCGGGCCGCGGGTCGGCGAGGAGGATCTCGCTGTGCCGCAGGTACGCGGGCCGGTCCAGGACCTGCCGCGACACCCGGTGCGCGTGCAGGCGGACCTTCGGCTCGGGGTGGCGCAGCAGCTCGCCGAGCAGCTCGGCGACGTCGTCGCCGGGGCCGCCGCCGGCGATGGCCGTCAGGGCGGCCCTGATCTGGGCGGGGTCGCCGTCGCGGGCCTGGTCGACGAGGTCCTGGCGGGTGGGCGGGCGCACCGGCGCGGGCGCTTCGGGTCGCCGGAGGAGACCGGCCGGCAGCCGGGGCTCGACCGGCCCGGGCAGCAGCACCGCGGCGGTGGGCTCGCCGAGCAGCGCCGCGACGGTCGAGGGTGGCAGCGCCCGCAGCGCGGCGAGAGCCGCCTGGCGGATCGCGGTGCCGTCGTGGTCGCGCAGCCTCAGCAGGGCAGGGATCAGCGGCGCCAGCTCCGCCGGTGACAGGTGCCGGGTGAGCCGCATCGCCCGGACCCGCCACCGGTACGCGGCGTGGGCGGACGTGGCGTCGGTGATCGCCGTGCCGGGACCGTCGAGCAGGTCGGCCGGGGTGAGGGCGCGGGCCAGGGCGGCCGTGGGCGGCAGGTCGACGTCGCGGTGCAGGTACACCGGCAGCAGCCGCCGCTGGATCTCCGGCTCGGGCCATCCGTGCAGTGCCTCGGCGGCGCGCTGCCGCTGGGTGGTGCCGGGCCGGGGGTGCTCGAGCATGTCGAGGAGGCGGGCGCGCAGGGCGGCCGAGCGCGGCTGGTCGAGGTCGCCGTCGTGCGGGATCCGGGCCGGGGCGGGCCGGTGCGCCTCCTCACCGATCGTCCACGGCGCGGCGCCGAGGGGCTGCTCCTCGGCCATCCTGTCGAGCAGGACGGCCCGCTCGGCGGGGGTCGCCGACGGCCACGCCGCCATCAGCGCGGCGAGCCGCTCACGGGATCCCGGGACGCCGAACGCTTCGTGCAGCACGCGCAGCCCGGCCTGCCACGGGTCGGCGCCGAGCGCGGCGTCGGCGAGGGCCCGGTCGAGGTCGGCGCGGGTGAGGACCGCGCGGCAGCGGCGCAGCACGGTCAGGGTGCAGCGCAGGCCCGCCGGCGCCGGTGGCAGCGCCCGCAGCCCGGCCGCCACGTCCAGCGCGGCGGTCCCGGTGAGGTGCGGGGCCAGGTCGTCGAGGACGGCGAGGAGGCCGTCGCGGCCGGCGGGCGGCAGCGCACCGACGCCGGTGACGAGCGTCGCCCGGAAGCGGGTGAACAGGGCCCGCTCCCGCTCGGTCCACGGCGCCGGGCAGCACCGCACGACGAGCCGCAGCACGGACGGCTCGGCCGCCGCGAGCCGCAGCCACTGCGGCAGCAGCCGGCGCAGGTCGGGCAGCAGCGCCTCGGGCAGCTCCGCCGGGTCGATGGCCGCCACCCGGCGGGCGGCTCCGGCGTGCCATCCGTCGCGGGCCAGGGTCACCAGGTCGGGGTGCGGCGCGCCGGTCGGGCGGCCCGCCGGTGGCGTGATCCCGTGCGCCGCCATCCGGCCGGCGAGGGCGGCGACGTCACCGTCGCGCAGGCGGAGGCGGCCGGTCGCGGCGAGCCGCAGCAGCGCCGGCGCGGCCGGTGAGCCCTGGTCGGTGAGCGCGGCGACCGACCGCGCGGGCAGGGCGCCGTCGAGGGACCCGAGGAGCAGGTCCCGGGTCCGGGGATCGCCGGCGGCCTCGGCGGCGGCCAGGACCGTCGCCTCGGTGGCGTCGCCGAGCAGGTCGCGCAGCGCGGCGGTCAGCGCCGCCCGCAGGCCGGGGTTGTCGTGCCGGGCGAGCCAGCCGAGCAGGGGCGGCACCGTGGCCGGGGTCCCGGTGGTCCGCAACGCCTCCGCCGCGGCCTTCTTGATGTTCATGTTCGGGTGTTCGAGGCAGGCGGCGACGGCGGGCCCGGCCCATCCGGCGCCGACCTCGCCGAGCGCGGTGATCGCCTGCCGGACCGTCTGCACGTCGGTGGCGGCCGTGAGCAGGGTCAGCGTCGGGGCGAGGGCCTCCGCGCCGCCGGCGGCGAGCACCGCGATCGTGTGCTTGCGCACGTGCGGGTCCCGGTGCCGCAGCAGCCGGTGCACGTGGGCGCGGCTGCGGTCGTACGGTGCCCGCAGCAGCATCTCGAGCAGCACGGCGAGCTCGGTCGGCGTGCTGTCCTGCCGGGCGAGCAGGTCCAGCGCGAGGCTCGCCGCGAACGCGTCGCCGGCGGCCTCCTCGGACGCGGCGTCGAGCAGGCAGACGGGCCGGATCCGGCCGTCGCGGTGCATCCGCCGGCCGAGGCCCCGCAGCGCGTCGAGGGCCTCCGGCGGCACGACCGGCATCCGTTTCGTGGCCGCGGGCCGGTCGCGGTCCGCGTCGACGGCGGCGAGGTCCGCGGGCAGGTGGTGCCGCCGGTCCGGATCGAGCCGGCGGGTGTCGTACGCGAGCGCGAGCTCCCCGACGATCCTGGCGAGGAGCTCGGTGACCGCCGCGACCGTCCCGGTGCCCGCGTGGCCGGCCAGCCAGCCGAGGGCCTTGAGGGGCAGGTCGGGGGTGGCGCGGGCGTGCAGCACGGCCAGCTCCCGCTCGTCGGGCCGGCCGAGGTCCGCGGCGATGCGGGCGGGCAGCGTCGCCGGGTCGAGCCGCCGCAGCAGCGCGTGCCGGCCGGCGGCGTCGGGCTGCAGCCGCCAGCACAGTTCGAGCGCCTGATGCTGCCAGGGTCCGTCCGGCGGTTCGCTCAGCGCCGCGGCGGTGTGCTCGCCGCCGACCGCCTCCAGCGCGTGCAGCGCCGCGGCCGGCGCGCGGGACAGGGTCGCGAGGACGGCGTCCTCGGCGGGGGTGTGGCGCAGCGCCCGGATCGCGGCGAGGAACGGCTCCGGCTCCGCGGCGCCGGGCAGGAGCGCGGTGATGTCGGCGCCCACGTCGAGGTCGGGCGCCCCCTGCCCGGCGAGCGCCACGAGCAGCTGGAGCCGCCGCGGCCAGCCGGCGTCCTTGCCGGCGTCCTGGTCGATGTTCAGCAGGGCGTCGCGGGTGGCGTGGCGGGCGGTGTACAGCAGCTGCGCCACGGACCCGGCGTCGATGCCGTGGTCGGCGAGGGCGAGCCCGACGATCCCCGCGGCGGCGCCGGGACCGGGGATCAGCCCGCGGTGGTGCATGGTGGTGAGGCAGCTGATCGCGGGCTGCCCCAGCAGGAGAGGGTCGGTGGCCGCGAGGCCGGCGACGGCCGGGATGTCCTCGCGGTCGAGCAGGTCGCCGAGCACGGCGAGGGCCCGCCGCCGGGCGCGTGGCGGCAGTCCCGGATCGGCGGCGGCCTCGAGCAGCGGGTCGCGCAGCCGGCACCGCGCGGCGGCGTCCACGGCGGCCTCGGCGACACCCGGGGACCCCGTGGACGCCGTGAGCAGCGCCCGCAGGCGCGGCGGGACGGCGGGGTCGACGGCCGCCCACGGCTGGGCGAGATCGCGCAGGGCCCCTTCCACGACCGCCGGTGTGCCGCTGCCGAGGAGCCGGACCAGGACCCGCCGGGCGGTCGCGGGCGCCACCACCGCGGCGCGCAGCCCTTCCCGGCACAGGCGCAGCGCCGCCGCGTGCAGCACCGGGTCGTCGCGGCCGGTGAGCTCGTCGAGGAGCCGGGGCGGGTCGGGCACGACGGCGCAGCTCAGGCCGGCCACCGCCTGGTACGTCACCTCGGTCGTCGGCGCGGCGGTCACGCTGCCCGGCAGGTGCAGGAACCCGGCCCGCAGCCACGCCACCCGCACCACCGCGGGCACGCCGTCGTCGAGCGGGCCAGGCCACGCGTCCGCCGGCAGGTGCCGGCCGTGCCGCTGGAACAGTTCCGCCGCCGCCAGGGCGACCTCGGGCACGTCGTCGACCCCGGCCGGCAGCACCCCCGCCACGTCGCCGGCACCGGCGACGGCCAGGCGGGCGCCGAGCAGCCGGACGGCGAGGAGCCGCAGCCGCGGATCGGCGTGCCGGGCGAGCGTGGCCAGCAGCGCGGGCGGGCAGGCGGTCCCGTCGACGTGCGCGGCGAGCCACTGCGCGTCTCCCCGGTCGACGGCGGCGGCCACGAGCTGTTCCGCCGGCAGGGTCACGCCCCGATCCTAGGCCCGCCCACAGGGGCGCGGGTCAGACGGATGCGGGGACGTGCAGGGCGCCGGCGCGGGGGATGACGAGCGGAGTGCCGGTCTCCGGGTCGGGGATGATGCGGCACGGCAGGCCGAAGACGTCCTCGACCAGGTCGCCGGTGACGACCTCGTGCGGCGGGCCCTCGGCGACGACGACGCCGGCCTTCATCACCACGATGTGGTCGGCGTAGCGGCAGGCCTGGTTGAGGTCGTGCAGGACGGCGACCATCGTGGTGCCCTGGTCGCGGTTGAGGCGCAGGCACAGTTCGAGCAGTTCGACCTGGTGCGCGATGTCCAGGAACGTGGTCGGCTCGTCGAGCAGCACGATCGGGGTCTGCTGGGCGAGGACCATCGCGACCCACACCCGCTGCCGCTGCCCGCCGGACAGGGTGTCGACGAGCTCGCCGGACAGGTCGGTGACGCCGGTGGCGGCCATCGCGGCGGTGACCGCGGCCTCGTCGGCGCGGGACCACTGACGCAGCAGCCGCCGGTGCGGGAAGCGGCCCCGGGCGACGAGTTCGGCGACGGTGATGCCGTCGGGCGCGACCGAGGACTGGGGCAGCAGCCCGAGCCGGCGGGCGACCTCCTTCGCCGGGTACGCGTGGATCGACCTGCCGTCCAGCAGCACCTGCCCCTTCGAGGGGGTGAGCAGCCGGGACAGGGCCCGCAGCAGCGTCGACTTGCCGCAGGCGTTCGGGCCGACGATGACGGTGAAGCGGCCGTCGGGGATGTCGAGGTGCAGGTCGGTGCTGATCGTCCTGCGGTCGTAGCCGACGGTGATGCCGTCGGCGCGGAGCCGGGTCACGCGTAGGAGCCGGCTCGCCCCGAGCCGGACAGCGCGGGCACGGCGCCGGCGGACGAGGCGGCGGCCGGCAGCTCGGCGGGGGGATCCTGGCGCCGTTCGCAGACCGAGTCGAGGATCTCGCCGGAGCGGGTCGCGGTGTTGGACAGCAGGGAGGAGCTGATCCCGTGCGTGTGTTCGGTGCCGCCCTGCAGGTAGATGCCGGCCCGTACGCCGGCGTCGGTGCGGATGCGGTAGTCGCGTTCGACGACGGCGAGGCCCCGCTCGTCGCGGTGGCAGCGGTCGGCGAGGGTGCCCAGCAGCGGGAACGGGTCGGCGGGCGCGTAGCCGGTGGCGCAGACGAGCACGTCCGCGCCCAGGACGGTCCGGGCGCCGGTGAGCATCGACTCGACGGTCACCGCGACCCGTCCGGCGGTCTCCTCGGCGGCGGTCAGGCGGGACACGTTGAGCAGGCGGAGTCGTTGCGTGCCGAGGACCTTCTCGCGGTACACGCGGCGGTAGAGCGTCTCGATGAGGTCGGTGTCCACGACGGAGTAGTTGGTGTTGGCGTGGTAGCCGAGCAGCATCGACTTCACCTGCGGGGGCGCCTTGAAGTAGTCGTCGACGGCGAGGGGGTCGAAGATGCGGTTGGCGAAGGGGCTGTCGTCGGCGGGGCTGTAGCCGTACCGGGACAGCACCGCGCAGA
>NZ_JBVJIJ010000065.1:0-17499 GCF_055586325.1 Dactylosporangium sp. NPDC051087 | reverse complement strand
CCCCCCCCCCCCCCCCCCCCCCCCCCCCCCCCCCCCCCCCCCCACCCCCCCCCCCCCCCCCCCCCCCCCCCCCCCCCCCCCCCCCCCCCCCCCCCGCTGCTGTGCCTGGCGAACCGTCAGAGCAGGTTCAGTTCGCGGGCCCGTTCGATCACCTCTCGCCGCCTGCCGACCCCCAGCTTGCGGTAGATGTTCTTCATGTGCGTCTTCACCGTGTTGACGGACACGTAGAGCATCGAGGCGATCTCGCCCGCGGACAGCGTGCCCTGCAGGTAGCGCAGGACGGCCAGTTCGCGTTCGGTGAGCGGCTCGGCCAGCTCGCCCGCCACGGCGGCCGGGCGGCCGAAGCCGTTGAGCTCGGTCGCGATGTCCTCGGCGACACCGCGGAAGCCGCTGCCCGCCGGTAGGTAGGTCACCAGCAGCTCCCGGACCGGCTGGCCACCTGCCACGAACGGCCAGCGGATGCCCTCGTCCTCGGCGCAGCGCAGCGCCTGCTCCAAGGCCCGCCCGGCCTTGGAACGGTCGCCGAGGGCGCGCAGCGCCCGGGCACAGGTGAGGTTGGCGTCGACCGTCCACACCAGCGACCCGGTGGTGTACTCCAGGAACGGCTGGACCGCGCCGAGAGCGGCCGCCGGACGGCGTTCGGCGAGGTGCGCCTTCGCGCGCACCACCCCCAGCCACGGCGTCAGCAGCTCGACCGGTTCGAGGTTGAGCAGCCGCTTCGCCGCCTCCACGTCGCCTGCGGCGAGCCGCAGCTCCGCCTCGGCGAGCGTGACGCAGTGCTGGAGCCTCGGCGTGTACCGCCAGTCCGCGAGCTGCCGCCGGATCGCGGCGAGCTCGGTGCAGGCGGCCCTGGCGTCGCCGGCGGCGGCCCGGATGTGCGCCCGGGACATCGTCGCCACCGCGACCAGCCCGGGGTCGGCGAGCCCGCCGCCGTCCAGGGCCCGGTCCAGGTAGTGCTCGGCCGCCCGCACCCGGGCCTGCAGGTAGCAGACCTCGGCGACGGTGAGCTGCGCCCACACGACGTCGCTGCCCTGGGTCTGGCCCTCACGGTCGGCGAGGGCCAGCGCCTCCTTGCCGTAGCGCATCGCCGCCGACAGCCGCCCGCGGGTCACGTTGAGCTGCGCGAGCTGCCGCAGCGCCGCGAGCTGCGACTGCACGCCGCCGCACCGGCGGGCCAGGCCGAGCGCCTCGGTGAGCGCGAGCTCCGCCTGCGCCAGGTCGCCCTGCAGCAGCCGGGCGCCGCCGACGGCGACCAGGGCCAGGGCCCGCATCCGCGCGGTGTCCTGGTCGTCGAGACCCATGTCGTCGCGCAGCAGCTGCGGCGCGGTCGCGAGGATCAGGTCGGGCTTGCCCGACTGGTGCGCCTCGGCCATGCGGAAGCTGTCGACGATGGGCCGCAGCGCCGTACGGGCCGACTCGACCAGCGTGTGCTGGGACCGGTCGACCAGGTGCAGGAACGTCTCCGTGCCCTGCGGGTCGCTGGCGTCGAGGCGCTCCGCGGCGAACGCCAGGGCCAGCTTCGGGTCGTTGCGGACCTCCTGCGGCGGCGGCGGGACCAGCTCCTTGATGGTCCGCAGCCGGGCCCCCGGCACCAGCTCCTGCCAGCTCGCCGCGAGCAGGTCGGAGGCCTGCCCCCAGTTGCGGGCGGCGAGCGCGTGCCGCAGCGCGTCGGCCGGCAGGTCGTGCGACGCGAACCAGTCCGCGGCCCGCCGGTGCAGCTGGCGGACCTGCTCGGGCCGGCGGTGCCGCAGCTCGTCGTACAGCATGAGCCCGAACAGCGGATGGCACCGGTACATGCCGGCGTTGCCGCTGCCCTGCACGACGAACAGGTTGGAGTGTTCCAGCGAGCCCAGGATGCGGGCGCCGTCGACCCGGCCGGTCAGCGCCTCCACCAGCTCCGCGCTGACCTGGTCGAGGACCGAGGTGCAGAGCACGACCTCGCGGATGTCCTCCGGCAGCGTGTCGAAGACCTCGCCGACCAGGTACTCCCCCAGCGCCCGGTCCTGCAACGCGAACCGCGGCACGAGGCTGTCCGGCTCCGGGTGCCCCTGCACGGCGAGGGCGGCGAGTCGCAGTCCCGCCGCCCACCCCCGCATCACCGCGTGCAGCTCCACGAGTGCCGCCTCGGCGAGCCGGACGCCGTGCGCGTTGAGCATCTGCGCCGTCTCGTCGAGGGTGAAGCCGAGCGCCCCGTTGCGCAGCTCGGCGAGCGCGCCGCGGATACGGAAGCGGTACAGGGTGAGCGCCGGGTCGGTCCGGCAGGCGATGACGAGGCGCAGGCGGTCGCCCGCCTGGGAAAGCAGCGTCTCGAGCTCGCCCCACACCCGCGGGACCGAAAGTTCCTGCAGGTCGTCCAGGATGACGACGACCGGCGGGCCGGGCCGGCGCAGCAGCACGACCAGTTCGTCGAGTGCCTCGCCACCGTCGGCGGGTGCCGCGGTGACCTGGTGCTCCGCGGTGGCCGCCGCGACCGCACCCAGCACGTGTTCCCAAAAGCGTGGGCCGTGGTGCGCCTCGACGGTCAACCACGCCAGCGGCCAGGGCGATCGCCCGGCCGCCACCCACTCTGCCAGCAGGGTGGTCTTGCCCCACCCCGCCGGAGCGGAGATCAATGTCAAAGGCCCCGCCACCGCCCGATCCAACGCGTCCAGAAGACGTGGTCGTGGCACGTGATAGCGGGGCGGCTCAGGCACTGCGAAGTGCAGTACAGGACGGGTGATGGTGTCAACGAGCGTTTTCTGCCCCAACGTTTTTCGCCCCCTCCCACCCACCGCAGCACGGCGGATGACCACGGGATTGTGGGGCGATTAAAGGTGAGGACGCCTCACCCGTAGGGGGTGAACAAATGACGGTGCGTCATCACCCGAGCCTCCGGACGCATCGGAAGCCGACGTGGCAGCTGCCGTTGTCGACCGCCTCCGGCTGCCGCGCCGCCGGACGGAACCGGTGGTCATAGCCGGTGGAGCACAGGTAGGAGCCGCCCTTGACGACCCGGCTGGCATAGACGGCCGCCCCTGCCGGGGTGTCGACGCGCGGGTTGTCGGCGACCTCACCCTGCGGCTGAAGAGGGTCATCACCCAGGTCGAACCTGGCGTTGCCGGAGCGGTAGTAGTCCGACGTCCACTCCCACACGTTACCGACCACGTCGAAGAGCCCGTAGGCGTTGGCGGCGAACGCACCGACCGGGCTGGTGCCGTGCCCGCCGTCGCTGCGGTCGAGCCACGGGAAGATGCCGTGCCAGATGTTGGCCCGGCCCGGCTCGGGTTCGTCGCCCCACGGGTAGACGGCCTGCTCGAGCCCGCCACGGGCGGCGAACTCCCACTCCGCCTCGGTCGGCAGGTCCTTGCCGGCCCAGCTCGCGTACGCGGCGGCGTCCTCGTAGGCGACGTGCACCACCGGGTGCGCGGACTTGCCACGGATCGACGAGTCGGGACCCCACGGATGTCGCCAGGACGCGCCGGGCTGGAACTCCCACCACACCCGCCAGTCGCGCAGCGGCACCGGGCCCGGTGGCTGCACGAACACCATCGAGCCCGGCTGCGCGCCCTGGCCGGCGTCCGGGCCGTCCGGCCCGGGTTGTCGCTCGGCCACGGTCTCATAGCCGGTCTCGGTCGTGAACAGGGCGAACTCGGCGTTCGTGACGGGATGCGAGTCGATCCAGAAGCCGTCGACGGTGACCTTGCGCACCGGCGCCTCTTCCGGATAGAAGCCGTCCGCACCCATGGCGAACGTGCCACCAGGTATCCAGGCCATCTCCACGACCGCATTGTGCTGGCGGCGCCGGGTGAGAAGTCCTCACCCGGCGGGGGTGACGGTCACTCCATCGATGGACGCGCACTTCAACTCACACGGGCAGGGTGATGTCCGGTCATCCGGATGCACCGAACGATCGGCTCAAAAGCACCGGTTCGCAATTTCCGCAAGGGAGGGAGGTCGCCACACGAGCTTCGCCGGATCCGGCCGCGGCGCCTCCTCTCTTGTCCGCCGCGGCCGGACGACGAACCTGCTCGGTCAGACCTGCCGACCTGCCTCCTGCCGGTGTCCCGCTCGTGCAGAGGAAGGAACACAGAGGCCATGACCAAGAGCAGAGCCGTGTGGTTCGGCTGGGTCACCTTCGCGGCCGTCATGCTCGTCGTGCTCGGGCTCCTCAACGTGCTCGAAGGACTCGTCGCGCTGCTGCAGAACCAGGTGGCGTTCATCGACGGCGACAGTCTGGTCGTCGTCAACCTGACCGGCTGGGGCGTGGTCCTGCTGGTCTTCGGCGGCCTGTTGCTGGCCGCCGGGATCGGGCTGATGGCCCGCAACGTCGTCGCCAGGGTGGCGGCGATCGTCATCGTGGCGCTGCACATGCTGGTCCAGATCGGCTCGCTCGGCGCGTACCCGGTGTGGTCGATGCTGATGCTCACGCTGAGCGTCGTGGTGCTCTTCGCGCTCACCGTGCACTGGGCGGAGTCGGAGCCGCCCACGACGGCGCCGGCGGTGCCCGGCAGTCACCGGGCGGACCGCGACTTCCAGTCGGCCGACTACCAGGGGTACGGCGTCGGCATCCCGATGAACGCGCCGACCTCACCGAGCCATCCGGGCGCACGGCCGTCGGGCGCACCCGCGCAGGGCGCCACGCAGAACGTCGGACCCTATCCACCCGGCGGCCCGTACCCGGCAGGACGGCCCGGGGCGGCCGCGAGGCCGAACGAAGGAGCGCACTCCGCTGAGACGACCGGCCGGCACGGCGACATGGCCGCGCCCGGCGAGACGCCACAGCCGCCCAGGTACGGCGACATCGGCGGCGGCGGCGCGCACTCCCGGCACGACGAGACGGCACGGTGGTCCACGGACCAGCCGCGGCACGCCGCACCCACGTCGGATCACGGCGTGATCTGACAGCTCCCCGCCCACCCACTGCAGAAGACACAGAGAAGAAGGTGGCTGCCCCCGTGGCAGCCACCTTCTTCGTGTCCCGCTTCATGTCCGGATAAAAAGAGTGTCCCGGCAGAAACGTTCGAGGCGCCGACGCGGGCCTGGGAGCGCGTCGGCGCCTCTCGCGCCGTCCTTCGGTGTCAGACGTCTCTAGGTGGGGACTTGCGATGGGTGGGCGGCCTCCTCCGGATCAGCCGCCCACCCATCGGCTCCCGCCGCCCTCGCTGAAGAGCGCCCGGTGCGCAGGATGCGGGCCGTGTCCACCGCTCCTCCTGCCCCGTTGAGTACCCCCTGCTCAACGGTGTTCACCTGACGCTCCAGCTGGGTCGTCACGCCGGGGACCACCGACGACGTGACGCCCGCGGCTGGCGGGAACGGGCGGACCATCATCGATGGTGCAGCAGTCACCATCAGGGCCGCCCGCAGTTCGTTCATGGCAGGAATCCTGCTGGCTGTCCGAGTGATGCGTCCTCACCCCGGCGGGGTGATCAGCCAGCGGGCAGATCGTCACTCCGCACAGGTGGGGCAGGGCACGGCCGGCCGCCGCGACGCTCGACCTACATCGGTCTCAAGGAACGGAGCACGACGATGGCCACGTTGACCGTCTGGAAGTTCGACACCCCCGAGGGCGCCTCCAGAGCCGCCGAGAAGCTCCAGGACCTCGCGAAGCAGGGTCTGGTGACCGTGGAGGACGCCGCCACCGTCTCCTGGCAGCAGGGCTCCGACAAGCCCAAGACCCGCCAGCTGCACAACCTCACGGCGCGCGGCGCGCTCGGCGGCATGTTCTGGGGCATGCTCTTCGGCCTCATCTTCCTGATCCCGCTGTTCGGCATGGCGGTCGGCGCGGCGGCCGGTGCCATCGCCGGCTCGCTGACCGACGTGGGCATCGACGACGACTTCATCAAGCGGACCCGCGACGAGATCCAGCCGGGCACGTCCGCGCTGTTCGTGCTGACCACCGACGTGGTCGTCGACCGGGTCCGTGACGCGTTCGCCGGCGACCGGCCCAAGCTGATCCACACCAACCTGTCCAAGGAGCAGGAGGACCACCTGCACGAGGTCTTCGCCTGATCCGCCCCTGAAACCTGATCCGGCCCGGAACAGGGCGATGCCCGGTGGTCCACGATGGACCACCGGGCATTTCGGTACGGGGCAGAACGTCGTTCAGGCGTTGGACAGGTTGGCCATCTCCTTCTCCGCGGTCTCGACCTCCGCGATCAGCTTGGCGTGCTGCTCGGACAGGGCGTCCAGCAGATTTCTCGTGGTCTGCAGGCTCTCGGAGCCGATCGAGCGGGTCGACGCCAGCAGGTGCTCGGCCGCCTCGCGCTGCCGCTGCCGGCGGGTGTCCCACTGCACACGGCGGGCCTGCTCGGCGCGGGCCTCCTCGGAACGGCGCTGCGCCAGGGCGGTCTGGAAGTCGCGGATCGCGTCCTCGGCGTGCTTGCGCGCGTCGGCGAGCATCGCCTCCCCCGCGGCCCGCGCGCTGTCGAGCTGCTCGGCGGCCTGCCGCCGCAGGTCGTCGGCCTCCTGCTCGGCCAGCTCGATCATCTGCTGGATCCGGCCGCCGACGGCCTTGGAGCTCTCGTCGCCGCACGTGCACTGGCGCAGCTCCGTGTTGAGCCGCTCGACCTTGCCCGCCAGCTGCTGCTCCCGGTAGCGCGCCGAGGCGAGCTCGGTCTCCACGGTGGTCAGCCGCATCTGCAAGGTGGCGACGTACCGGTCGACCTGGGCTCGGTGGTAACCCCTCAGGCTCAGCTCGAACCCGTTCTCGCCGCGGAGCTCGATCTCGCCGACAAGCGCGCTCATCCTGGCTCATCCCCCTCCCCGCTCGTCGACGCGACGGGCGATAGCGGGAACGCTGCCGACCAGTGTGGTGACCACGCGTCATCCGTTCCGGGTGAGCCTTCTGCGCGTGGCGCGCCGGTGCAGCGACGTCGATGGAACCGTTGCTACGCAAGGCAAACAGCCACATCCGTCAAGGGAAGACCACCCAGGCAGGGTGAGGCCCCGCTGCTGCGGGCGGTGCTTTGCTCGTCACGTTTGGCGAGGTATGAAATCGGGGGGCACCGAGTGTCGCAAGCGTTGGTACAGCAGGATCGCCGTGGAACGGCCCCGTCGACGTTGGCGGTGCCGGATCTGCCGCCTGGATACGTGCTGCGCGATCGCGTCGTGCAGCAGCTGGACGCCGCGGTCCGGGCGCCGCTGACCCTGGTGACGGCGCCCGCCGGCTGGGGCAAGACCGCGGCGCTGGTCGCGTGGGCCCGCACCGTGCGCATCGGCGACGAGCTGCCGGTCGTGCGCTGGGTGACGTCGCACTCGCCGGACGGCGCCGACGTGCCGGGCCGGCTGCGCGGCGCGCTGTCCGCCGGGGACACGGCGTCCACCGGGGACGCCAAGACCGACCTCTACGCCGACGACCTGCCGCGGGCCGTCGACTCCCTCGACCGCCCCCACGTGGTCGTCGTCGACGACGTGCGCGAGATCAGCGACCAGGCCGCCCTTGCCGAGCTGGAGTCGCTGGTACGGCACGGGATGGGCAAGCTGCACCTGGTGCTGTCCTGCCGGCGGGACCCGGCGCTGCCGCTGTACCGCTGGCGGGTCAACGGCTCGCTGACGGAGATGCGCACGACCGACCTGTCGCTGACCATCGCCGAGACCGCGCAGCTCCTCGCGGCGCACGACGTGGTCCTGCCGGGCAGCACCCTGTACGAGCTGCACTCGATGACCGAGGGCTGGCCGGCCGGTGTGCGGCTCGCCGCGATGGCGATGCGCGGGCACCCGGAGCCGGAGCGGGTCCTCGACGACGGCGGGCCCTACAGCACGGCCGTCGGCGACTTCCTCACCGGCGAGGTCATCGAGACGCTGCCCGCCGACACCCGCCGGCTGCTGTTCGACACGGCGGTCGCGACCCGGCTCAACGCCGGCCTGGTCGAGGCGATCACCGGCCGCGACGACGGCGCCCGGGTCCTCGCGGAGCTCAAGGGCTCCAACGCGTTCCTGACCCGCAACGCCGGACCCGGCGGCTGGTACCGCTTCCACCCGCTCTTCGCCCGCACGCTGCACTCCGAACTGCTGCGCCGCAACCCGGAACGGGTCGCCGAGCTGCACCGCAGGGCGGCGGCGTGGCACGCGACCTATGGCATCCCGGCGGAGGCGATGCGCCACTCGCTGCTCGCCGAGGACTGGACGACCGCGGTCGAGACCCTCGACCGGCACTGGCCCGACATCGTCGGCGGGGTCCGCTACGACCGCCCGCACGAGGCGGCGCCGCACGCGCCGGCCGGCGACGAGCACACCGACCCCCGGCTGGCCCTGGCGTTCGCGGCGGAGCGCCTGCGCGTCGGCGACCTGGAGGGCACCCGTGACTTCCTGCGCCGCAGCAACCGCGCCACCGACACCCCGCCCGCCACCACTGCGCCCGCCGGCTCGCCCGCGGCACCCGGCCAGGCCAAGGAGCCGGGCGCCCCGTCCGGCGGCGGCACCGGCGCGCCCGCCGGCAACGGCGGCTCGAACGGCACCCCGGCCGGCAACGGCACCAGCGCCGGGACCGGCGCGGCGGGTGGCAACGGACCCGGCGCCGTGAACGGCCCGCACCACCAGAGCACCCAGAACCATCCGGGCCGCACGAACATGCCGGCCGCCGCGGGCGGCCCCGTGGGCGGGACGGGCCCGCGCAACAGCGGCCCCGTCGCCGGCGGCCAGAACCTCGGCGGCACCGGGCAGAGCGCGGGGCAGAGCACCGGGCAGAGCACCGGGCAGAGCGGTGCGGGCCTGCCCGCCACGCTGCACGTCCCGGCCACGCAGGGCGGCGCGACGGCCGTCATGACCGCCCCCGCCCCGAACGGCACGCACCAGGACCAGGTCAAGGAGCAGGCCCAGGAGCAGGAGCAGGTTCAGGAGCAGGTCAAGGAGCAGCCGAAGGGACAGGTCCGCCTCAACGCCCGCATGGTCGCCGGCTTCGCCGCCGCCGAGGCGTGGCTGTCCGGCGACCCGCGCAGGGCCCTCGCCGCCCTCGGCGAGCTCAACCGCCCCGAGGAGCAGACCGACGAGGTCCGGGCACTGTCCATGCTGGACGAGGGCGAGGCCCGGCTGCGGCTGGGCGAGCTCGCCGCCGCCGGAACGCCCCTGCACGGCGCCCTGGTGCTCGCCCAGCGCACAGGCATGACACAGACCCAGGTGTGCGCCGCGGCACAGCTGTCGGTCCTGGAGTCGTCCCGGGGACGGCTCCGCGCCGCGGCCAGGCTCGGCCGCCAGGCCCTGGTGACCGCGGACCGCTTCGGCATCACCGACGCGACCGACCTCGGCTGGGTGCGGATGGCCCTGGCCAGCGTGTACGGCGAATGGGACCGCATCGCGGAGGCCGACCGCCTCCTCGACGAGGGCCTCGACCTGGCCGCCGGCGACCCGGACCTGCTGGTCGCGATCGCCACCGTGCGCGCGCGGCTGCGCCACGGCTCCGGCCGGCTCGCCGCCGCCCTGGAGGTGCTGCACACGGCCCGCCGCGAGCTCGGTGGCGCGGCGCTCGCCCCGAGCGTGGAGCGGGCCCTCGCCCTGACGGAGGCGGAGCTGCGGATCAGCGGCGGCGACCTCGGCGCGGCCCGGCGGCTCATCGCCACCGGCGGCGACCCGGACATCTACGCCGGCTGGGCCGCCTGCGTCGACGCGTCGGCGGCGCTGGTCGAGGGCAAGGCGGCCGCCGCCGCGTCGACCGCGCAGCAGTACGCGACCCCGTCGGTGGACACGGCGCTGACCTGGACCGTGCACGCCGCGATCCTCACGTCGCTGGCCGGCCGGGCGCTCGGCGACCGCAACCGGGTCCTGCGCGGTCTCGAGGTGGCTCTCGACATCGCGGAGGAGGAGAGCTTCCGCCGGCCGTTCCTCGTCGGTGGCCACCCCGTCCGGGATCTCCTCGCGAACTTCGCGCCGCTGCTGCCCGTGTACCACCCGCTCGCCGCGGAACTGGCGGCCGGCTCCTCCCCGCTGTCGGCCGGCGGCCGCGGCGCGGACGGCAGCCTCGTCGAGCCGCTCACCGAACGCGAGCTGACGGTGCTGCGCTACCTGCAGGGCACGATGTCCAACCTGGAGATCGCCTCGACGCTGTACGTGTCGGTCAACACCGTCAAGACGCACGTGAAGAACATCTACCGCAAGCTGCACGCCGGCCGCCGGCGCGAGGCTGTCGAGCGGGCGCGGGAACTGCGGCTGCTGTGATCCTCGTCCGGGCCGTCGACGAGGGCCCCGGACCGGCGGCGGCGGCGACCCGCCGGTGCGTCTGGGGTGCGCTCGCGGCCGTCGTCGCATGGCCGGCGCTCAACGTCGCCGGAGTCGCCCACGCGCAGATCGCCGCGGCCGGGGTCGGGCTGCTGACGGTCCTGCCGCTCGCGGGGCCGGCGCTCGGGGTGGCGCTCGCCGCCGGACTGGTCCTCGCGTCGGGGCAGCCCTTCTCCCCGGCGCTCGCCCTGGCCGCCGCGTCGCTGATCGCGCTGGTCGGGGTACCGGCGCAGCACCTGCCGAAATGGGTCGGCCCGCTGTCCGTGCCGGTGCTCGCGGCCACGGCGCTGCTCGGCGGCGCCCTCGGCGGCCTGCCCGGCGCCCTCGCCACGGTGCTGCTGGCCAGCGCCGGCTCGACCGTGGTCCGGCGGGTCCGGCATGCCTGAGCGCCCGGAGGCCGCCGGGTGCCCGCGCGGGCGGCGGACCGGCGCGTGATCGAGTACCTGCGCGGGCGGCGGACCGCGATCGTGCGCCGGCAGGCCACGAATGCGCTGGAGCGAGGGCTCGCGGGCGGCGCCGGGCAGCCGCGCACCGGACCGTTCTGGCCCGCCGACAACTGGGTGTTCGTGGTGTACGCGGCCGCGCTCACCTGCGCCGCGGCCGTCGTGCTCGGCATCCACTGGCTGAACGCGCCGCCGCTGGGCCGCACGATCCTGGCGGCCGTCGCCGCCGCCGGCTTCCTGCTCGCCGGGCTGCACCTGGTGAAGACGCCGGCGAGCCGGGAACGGGCGCTGCGGCAGTTCCTCACCGACCCCCGGGACCGGGCCGTGTTCGAGGAGGCCGCCGCGCACGCCGACCGGATCGTGCTGACCTGGCCGGCCCTGGAGCGGCTCGGCGACCCGACCGACCCGCGGGACACCCTGGAGCGCATGCTGTGGGACCTCGCGCACGCCCTCGCCGAGCGCGGCGAGCTGCGGACGGGGGTCCGGGAGCTGCGCGCGTCGGTCGGCGAGCCGATCGGCGCCGGTCTGCTCTTCGCGGCCGTCACGGACCGGCAGGCGGAGCTCACCGCGCAGCTGACCACCGTCGACGCGGAGGTGGTCCGGCGGGTCGAGCGGCTGCGCAACCTCGCCGGGCTGTGCCAGGGGTTCCTGGACCACCGGGCGGCGCAGACGCGGGCCAAGGTGCGGGTCGAGGCGGCCGACGCGCTGCTCGGCGCGATCAGCGCCCGCCCGGGCCGCGATCCGGAACCCGTCGAAACGCTGACGGAACGGACGGAAACGGTACTAGCCGCATACCGCGAGCTGGCCGACGAGTTCGGGTAGCTACCCTGCCGGGGTGCTGAAAACCAGGCAGTTGACCGGTTTGGTGACCGGGCTCGGGATCGCCGTGGCGGCCGTAGGGCTCTTCTTCGCCTATCTGCGGATGGCGTACGCGTTCCCGATCAACGCCGATGGCGCCAGCAACGCGATGCAGGCGCACGAGATGTTCCACGGCAACCCGCGGCTGACCGGCTGGACGCTGTCGGACGTCGCGTTCTACCCGACGGAGCTGATCCAGTACGCGGCGATCCAGGTCTTCACCGGCCCCACCGTGCAGCAGATCCACATCGCCGCCGCGATCACGTACACGATGATCGTGCTGCTGGCCGGGGTCCTCGCGAAGGGCCGCGCGACCGGCCTGGAGGCGTGGCTGCGCGTCGGGGTGGCCGTCGCGATCCTGCTCTGCCCGGTGCCCGGCACCGGCTACCAGACGCTGCTGTCCTCGCCGAACCACACCGGCTCCGCGGTCCCGCTGCTGCTCGCGTGGGGCGCGATCGACCGGATGCGCGACACGAAGGCAAAACCGGTCGTGGTGGCGCTGCTGCTGGCGTGGGGTGCCTGGGGTGACCCGCTCGTCACGTTCGTCGGCGCCGTCCCGCTGGCGCTGGTGTGCCTGGTGCGGGCGTTCCGCCTCGGCGGGTCGTTCCGCAGCCGCCTCGCCAGCACGGACTTCCAGCTCGCGGTCGCCGCCGGCGTGTCCGTGATCCTGTCGCACCTGGCGACCTGGGGGCTGAAGGCGATCGGCGGCTACCACACGCCGAAGCCGCCGATCGAGCTGTCGCCGCTGGACGAATGGTTCCACCGCACGCACATGACCGCGCGGATGCTCGGCGTCCTGTTCGGCACGCACCGCCCCGGCTGGCAGGGCAAGTGGGTCCAGCAGGGGGTCTCCTACCTGCACCTCATCGGCTTCCTCGTCGCGCTGGTCGCGGTGTCGATCGTGCTGCTGCGGACCCTGCGCGGCACCGCCGACCGAGTCGACTCGATCATGGCGATCGCGATCTGCTGCGACATCGGCGCGGAGATCGTCTCGACGCTGCCGGTCGACCTGATGGCGGCGCGGGAGATCTCGCCGGTGCTGCCGATGGCCGCGGTCCTCGCCGGCCGGATCGTCGGGCCACGGCTCGCCGCGGCCCGCTGGCGGCAGGGGGTCCTCGTCACCGTCCTGGCGCTGCTGACGCTCAACCTGGTGGCGTACTCGCCGCCGCGCGCCGAACCGTCGGAGGGTCAGGTCGTCGCCGACTGGCTGCGCGAGCGCGACCTCGCCTACGGCCTCGGCGCCTACTGGGTGTCCAACAACATCACCGTCACGACCCGCGGGAAGGTGACGGTCGTGCCGGTCATCGGCGACGTCGACCGGGTCGTGCCGATGTGCTGGCAGTCCAAGACCAGCATGTACGACGCGGCGCACGACGCCCGGTTCATCGTCTTCGAGAAGGACCGGCCGTTCTACGGCACCCCGGACCAGGCGATGAAGATGTGGGGCCCGCCGAAGCAGCGCTTCGACACCGGCCGCTACGCCATCATGGTGTACGACATCAATCTGCTGGCCGGATTCCCGCCACCCTGCTGATCACCTTTCGTCGATACGATCGGCCGCGTGCGCAGATTCGTCGTCTGGGGTGACAACGCCCTCGCGCGGAGGCTGGTCGGGGAGCTCATCAACAGTTACGGCGCACAGGTGACGGTCGTCGTGCCGGCGCTGACGCAGAACCTGGCACCGGAGATCGCCGAGATCTGCGCGCCCGACCCGTGGTCGATGGTCGTCGAGGAGCGCCGCCTGACGGCGGCCACGTTCCTGCGGCCGGAGCTCACCGAGGCCGAGGCGATCGCGTTCGTCGACAACGACGACGTGGCCAACGTCGACGCCGCCCTGATCGCCCGCGAGGCGCTGCCCGACGTGCGGGTCGTGCTGCGGATGTTCAACACGGTCCTCGGCGCGGGCGTCGCGTCGCGGGTCCGCAACTGCGCGGTGCTGTCGGCGTCGGAGATCGCCGCGCCCGCGTTCGTCGCCGCGGCGCTCGGCGACAACACCCCGACGTCGATCGAGCTGACCGACGGCCAGCGGCTGACGGCCGTCGACCGCTCCTCGGCGAACCCGACCGACGTGCGGTGCGGGCTCGCCGTGACGGCCACCGAGGAGACCCTGCCCGCCGACGACGACGCCGCCGACCTGGTGCTCGTCAGCGTCTACGGCCGGGTCCAGCCGGCGCCGCCGCGGGTCGGCCGGCACCCGCTGCGCACCACCCGGCTGGTCCTCAGGGGCGGGCTGCGCCGGGTCCTCGTCGGCGTCGCCGCGCTGCTGGTCACCGGCAGCGTCGTGGTCGCGTCGGTGCGGGACCTGAGCCCGTGGCGGGCGCTGTACGTCACCGTGCTCACCACCCTCGGCGGCGCCAACGCCGACCTCGAGGCCGACCGGATCAGCCAGGCCGTCGACCTCGCGCTCGTCATCGCGGGCGTCGCGGTCATGCCGGCGGTCACCGCCGCCGTCGTCAACACGCTCGTCAAGGCCCGGCTGAAGATCGCCGCCGGCGGCCTCGCCGTCCCCGTCGGCGACCACGTGATCGTCATCGGCCTCGGCAACGTCGGCACCCGGGTCGTGCAGGGCCTGCACGAGCAGGGCATCGACGTCGTCGCCGTGGACCGCTCGCCGACCGCCCGCGGCGTCGCCGTCGCCCGTGGCCTCGGCATCCCGGTGATCCTCGGCGACGCGAAGGACACCGAGATCCTCCGGACCGCGTCGGTGGCCACCGCCCGCTGCCTGGTCATGGTCACCACCGACGACGTCACCAACCTGGAGGCGGCGCTGCTGGCCCGCTCGCTGCGCGCCGACCTGCGGGTGGTCCTGCGGCTGTTCGAGGAGGACTTCGCCCGGCGGATCAAGGTCGCGTTCGGCATCGACCACTCCCGCAGCGTGTCCTACCTGGCCGCGCCCGCGTTCGCCGCGTCGATGGTCGGCAGTGAGGTCGTCGACACGATCCCCGTCGGCCGCCGGGTGCTGCTCGTCGCCGAGGTCCGGGTCGGCGCCCGCTCACAGCTGGAGGGCAGCCACTTCCACGAGGTCAGCGTCCCCGGCGAGCTCCGGCTGGTCGCGGTGCAGACCGGCCGGCCGGGGCTCGCGGAGGGCGTGCAGACCTTCTGGTGGCCGGAGCGCAACCGCGGCCGGACCCTGGACCGCGGCCACACGATGGTGGTCGTCGCGACCCGGGCCGGTCTCGTCGGGCTGCTGGAGCGGGCCGCGGGCCGCCCCTGACGGTCGCCGGCGCCCGCGGCTCCGGGCTGCGGTCACCCGCTGGTCAGGATGACCGGGCCGTCCTCGGTGATCGCGACCGAGTGCTCGGTGTGCGCGGCGCGGGAACCGTCCACCGTGGACACCGTCCAGCCGTCGCTGAGCAGGCGGTGCCGGTCGGAGCCGCTCTCGATGACCATCGGCTCGATCGCCAGGGCCAGGCCGGGACGCAGGGTGAGCCCCCGGCCGGCCCGCCCGACGTTGGGCACGTGCGGGTCCTCGTGCATGGCGGTGCCGATGCCGTGGCCGCCGTAGCCGGTCGGCATGCCGTAGCCCGCGGCCCGGCACACCGCCTCGACGGCCGCCGAGATGTCGCCGAGCCGCCCGCCGGGCCGGGCGGCGGCGATCCCGGCCGCGAGGGCCTCGGCGCACGTGTCCGCGAGCCGCCGCGCGGCGTCGTCGATCTCGCCGACGCCGATCGTGACCGCGGAGTCGCCGTGGTATCCGTCGATGTGCGCCCCGAAGTCGATCGACAGCAGGTCACCGTCCCGCAACGGGCGCCTGCCGGGGATGCCGTGCACGATCTGGTCGTTGACCGACAGGCACAGCACCGCCGGATACGGCACGGGCGCGAAGGACGGCAGATAGTCCAGGAACGACGACTTCGCCCCGTGCGCGGCGAGCATCTCCCTGGCGAGCTCGTCGAGCTCCAGCAGGGTCACGCCGGCCTTCGCCCGCTCGCTCACGGCGCGCAGCGTCAGCGCCACGATCCGGCCGGCCTCACGCATCGTCTCGAGCTCCGCAGCGCTCTTCAGAACCACCATGGCGAAGATTCTAATACCAGGATTATCATCGACGCATGGTGCGCAACCCGTTGACCGCAGACGAACGCCATCGCGGCCTCGTCCTGGGCAGGCTCCTGCAGCAGGCGCGGGGCACCCGCAGCGCCGCCGCCGTCGCCTATGAGGCCGGCATCTCCCTCGACACGCTGCGCAAGATCGAGCGCGGCGCCATCGCCACCCCGGCGTTCTTCACCGTCGCCGCCCTGGCCAAGGCCCTCGGGCTGGACCTGTCGGTGCTCGCCGCCGACCTCGACTCCTCCGAGAGCGCCGCGCACGTCGCCTGACGCACCCCCGGATCCCGGGCGTCCCGCGGGCCACCGGCGCCGGGCCGGACCAGAACCCGTTCGACGCGCTCCCCGCGGGGCTGGTTCACTTGCTGGCGTGAATCCGCGGCGGTACGGGGCCATCGACGTCGACTACCCGGAGACCGGCGGCGCCCGGGGCGCGCTGGTGATCGCCGGCGAGCCGGCGTTCGCCGGTCCGCTCGACGAGCGGGTGACCTGGCTCGACGAGGTCGCGCCGTACGAGCCGGGCGCGTTCTACAAGCGCGAGCTGCCGGCGGTGCACGCGCTGCTCGACCCGCTGCCGCCGCTGGACCTGCTCATCGTCGACGGGTACGTCGACCTCGACCCGGACGGCCGCCCGGGCCTCGGCGCGCACGTCGCCGACGAGCTCGGCATCCCGGTCGTCGGCGTGGCGAAGACCGCGTTCCGCAGCGCCACCCACGCGATCGCCGTGCGCCGCGGCGGCGCCGAGCGGCCCCTGTTCGTCACCGCGACCGGCCTCCCGCTGCCCGACGCGGCGGCGCTCGTCACGGCGATGGCCGGGGCCTTCCGCCTGCCGGACGCCCTGCGCCGGGTCGACGCCCTGGCCCGCGGCCGAGCGCTTCCGCACCATAGTCTTCATATGTAGACTTTCGGGTATGCCGAGGTTGCCGCACACGTCGCCGCAGACGCTGCTCGTCTTCGAGACCCTGCTCGCCGCGCCCGGCGCGTGGCGGTACGGGTACGACCTGAGCCGCGAGACCGGGCTGGCGTCCGGTTCGCTGTATCCGATCCTCATGCGGCTCGCGGAGGGGTCGCTGCTGGAGACCAGGTGGGAGCCCGCGGAGCAGCCCGGTCGTCCGCCGCGGCACCTGTACAGGCTGACCCAGGACGGCGCGGCACTCGCCCGGCAGCGGCTGGCCGCCCGTGCCGCCGCCGCGTCCTCGCCCCGGCTGCGCCCGCGGGCCGCGTCGTGAGCGCCGCGCACCGGCTGGCTCGCCGGGTGCTGACCGCGGCGTTCAGCCGCTCCCGAGGCCCCTGGGGCGCGGCCGTCGTCGCCGAGCTCGACCATGTCACCGGCACGTGGGCCGTCGTGCGCTGGACCCTGGGCGGCCTGCGGGTCGCCGCGCGCACCCTGATGCCCGTCACCCTGCCGCGCCGCCGCGCCGCGCGCCTGGTCCTCGCGGTCACCGTGGTGTCCGCGGGCGCGTTCGCCACGTTCACGGTCCGGGGGATCCCGTCCGGCGCGATGGCGCAGACCCTAGGTATCGGCGACCACGCGATCGTCGACCGGCTGACGTTCCGGGTCACCGGCGTCGACCGCGGCGACATCGTCGTGCTGCGGGTCCCCACCGGGGACGGCGGCGCGTTCACCACCGTCGACAGGGTCATCGGCGTCGGCGGCGACACCATCGACTGCGCCGGCGGCCGGGTCCGCCGCGACGGCACGCCACTGGACGAGCCCTACGTCCACGGCGCGGCCACCGACTGCGCGCCGGTCACCGTGCCCGACGGGATGCTCTACGTCCTCGGCGACAACCGCGGGTCCGCCCGGGACTCCCGGAACTACGGCCCGCAGCCGGCCGCCAACGTCCGCGGCACCGTCCTCCTGGCCTAGCCGCGGTGGCACGTTTCGGGGATTCAATGCTTCCCGAGAGTGCCTAACGTTGTGTTCAACAGCGACAACGAGGGCACACCGGATACTGGGGAGTTGC
>NZ_JBVJIJ010000064.1:0-17554 GCF_055586325.1 Dactylosporangium sp. NPDC051087 | reverse complement strand
GACATCCTGCTATCCCAGCATCGACGCACCTCCGCGCCCGGCAACGACGCGCTGCAAACTGATCAACCAGCCAAGATCACCAACAGCATCCGGAAAGCGCGCCAGAGCCTAATTCCCACCCCAGACACGCCAGCGCCCCCGCCCGACTTGGACGAGGGCACCGACGAAATAGGATCACCGGTTCGCGCAATGGTGCGGTCGGTGTGCCGCCAGGGACTCGAACCCTGAACGTAGTGCTGTCAGTAGCCGAGGGCCGGCTGGCGGTGGGTGCCGGCGAGGGGCTCGCCGGACAAGTACCGGTCGAGGTTGGCGCGGAAGTCGGCGCCGAGGCGTTGCAGGTTGCCCGAGCCCCGGAACGACGTGTGCGGGGTGATCGTCGTGTTCGGCAGGTCCCACAGCCGGTGCGCAGCCGGCAGCGGCTCCTCCTCGAAGACGTCGAGCACGGCGCCGCCGATCCGACCGGTGTGCATCGCCTCGACCAGCGCGTCCTCGACGACCAGCGCGCCGCGGCCGACGTTGACCAGCACCGCGTCGGGCCGCATGGCCGCGAAGTGTTCCGCTCCGAAGAAGTACCGGTTCTCCGTGGTGAGCGGCATCGCCAGTACCACGGCATCCGCCTCGGGCAGGAGCGCGAAATGGTCGCCGAAGGCCACCACCCGGGCGAAGCCGTCGACGGGGGAGCCGGTGCGGTTGACGCCGATCACGGTGGAGCCCAGGGCGGTCGCGCGCCACGCCACCTCGGAGCCGATCCCGCCCGTGCCGAACACCAGGGTCGTGCTGCCGATGACGTCCTTGCCGACGAGGCGGATCCATTCGTGCCGCTGCTGGGCCTCGCGCAGCGCCGGGAACGCGCGGCCGTGCATGAGCATGGCGCCGATGACGTATTCGGCGATCGGCACGTTGTAGGAGTTCGGTGAGCGGGTGTAGACGAGGCCCTCGTCGAGGCGGTGCTGCCAGACCGCGCCGCCGACCCAGTCGAAGCCGGCGGCGGTGATCTGGACCCAGCGCAGCCGCTCGCATTTGCTGAGCAGCTCCTCGAATGTGTCCTCGTTCATCGCGCTGCGCAGGATGATCTCGGCGTCGAGCCACTCGTCGCGGACCGGTTCGTCGTCGGGGATCGGCGTGAAGCGGCAGTGCGGGTAGTCGGCCGCCAGGCCTGGGACGAGCTCGGCGAGGTTCGGGGTGAGCAGTACGTGCGGGCCGGTCACGAGCCCTCCTGGGCCTTCTTCTTCCGGTTGTTGTACGTCACGCCGCCCTTGGCCCAGTTGTCGTAGGAGACCTCGTACAGCAGGACGTGGGTGTTCTCCCGCGGCGAGCCGTACTTCACCAGGACGTCGGTCAGCTCGGCGATGATCGCCTCTTTGGTCTCCTGGTCGCGGTGGCCGATCTCGGCCCGGATGATCGCCATGATGCTCAGTGCTCCTTGGTCGCCGTTGCGAAGTCGGGGTTGCGGGAGTATTCGGAGGTGACCGCCAGATAGGCGAAGGCGTGCGTGACGCCGGTCTTCAGGACGCCGTCGAAGACCTCGCGGGCCCGGGCGACGTCGCCGTTGTAGTAGTGCCAGTTTCCCAGGCCGTAGCCCTGGGTCACGGTCTTGAGGCTGTCGCCGTCGCACATCGCCCACAGCTGCTCTGGGGTCAGCTCGCCGGTGTAGAGGCGCATCCGGCCCTCGTAGCCGACGAGGTGGTCCTCGTCGACGACGGCGATGCCGCGGAACCGGTCCAGGACGGCGTCGGCGTCGTCGGCCCGGCCGAGCCGGCGCAGCGCCATGTACTGCCAGTCCTGCGACGCGACGATCCCCTCCTGGTGGCGGGCGCAGCGCTCGGCGTTGTGGAAGCTTTCCAGGCAGCCCTCGAGGTCGCCGTCGAGGTACTGGGCCACGCCCAGGTGGTACCAGACCGACGTGTGCAGGGTGGTGTTGTACCGCGCCAGCGCGGCCGGGTCGGCGGCCGCCATCGTGTCGGTGAGGTGCTGCGGCCGCACCGCGTCGGGCCGGCCGAGGATCAGGCTGACGACGTCCTTCTCGACCTCGGGCTGGTACATCTCGTGCTCGTCCTCGACGTCGCCGAGACGGTCCGCGGCGGCCCGCAGGTCCTCGATCGCGCCGGCGTAGTCGCGGACGGAGATCCGCCGGTGGCCGCGGAAGCGCAGCAGGCGCGGGTCGCCCGGCTCCAGTTCGAGGGCCTCGGTGAGCAGGGCGACGGACTCGGCGTGCTTGTTGAGGTAGCCCTTGAGCCGGGCGGCGATGATGTAGCGGTGGCTCAGCGGGAGGTCTTCCATGCCGGTGCCTTTCGTTGCGAGGTGCTCCGGAGGGGCGCCCACACCCGGGCGCCCCTCCGGAGGGTCATCGGTTGAGCCAGAGGCTGCGGTAGAAGCGGTACGTCGGGGTCGGGTCGCCGCGGTAGCCCAGGACGTCCTTCTGCACGACGTCGAAGTCGGCGTTGAGGAACGTCATCGCGACCGGGCCGCGCTCGGCCAGGATCTTCTCGGCCTGCTGGTACAGCGCCGAGCGCTTGTCCTTGTCGAGCTCGGAGCGGGCCTGGACGATGAGCGCCTCGTACTCGGGGTCGCTCCAGTTGCCGTAGTTCAGGCCGCCGCCCTTGAGGAAGCTGGCGCTGAACCGCTCGTCCGGGTCGTAGGTGAGGCCGAAGCCGGACTGGTACATGTCGAACTCGCCCGACTTGGTCTTCGTGTCGGCGATCGTCGACTCGACCGACTCGATGGTCACCTTGATGCCGATCTTCGCCAGCTGCTGCTGCTCGACCTCGGCCGAGCGCACCTGGAACGCCGAGGTGGCGATGACCATGAGCTTGGCCTCGAAGCCGTTCGGGAAGCCCGCCTCGGTGAGCAGCTGCTTGGCCTTGTCGATGTCAGCCTTGCCGTACATCGGTGTGGTGAGCGCGCCGTAGCGGTCCGGCGGCAGGTAGCCCGCGTTGAGCGCGGTGCCGAAGCCGGAGTTGGCGACGTTGAGGATCTCCTGCCGGTCCAGTGCGTAGTAGATCGCCTGGCGGACCTTCACGTTGTCGTACGGCGCCTTGGACGTGTTGAGCCGCAGGTGCAGCGACAGCGAGCCGGAGCCGCCGTACCACTTGAGCTTCTCGTCCTTCTTCAGCGCGTCGATGAACTCCGGCGCGGGCCGCCAGAGGAAGTCGACGGTGCCGCTGCGCACCGCGGCGGCGCGGGCGTTGTCGTCCGGGTTGAACGTGAAGTCCATGCCGTCGAGGTACGGCAGCCCGGACTGCCAGTACTGCGTGTGCTTGTCGAGCTTGATGGTCTGCCCGGCCGTCCGCGTCGCGATCTTGAACGGGCCGCTGCCGCCGTCGACGGCGGTGTTGAGCCCGCCCTTCTCGTCGACCACCGTCTTGTCCACGATGGACGAGGCGGCGGTGGACAGCAGGGTCAGGATGGCCGCGTTGGGCTTGCTGAGCTTGAGCACGGCCGTGCGCTCGTCGGGCGTCTCGACCGCGCTGATGCCCTCGTAGCTGCGGGCGCGCGGAGCGCGGGTCGCCGGGTTCTTGATCCGCTCGATCGAGTACTTCACGTCGGCCGACGTGACCTTGCGCCCGCTGTGGAAGTACGCGTTGTCGCGCAGCTTGAACGTCAGGGTGAGCCCGTCGGCGCTCTGCTCCCACGACTCGGCGATGGAGGGCTTGATCTCGCCGCGGTAGGACTCCACGAGCGATTCGTAGATCTGCTCGTTGATGACGAAAGCCGAGGTCTCGGACATCTTGTGGGGGTCGAGCTCGTTCGCGTCCAGCCGGATCATGATCCGCAGCCGGCCGCCGGCCTTCGGCGTGCCGGAGGGCTGCGACTCGTCCTCCAGGCGGATGTTCTTGGTCAGGCCGTCATTGGTGCTGGCGCCGTTGTCACTGTTCGGGGGCTCGCCGCCGGAGCAACCGGCCACGAGCGCCGCGACGACGCCCACCGCCAGCACTCTGGTCATGAAATGCGTTCTCATGGGTCTCCTTGGCTGATCTCTCAACTCGCGCCTACCGGCCGGCCGGGCTCCATGCCTCCCCAAACACCCGCAGCCAGTTGCCGCCGAGGACCTTCGTCACGTCGGCCGGAGAGAAACCTCCGGCCAGGAGCGCCTCGGTGAAGTTCGGGAAGTCGGCGGCGTCGTCCATGCCGATCGCCCGCCGCTCCTCCCATTTCCAGTCGCCGAGCAGGCTCTTGAACTCCTTGTCCTTGAGCTGCTCGGCACGCATCGCCTCGGTGAGCGTCTCGTCGTAGTCGGTGGCGATCGCGACGTGGTCGATGCCCGCGACCTCCACGACGTGACTGAGGTGCTCCACGAAGCGGGTCAGGTCCGGACGCCGGGTCGGCTCGTCCGGGTAGTACAGGAACCCCGAGAGGGTGGTGATGCCGATGACGCCGCCCTGCTGGCCGAGGGTGCGCAGGAAGGCGTCGTCCTTCGCCCGGATGTGGGGCGAGATCGCGTCGCAGAACGAGTGGGTGACGACGACGGGCGTCCTGGACGCCTCCATGGCGTCCAGGCCGGTGCGCTGCCCGCAGTGCGAGACGTCCACGACGATGCCGATCTCGTTCATCGCCTCGACGAAGATGCGGCCCTTGTGCGTCAGGCCGGGGTCGACGTTCTCTCCGCAGCCGGCGCCGAGCAGGTTCTGCCGCTGGTACGTCAGCTGGAGGATGCGCACGCCGAGGTCGTAGAACGTGCCGAGCAGGTCGAGGTCGACCCCGATCATCTCGGTGTCCTGCGGCCCGAGGATCACCGCCTCCTTGCCCTCGGCCTTGGCCCGCTCGATGTCGGCGACGCTCGTGGCGAGCAGCGCCCGGTCGGCGTGCGCGTCGATCCAGCGGCGGCACTGGTTGACCTCGCGCAGCGCGGTGACGGTGTCCGCGTAGGGCCTGGTCACGGTGTGGTTGACGGCGGTGACGCCACCACGGCGGATGCGGTCGAGGTGGGCTTCGGACAGCTCGATGACCGTGCTGCCTTCCACGACGGTCGCCGCGGCGTGCAGTTCGGTCGCGGAAAGCGAGGGACTTTCCTGGGCGGCAATGTTCAACGTCATCTCCAGGATCAGCGGAAGATGCCCGACTCTACGAGCAGCGCCACTTTCCTGTCCATAGATCTTACGAACTCGTCATAAACGAGCTTCCAAGCGACGAATTTCGTCACTTTGGCGTTCATCACTATGTTGCGACCCGGATGCCGGTACCGAAACCGCCCAAATCGGCACCGGTGCACCGCGCGGCCGCAGGTGTGGCCCGTGAGGCCCATGGTGCGGAAGTGATCTTCGTTTTATGCTTCGCGCCGGCCACCGATCGGGGCGGGCCGGTGCATGGGAGGGCGGGCCGTTGTCGTTCGAGCTCACGCGGCGGGCCGCCATGCGCGGTGCCGCCGCCGCGGCGGTCGCCGCCGCCGCGCCGGCCGTCGTTCTCGGCGATCGGGCCGCGCGTGCCGCGACACCCGGAACACCCGGGAAGATCACGTACAAGCTCCACCACGACTACTGGATCGCCGACGCGGACGGTTCGTCGCCGAAGCTGCTCGCATCCCTCAACAATGAGAGCTCCGGCACCACCGGTCCGGGGTGCTGGGCACCGGACGGCAGCCGGTTCTACTACACCTCCGACACCTACACGCCGACGTCGGTGAAGCCGGACGGCACCGCACGGTTCGCGTTCCCGTGGTTGACCGGCCCGCAGGCCAGCGCGCCGGCGATCACCCCCGACGGCCGGTTCCTCTTCTTCGTCGGCTACGGCCAGCTGCACTACACGGCTTCGGACGGCACCTGGTCGGGCGGCGAGCAGCCGTACACCTCGCCCGGCGCCGGCTACGGCGGCGACCTGGCCCCGGCGATCTCGTCCACCGGCACCGCCGTGTTCGTCCGCGTGACCGGCATCCAGCGCGACATCTACCGCATCGACAACTTCAAGCAGATCACCAAGATCGTGACGAACGGCACCGAGCCGGACTTCTCGCCGGACGGCTCGAAGCTGGTGTTCGAGCGAGGTCCCATCGGCGACGCCGTCCGGCACCTGTTCGTCGCGGACGCCGACGGCCGCAACGAGGTCCAGCTCACCACCGAGGCCGGGGCGTACTACGACCCGGCCTGGTCGCCCGACGGCAGATACATCCTGTGCTACTTCAGTCCGCTCACCGGCGGCCCGCATGGAGTGCACCGCATCGACGTGCAGACCAAGGAGCTGAAACTCCTCGTTGAGTGGGCGACCGAACCCACCTGGCAGCCGATCACGGGCAACTACGTCGAGCGGGTCTGGGGTCAGACGGCGCTGGGCACGTCGATCGCCACCTCCCGCTACAACTGGGCCGACCGCGGCGTCGACGACGGCATCCGCCCACAGGCCAAGGCCGTCGTGCTCTCCCGCGACGACACGTACCAGGACGCCCTCGGCGGCTCCGCCCTCGCGGTGGCGAAGGAAGGCCCGCTGCTCATCACTCCGCGCGGCAGCCTGGACCCGGCGACGAAGGACGAGATCAGGCGGGTCCTCGGCAACACCGGCACCGTCTACCTCCTCGGCGGCACCATCGCCCTGTCCACCCAGGTCGAGAACCAGGTGAGGGCGATGGGCTACACCGTCACGCGGCTGTGGGGGCAGAACGAGTACGACACCGCGGTCGCCATCGCCAAGGCCATCACCCCGTCGCCGAAGGCGGTGATCGTCGCGACGTCGCTGAAGTACTACGACGCGCTCGCCGCGGGCGCCGCCGCCGGCGCGAACCCCGGCACCGTCATCGTCCTCACCGCCGGCGACACGATGCCGGCCGCGACCGCCGCCTACCTCAACACCCTCAACCCCGACCCGAACACCGGCACGATGATGGTCGGCGTCGGCGGTCCCGGCGCGCGGGCCCTGCAAGGCGCGTTCCAGCGCCGGCAGATGCCGTCCTGGAAGTCGCTGCGGTACTGGCCGGTCTACGGCGCGACCGAGTTCGAGACCGCGGTCGCCGTCGCCGAGTTCTTCTTCAGCAGCCCGCGTACCGCGGCCGTGGCCACCGCGTCGACCTGGTTCGACGCGCTCACCGGCGGCGCCATGGTCGGCTCGTGCCTCGGCCCGCTGCTGCTCTCGACGCCCGGCACGCTCAGCCCGCAGACGGAGGCGTACTTCAGCCACGCCGGCGGCTCGATCAAGTACGGGGTGCTGCTCGGCGGCCCGCTCGCCCTGCAGGCCGGCCTGGTCGACCCGCTCAGCGCCGCGATCTCACTGCCGGGCCAGTCCACCTACATCGAATACACCGAGACGTACACGCCCGCGGCCGCCGCACGACGATCCCTGACGTCGGCCGAGATCCGCAGACGAGCGGTCGGCGCAACCCGCCAGGCCGAGATCCCCGGCGCCCGCATGCGGCGACCGCAGGTCCTCGAACAGCCCTTCTGACCGTCATCGGCATGGCCGGGCGCGCTCGGCCGACCGGTGTTGTCGCCCGGCGTTATCGTTGCGCCATGTTGCTGGCCAAGGGGCAGAACATGACGCTGCCGGTCGCCCCGCTGCGTGCGGTGATCGGCTGGCGGCCGGGTGCGGGAGTGCCCGAGGTGGACGGCTGCGTCCTGATCCTCGGCGCCGACGGCAAGGTGAGCGGCGACACGGACATGGTCTTCTACAACCAGCCCGCGCACCCGAGCGGAGTGGTGCGCCACGAAGGCAAGGCGGCGGCTCGTGAGACGCTCGCGATCGACCCGGCCCGCCTGCCGCCCGCCGTGGACCGGGTCGTGATCGGCGGCTCGACCGACGGCGGCACGTTCGGGTCGGTGCCGGAGCTGTATCTCGCGGTGCTGGACGCGACGAGCGGGGCTGAGATCGCGCGGTTCCAGGTCGACGACGCGGCGAGCGAGACGGCGTTGCTGTTCGCGGAGGTGTACCGGCGCGGCGCCGGATGGAAGCTGCGCGCGGTAGGGCAGGGCTACGCGTCAGGGCTGGCGGGGTTCGCGCAGGACTTCGGCGTGACGGTCACCGATGACGAGCCGGCACCAGCGGCCGCACCACCGCCCCCGGTATCGCAACCGCCGCCGACCCCGCCGCCGACCCCGGCCTGGCAACCGCCACCGAGCCCACAAGCAGCCCCGGCCTGGCGACCGCCACCGAGCCTACAAGCAGCCCCGGCCTGGCGACCGTCACCGAGTCCGCCAGCGGGCCGGCCCTGGCAACCGCCACCACCGCCAGCGACCCCGGCCTGGCAACCGAATCAGGCCGGGCCCGGTGCGCCGATGCCCGCCGTTCTCCACAAGCGAGCGCGCCTCGGGCACATGGAGACGCGCGTCGGCGCCGCGTCCCCGCAACTGCTGTCGCTGACCAAACAGGCTGCCGTCAGCCTCGCCAAGCGGGGCCTCGACACGCACACCGCCCGCGTCGCACTGTGTCTGGACATCTCCGCCTCGATGCGCGACCTCTACGACAGCGGCGAGGTGCAGGCCCTCGCCGAACGGGTGCTCGCGCTGGGCATGCGCTTCGACGACGACGAGCGGGTCGATGTGTTCCTGTTCGGCAGAGAGGGATACGACATGGGCTCGCTTGCTCTGGCCAACGTGGACGGGTACGTCTCGCGTACGGTGGAGCGAAGCATGCTGAAGGCGGCCACCTGTTACGCCGCCGCGATGCAACTCGTGCGTCGCAGGTATTTCGGCAGCGACGCCCCCCGACGGGCACCGGTCGGCTGCCCGGTGCCGGTGTACGTCATGTTCGTCACCGACGGGTTGCCCGAAGACCGGGACCTCACCGTCGAACAGCTGCGGTCCAGCTCGTACGAGCCGATCTTCTGGCAGTTCATGGCGTTGGGTTCCGGGAGGTTCGCCTTCCTGCGAGAGCTGGACGAGCTCAAGGGAAGGTACGTGGACAACGCCGACATGTTCTCGGTGCAGAGCCCGACGGCAGTCGCGGACGAGCAGCTGTTCGAGCTGATGATGGCCGAGTACCCGGGTTGGCTGTACCGGGCCCGCCAGGCGGGCCTGCTGCCACCGGTCATCCGTTAATCAGAGTGTGCTTCGGGAAACAGGGTGACCTCCACTGGCAGCTTCGTCGGGGCCAGCATCACCCACGGGTTGCGGAACACTGCCGCGTCGGTGTCGACGGTGATCGTCCGGTACCGCCGCTGCAGCAGCTCCATGGCGATCCGCGCCTCCAGCCGGGCCAGCGGCGCGCCGATGCAGAAGTGGATGCCGTGCCCGAACGTCAGGTGCGGGTTCGGGTTGCGGGTGATGTCGAAGCGCGCCGGGTCGGTGAAGACGCGGCTGTCGCGGTTGGCGGCGGCCAGCCATGCGGTGACGACGTCGCCCTCCGGCACCGTCACGCCGCCGACGACGGTGTCGGCGGTGGCCCGCCGCACCAGGCGCGGGAACGGGGTGCGCAGGCGCAGCACCTCTTCGATCGCATCGGGGAGCAGCGACGGGTCGGCCCGCAGCCGCGCCACCGCGTCCGGGTGCCGGTCGAGAGCGGCGACCGTGTTGCCCAGCGTCGCCGTCGTCGTGATGTGCCCGGCGAGCAGCAGCAGCCCGACGAAGCCGATGATCTCCTCGTCGTCGAGCTGCTCACCGTCGGCCTCCGCGTGCACCAGCCCGCTCGTGAGGTCGTCGCCGGGGTCCGCGCGTCGCGTGCGGACGTGCCGCAGGAGGTACTCGTTCATCTCCCGCAGCACCGGTGCGACCGTGCGGACCGCCTGGTCGTCCATCATCCGGGTCAGCGGTTCGTCCGGGCCCATCTCGGGCCGTTCGAACAGCGCGTCGGCCCACCGCCGGAACACCGGCCGGTCCGCCGCGGGGATGCCGAGCAGCTCGGCGATGACGATGACCGGCAGCGGGTACGCCACGTCGTCGACCAGGTCGAAGCGCCGCGCCCCGGCGACCTGGTCGAGCAGTTCCCCGGTGACCGCGGTGAT
Source organism: Dactylosporangium sp. NPDC051087 (assembly GCF_055586325.1). Lineage (NCBI taxonomy): Bacteria > Bacillati > Actinomycetota > Actinomycetes > Micromonosporales > Micromonosporaceae > Dactylosporangium > Dactylosporangium sp. NPDC051087. The sequence continues at coordinate 7,698 of NZ_JBVJIJ010000064.1, read as the reverse complement.
GCGCGGGGCGAGCCCGGCGACCACCCGCGGGGTGAACGCCCGGCTCACCAGCCGCCGCAGCGCGTCGTGCCGGGGCGGGTCCATCCGGACGAAGTTGCCGCGCCGGAACAGCTCCAGGTCCTCCTGGCGGGGCAGGAGGTCGTCCAGGTCGGACGAGAACCGGTGCGGGTCGCCGAGCACCGCCGTGACCTCGGGATGCCCGAGCACCATCCACGAGCGCTGCCGCTCGTCGTAGTGCACGTCGCCGGCGAGGCGGGCGTGCTCCAGCCAGGTGAACAGCTCAGGCAGCGTGCGGGTCGACATCGCCGATCACTCCCTCCGGGGTGCTGGCGCGGGCTACCCGCCGGGTGGACGGTCAAACCGTGCCGCCCACCGACAAGGGGGACGACCGTCCGTAGCATGAGGCGGTGCGCCTGGACCATCCCGACGAGCATGAGCAGCGGGTGATCTTCGAGGAGCTGCTGGCCTCGGTGACCACCGGTGGCGGGATCTACTCCTGCAACGGGCTCGACATGGAGACCGAGGAAGCGCTGTGGGCCATCGCCCGCGCGTACCCGGCCGTGGCCGCCGGCATGGTCGCCGCCGCCCGGGCCGCGTTCGCCGGTCAGCTGGACGGTTCCAATGCGGCCGCCCGCCGGGCAGCGCGGTTGAGGAAGTTCGAGGAGCTGGCACGGGGCCGGGCGCTCGGCATCGATGCCAGCGCCCCGCCCGGCGGCAGCGACCCGGCCGGGCACTGAGCCGGTCGACGGCGATCCGGCGTCCGTGGCCGGATGGATGCGGCCTACGCGGTGACCGACAGGTCGGTGAGCTCCGCGTCGCCGGTGGTCCAGCCGGGCACGGCCACCGCGACGTAGCGCGCGGACACCGGCCCGCTGAAGACGGTGTAGGTCGCGCCGTCGGTCGAGGTCTCGATGCGCGGCGTACGTCGGGTGCCGCCGGTCCAGGTCAGCGAGACGTTCGCCACGGCGCGGGACTCGCCCAGGTCGACGACCATCCGCCCGTTGGGGCCCGGACGCCAGGCGGTGCCGGGGTTGCCGTCGACGGCGTACGACGGCTCGCCCATGCCGGCGGGCAGCGGCGAGGTGGGGAACGTGACGTGCCCGCGAGCCAGGTCGGTGGTGGGGGTGACCGGCCCGTTGACCGGCACGGCGAAGCTCCTGCTTGCCCCGGCGGGCACCTGGGCGGCCGCCGACCAGGCACCGGCCGCGAGGCCCACGTCGACGGCGGCGCCGGCGGGCGCGGTGATGGTGACGTTGTGTGAGTCGGCGACGGAGAACCTGGTGCCCGCCGGTGCGCGGCCGGTCAGGGTGAACCTGGCGGGCCGGACCGCGCCGGTGCCGGCCGGCACGGAGGCGGTGAGGTCCAGGCCACCGTCGGACCGGACGACCGACACGCCGCGGTACAGCCGGTCGCCGCGCGGCAGTGCCAGCACCACACCGTTCAGGGCGGTGGGGGAGAGGTTCAGCAACGTCAGGTAGCCGTCGGCGTCACTGACGCGCAGCGTCGCCGGCCCGCCGGTGGGCAGCCGCCGGCTCGCCACGGTGGCCAGGTCGGTGCGGGCGCCGGTGTAGCCCTCGATGAGGTTGGCGGCCGGGATGGTGACGCTCGCCGCCGACGCCGTGATCGGACCGGCGGCGCCGTGCGCGACGAGGCCGGCGCGGCCGTCGATGTCCGCCCAGGCGCCCAGTGTCGCGGTCATGGGCGCGGTGACCGCCGTCGTCCAGGTGCTGCCGTCGGTCGAGGTCTGGATGAGGTACGACGTGGCGTACGCGACCTCCCACCGCAACCGCACGCCGGTGAGCTGGACGGTGCTGCCGAGGTCGACGGCGAGCCAGCTGTCGGCGCGGCCGCGCTCCTCCCGCGAGACCGCCCACCGGGTGCCCGCGTCACCGTCGACGGCGTTGACGGCCGGGTAGGCCGGGTCGGCCGATGACGCGGTGACCGTGCGGCCGCGCGCCCGGTCGGTGCCCGCGGCGTCGAGGGCCTCGAAGGCGTACAGCGAGTAGCCGTACACGCCGGCGGCCGACCGGCCGAGAAAGCGCACGTGCCGGGCCGCACGCGCGGGGAACGTGACCTCGTCGGTGCCGCCGTCGCCGAGCCCGGCGGCGGGGGTCACGGCGCCGCCGGAACCGGTGAAGGTGCGCGCGCCGTCGAGGCCGGGCACTCCCGGCATGTTCAGGTTGAACAGGGTCAGCGAGGACGGACCGGGGCCGGCGTAGACGACGGTGCCGGTGGGAAGCGTGGCGTAGCCTGCCCACCCGGCGGCGGTCTGCAGCACCGTGACGGTGGCGTCGACGCCGTCCCGGGACGCGACGTACGCGCCGGTCCACTGCCGGGTCGGCGCCGCGGTCTGGGCCGGCAGGAACGCCGGCGCCCGGGTGTCGATCAGCCAGTTGTCGTGTCCGGGCTGCCACAGGAACCGGACGTAGCCGGGCTTCGTGACGGCGGCCGCGAAGCCGGTGACGCTCTGGTGCGCGGTCAACCCGACGGCCGCGCCGAAGTCGCGGACCCCCGCGGCGGCCGCGAAGAACTCGGAGCTGGTCACCGGCGTCACCGGGGTGGCGCGCCAGCGGTGGAACAGGTAGGCGATGGCGAGTTCGGCGCGGGCCTCCGGCTCGTACTTCTCCTCGCCGCTGAACTTCGTCAGCCGGTACTCGGGGGCGTACCGCAGGTACGGCATGAGCCGGGCGGCCAGGTCGGCCTCGGCGCGGGCGGCGTGCCGGTCGCCCTGCACCTGGGCCAGGAACGCCAGCGGCAGCACGTCACGCCCGTACAGGTGGTAGCGGTCGGCGACCATGGGCATCACGGGCTCGCCCGCGTCGCTGGTGAGCAGGCGGATCGTGGCCCAGAGCTCGCGCCCGTTGGGCTGCTGGGTGAGGACCTGCGGCAGGGGCTTGCCGGCGGCGAGGAAGTGCGCGGCGGCCCGTCCCGCGGTGCGCCACAGCTCGGCCTGGTAGTGCGGGTTGACCGACTCGTGGTTCTCCACGACGAACGTGTCGTGCAGGTTGTGCGCGACGTTCGCGCTGACCGGGCGGCCGTCCACGACCGCCGGGTTGGCGCGGTCGGCGGCGGGCAGGCCGCTCGCGTTGGCCGACCAGAACACGAACCGGTCCCGCCAGCGGGCCGCCTCGGCGTCGCCGGCCGGGGCCCAGGCCAGGCCGGGCGCGATCGCCTGCGCGTAGACGCCCATCTCCTCCAGCTTGGTGTCGCCGCGGTACCCGCCCGCGCTGCCGTTCGGTGTCCAGGAGCCGCTGAGCGGGTCGTTGCCGGTGCCCAGCCCGTACGCGTACGCGGCCTGCCCGCGGGCGATGGCGTCGACCTGCGTCCGGGTGGCGGCGCTCAGGTCGGCCCACAGCAGGCGTGCGGCGAGCACGAAGTACAGCTCGAACGTGGAGTCCCAGAAGAGCCGCCGGCCCCACTCGGTGCCGCCGTTGAGGCGGTTGGTGGCCGCGAAACGGGTGATCGTGGCGAGGGTGCGCTGCCGGAGGGTGGCCGCGTCGACCCCGGCCAGCTCGGCGTCGTAGCCGTCGGTGGTGAGCAGCACGGCGTTGCCGAGCACCGCCGCGAACCGGAAGTCAGCGGACCGGTACGCGCCGATCGCCGGGTCCCACTGCTGCTGCACCCACCGGGTGTGCACCAGCAGCAGGCGGCGGTACTCGTCGGCGACCGGGTCCGCGGCCAGGCCCAACGCGGGAACGGGCAGGACCAGGGCGCCGCCGGCGGCACCGACCATGGCGAGCAGGGCGCGACGAGTGAGCATGCACGGCACCCTGCCGGAAACTATTTGCGTCAGTCAATAGTTAGGAAACATGCACGAAAAAAATGTCGTCAGCGCGTACCGGCGCGGAGTTCGGTGAGCAGTTGTTCGACGCGGGCCTCGACGGCGTCGCGGATGGCACGGACGGCTTCGATGTCCTGGCCGGCGGGGTCGTCGAGCGTCCAGTCGAGGTAGCGCTTGCCGGGGAAGACCGGGCAGACGTCGCCGCAGCCCATCGTGATGAGCACGTCGGAGGACTCGGCGGTGTCCCAGTCGAGCTTGCGCGGGGTGTTGGCGGTGATGTCGATGCCGACCTCGCGCATGGCTTCGACGGCGACGGGGTTGATCGTGTCGGCGGGGTCGCTGCCGGCGGAGCGGACCTCGACGGTGTCGCCGGCGAGGTGGCGCAGCCAACCGGCGGCCATCTGCGAGCGGCCGGCGTTGTGGACGCACACGAACAGGACGCTGGGCTTGATGCTCATCTGGTGGTGCTGCCTTCCTGGTGGGCGACGACGACGTCACCGGCGGCGTCGCCGACGGACGGGTAGAGCGCGAGGAGCAGCCCGACGCCGACGACGAGGCCGACGAGCTGTGCGGCGATGAATCCCGGTACGGATGCGAAGGCGATCCCGGCGAAGGTGTCGGTGAACGCGCGGCCGATCGTCACGGCGGGGTTGGCGAACGAGGTGGACGAGGTGAACCAGTAGGCGGCGCCGATGTACGCGCCGACCGCGGCCGGTGCCACGGCTGACCGGCCGGACCGGGCGAGGGCGAAGATGAGCAGGAGCAGGCCGGCGGTGGCGACGGTCTCACCGAGCCACAGGTCGCCGCCGCTGCGGTCCTTGTCCGCGAAGTCGATCGCGGGCAGCTTGAACATCAGGTCCGCCAGCACGGCCCCGGCGATCGCCCCGGCGGTCTGGGCGGTGACGTAGCCGGCGAGGTCTCGGGCGGTGAGGCCGGTGCCGGTGCGGCGGCCGAGGTACCAGTCGGCGGCGGACACGACGGGGTTGAAGTGAGCACCGGAGACCGGGCCGAACGTGAGGATGAGCGCGCCGAGCGCGAAGGCGGTGGCGACCGAGTTTTCAAGGAGTTGCAGGCCGATGTCGTCGCTGAGGCGGGTGGCCATGATGCCGGAGCCGACGACGGCGGTGACGAGCAGCGCGGTGCCGAGGAGCTCCGCGAGCAGCCGCCGCCACAGGATGGGGTTCACGAGCTTGTGTTCCTGTCTGGTGGTCGGAAGGATGCGGCGTCAGCCGGAGTGCACGGCGGGGGCGAGACGGTCGACCCGGGCGGCGAGGTCGGTGAAGGCGGCTTCGAACGCGGCGTCGGTGTCCGCGGGCGCCGGGACCGACCAGTGCAGCCGGGGCCGGACCCCGGCGGTCAGGTCCTCGTGAGCGTTGTCGCAGACGGCGACGACCAGGTCGGCGTCGCTGACGACGTCGGCGACGTGGGCGGTGCCGGTCGCGTCGATGGTGAGGCCGTGCCGCCGGGCGACGGCGACGGCACGGGGGTGGACCCGGTCCGCGGGCTTGGTCCCGGCCGACGCCGCCGGGATGTCGGCCCGGTCCGTCCAGAGCGCGGCGGCGAGCTGCGACCGGGCGGAGTTGTGCGTGCACACGAACACCACCCGCGGCACGTCCCGCAACGGCGGCGGCGTGAGGGAGGCGAGGGTGCCGGGTTCGAGGCGCAGGTAGGTGCGGCGGCGGTCGCCTTCGGAGCGGGTCCGCACGAGCACGCCGGCGTCCTGCAGGACCTTGACGTGGTGGGCGACGAGGTTCGTCGGCAGGTCCAGCGCTCGGGCGATCTCGCCGGGCGAGGCGTCGCCGAGGGTGAGCGTGTCGACGATGGCCAGGCGTGCCGGGTCGCCGAGGGCGGCGTGGATCCGGGCGCGCCGCTGCACCGGAGAAAGCTCAGTGTTCATTGACTCAATGATGAGTGAGGTAATTGGATCTAGTCAAGTGAACAGCAGGTGCCGACCTTTCCCTGCTGTCCATGGAGGTAGCCGCGGCGCGGTCGTAGCATCAGCGATACAGGGTCGCCCGTGCCTGCCCGGATCGATGCCTACCTCGACACGGCGACCGATGGGCTGCTGGCCGCGCGGGCGCTTACTACCATCGCAAGCGCCCAACCCGCGCCACTGTGCACGCCTGCGCTGACCCAGCCGAACCGGGGTGGCCGCCGTTCCTAACTCAAGCGCCCGGTCCGGTGGTTGCCGCGCGCAGCGCGGCACGGATCTGCTCACCGGTCGGCGGGCGCAGCACACACACGGCTGGGCCGTGCGGGTCGGCGCCGGTGACGTCACGCCCGTCGATGAGCACCGATGGCGACGGGTAGTCCCCGACCCGCTCGCGCACCGTCACCGGCAGGCCGGCCTCCGCCAGGCACGCGCACGACAGGTCCCGCGTGGCGTCCAGGTTCGGGCAGTCCGGCTCCGCGCGCAACTCCACGATCATCCCGTCAGTGTCGGCCTGCATCAACCTTGTCTGCGTGAGCGCCGGCGAAGCACTGCTGGCGCGGGTGAGGATGCCGGCGACCGCGATGAGGGACACGCCGCCGATCGTGACGAGGACGGGCGTGTACGCGTCGGTGGCGGTGTAGAGGGCTGCGGCGGCGACGGGTGCGGCGGCTTTGGCGAGGGTGACCGGCGTATTGAGGGTGCCGGCGATGCTGGCGTAGGCGGTGGTGCCGTACCGGTCGGCGAGCAGGCTCGGGGTGGCGAGGCTAGCCACGCCGAACCCGATGCCGAACCCCGTCACAGCGACGACGGCACCGAGGCGGGTGCCGCCGATGAACGGCAGGCTCATCGCGGCGGCGGCCTGGACGGTGAAGATGCCGGCGACGACGGTGTGCAGCCGGAACCGGCGCCGTACAGCGGTGAGGAGCAACCGGCCCGTGACGGACAGCACGCCGAGAAGTCCGGCGACCGTGGCGGCGAAGGTGGCGGAGTGGCCGGCGGTGACGAGAAACCCGACGAGGTGCACGGTCATCGCGCTCATGGCGGCGCCGTGAGCGACGAATGCGACGGCGAGGCACCAGAACCGGGTGTCGCGGACCGCCGCGCGTACCCCGGCGCGCCGGGTCGCGGGCGTCGACCGGTGCATGGTTGCGCCGTGCGAGGGGCGGCGGATGACGATCGCGTGCAACGGCACCGCGATGGCGGTGTAGAGCGACGCGAGCACGAGCAGGGTGGTCCGCCAGCCGTACCGGTCCTCGAGCAGACCGGCGAGGGGCATGAAGATGGTGCTGGCGAATCCGGCCACGACGATCATGCCGAGGAGCGCTCTGGCACGCCGGGCAGGGTCGAACCAGGCGACGATGACCGCGGTGGCCGGTTCGTACAGCGCCATCGCCATCGCGGCGCCGAGCGCGGCGAACACCGCGTACAGCTGCCACAGCGCCTGGACCTGGGACCAGGCGACGAGCAGCAGCGCCCCGGCGGCCGAACCCACGGTCATGAGCGCGCGGCCGCCGTGCCGGTCCAGCCACCCCCCGACCGGCATCGCCATCGCGGCGGAGGCGAGCAGTGCGGTGGTCAGCGCGCCGGTCACGGCGGCGGTCGAGGTGTGCAGGTCGGCCGCGATCGGGTGCAGCAGGACGGGGAACGTGTAGTAGAGGCAGCCGTAGCCGGCGGTCTGGGTGACGGCGAAGACCGCGACGATCCGCCAGCCGTGAAACCCCCGGCGACCGCCGTCCGTGACTGAGGCGGCGGTCGCCGGGGTGCGGGTGACGGTCATCAGCCGCAGCAGCCGCTTTGCTGGTCGGACTGACCTGGCGCAGTGATCAGGGTCAGCGGCGTGGACAGCAGCCCGCCCGAGATGCCCGTGGCCAGGCCGCGCCCGGCCGGCACTAGAGACCATTCGGGGTCAGGGTTTGGGTTGCTCCTTCTTTGTGGGTGATCGCTCTGGCCTGTGGCGGCGGTGTGCTGGGGGTATGCGGTACGG
>NZ_JBVJIJ010000063.1:0-23040 GCF_055586325.1 Dactylosporangium sp. NPDC051087 | reverse complement strand
GATGATGATGCCGGTGGCGATGAAGATGACGTCCATTTTCACGGCCGGGTCGATGCGGAACCCGATGCCGGGGACGAACCGGTCCAGGTCGCGGCGACGGCCGGTGAACTGCAGAGTGTCCCCGGCGTTGATCGGAGTGCCGTCTTGGACCGGCAAGTGATGATCGGCACGGGTGATGCCGGTGAGGAACGCTCCCCGGCGGCGTCGGGGGTCGATGGCGTGCCGCAGTTGGCCGAGGGTGCTGCCGTTGTATTCCTTGGTGGTGAGGACGACCTGCTGGATGTCGAGGTCGAGGTCCGTCCCGGCGATGCCGGACTGTTCGGGTCCGATCACGTCGCCGGCGTTGAGGAGCTGTTCCCGGCGGCCGTTGATCAGTATGGCGTCGCCAGCCTGTAGGCGGGTCGCTGGCGTTACATCGACGTTGTTGCCGTCGCGGTGGACGCGTTCGACGGCGACAGCGTAGCCGAGTGCGCGTTCCACCTGTTCGACGGTGCGGCCGGCGGCCGCGGTCACCGCGTGCACGCGGCCGACGATCTCGGGCAGCGCCTGAGTGGTGGTGCCTTCCTCCCCGGCGCCACCGCCGAGCTTGGCCCAGAGTTTGTCGGCCTCGTCGCGCAGGTTGATCCGCATCAGGGCCGGGGCGAGCTGACTGGTGAACAGCACGATAGTGATAAGGCCCATGATGTAGGAGATGGAATAGGCCGTGCCGACATTGCCCTGCAGGGTGGCGATCTGCGCCGGTGTCCGGTCGAGTTTGCCGATCGCATCGGTGGCCGTGCCGACGACCGCGGACTCGGTCGCGCCGCCGGCGAGCAGCCCGGCGGCGGTGCCTTCGTCGAGGTGCAGGATGAGGGTCGCGCCGGCGACGACGGCGAGGATGGTGACGACTTCGACGAGGGTGAAGATGCCGTAGCGCAGGCTGGCGCGGTTGAGGCTGGCGAAGAACGATGGGCCGCTCATGTAGCCGAGGGTGAAGATGAACATGGCGAAGGCGATGTTCTGGACCTGGCTGTCGAGTTTCACGCCGAGCATGCCGACGAAGATCGCGACGATCAACGTGCCGGCGACCCCGCCGAGGGTGATCTTCCAGAACCTCACCTTGCCCAGCGCGAACCCGAGCGCGAGGCAGACGAACAGGACCAGTCCCTCGACCGAGGTCAGCAGGTCAGTGGCCGCGTCCTTCACCGGGCAGCCTTGGCCGGTTCGATCCGGGTGGCCATGCCGCTGGCCAGCATCTCGCCACCCCTGAACCCGCCCGGCCAGGAGGCGGGCGTCGGGATCGCGCCGCCGACACGCCGGAACTCCTCCTCGTAGCCCTGCATGATCTCGCGGAGCCAGCCGCCGATACGTTCGTACGCGTCCTGGCGCAGGTTCGCCAGACTGATCCGCACGCTCCATTCCGGGCCGTCGAAGCCACCACCGTTGAGCAGCACGACCGAACCCTTCTCAGCGAGCCTGAACACCGGGTCGACCGGTTCGAACGTCGCCTGCAGCCAGTCGGCGAACTCAGGGCTGATCCAGCGGCGGGCGTAGTTGAGCAGGTCCAGCTCCACGTAATACCTGGCTGCCTGCGGATCGTGCGGCAGCGCGACGCCCATCCCGTCGGTGAGCGCGGCCATGCGCCGGTCGATGATGCTGCGGCAGATGCCCCGGTAGTCGCCGTGGCTGTCGAGGAGTGCGAAGAGGCTGAACAGGCCCATCTGCGCCTGTTGCGGCAACGACAGTCCGGCGGTGTGGTTGAGCGCAACCTGCCGCGAGTCCGCGACAATCCGGTCGATGAACCGCAGTCGGTCCGGTTCGAGAGTGAGTGGGCTGTACCGGCGGCGCAGGTCCGCTGCCCGGTCGGCGGGCAGTTGTGCGAGCTTGTCATCGAAGATGTTGTCGCGGTTGACCGCGATGACGCCGAGCCGCCAGCCGGTGGCGCCGAAGTACTTGCTGAACGAGTAGACGCCGATGGTGTTGCGGGGCAGCGTCGACATCAACGATTCGAACCCGTCGACGAATGTGCCGTATACGTCGTCGGTGATGATCGTCAGGCCAGGGTTCGCGGACTCCACGATGCGCCTGATCTGGTCGCGGGTCTGCGCCGACAGGGCGACCGACGGCGGGTTGGACGGGTTGACCAGGAACAGTGCCTTGACTGTCGGGTCGGCGAGTTTCGCGATCTCCTCGTCGTCGTACTGCCACGTGTGGAAGCCCTCGGTGTCGTAACGGGACGCGCGTAGCTCCAGCACGTCGAACCGGTACCGGTCCAGACGCGGGATCTCCAGATAGGGGGTGAAGATCGGGGTCATGATCGCGATCCGGTCGCCGGGGTCGAGGATGCCGTTGACGACGGCGGAGTCGAACAGATAGCACATCGCCGCCGTGCCGCCCTCGACGGCGAACAGGTCGAACGGCTGCGCCGGAGATTTCCCGTCGCACAGTTCCTGCACCAGGTAGGCGTGCACGACCTGCTCCACGTGCGGCAACATCCGGTCCGGCTGGGGATAGTGATCGCCGATCACGGCATCGGTGAGTTCCCACGCCCACGCGTCGCGGTCAAAGCCGAGTTCCCCCACGCCATACTCGACACCAGCCCGGAGCAGACCAGCGCCGGGTTCGTCGGCGCGCTCGGCGAGGAACGACTGTAGGCGGTCGGCGATGCCGTCCTGGGCGGGCATACCGCCGACGCCGTCCCAGTCGTGCCAGTCCCGGCGGGCCTCGTCCAGACCGAACCGCCCGAGGAGGAAGAACGCCCCCCGCGGGATGGTAGCGATCCAGTTCGGATTGCCCCGCCCGGCGTTGAGCATCGCCGCCGCAGTAGGCCGGGTCTGGTCGTCGGCCAGGGCAATGAGCGCGTTCTTGAGCTCGAACGGGCTGAGGGTCTCCAGGCGCCGCTGGTCGGCTCTGCTGGTCATGGTCGGTTCCCCCTGAGAACTGGTGCGGTTCAGGACAGCTGACATTCAGGACAGCAGGGCGACGATGAGCGCGCCCCAGATCGTGAGCAGGGTGTTGCCGATCGCGTACGGGACCGTGTAGCCGAGCACGGGGACGCGGCTCTTCGCCGCGTCGCAGATCGCGCCGATCGACGCGGTCGTGGTGAACGTCCCCGCGGTGACGCCAAGGTTGGTCGCGGCTGGCCACTTGTAGACGAGACGGCCGAGCGCGAGCGTTAGGACCATCGGCAGCAGCGTCACAACGAGGCCGGGCGAGGACGAGGCCGGCGCCCTGCGCCCGGACACCGGAGATGAAGCCGGGACCGGACTGGATGCCCACGATCCCGACGAACATGCACAGTCCACCGGTGTCCATCAGCCACTCCGCCGCCGGCGGGAACCGGCCGACCGTCGGGTACTTCGCCCGCAGCCACCCGAAGATGAGGCCCATGATGAGCGCTCCGCCGCTCGTGGTCAGACCGATCTGCGCGCCGGCAACGGCGACCGCCGGGATGCCGATCAACCCGCCGAGCACGATCCCGGCGCCGATGTAGGAGAAGTCGGTCTCGTCGCTGGACCGGTTCGCCTTGCCAAGGATCGGCACCGCCTGCTCGAGCTCTTTCGGCCCTTCGACGGTGAGTTCGTCGCCGCGGTGCACGACCGTGGCGGGTCCATGCGGGATCTCGATCCCGGCCCGCACCACCCGCTTCACGAACAGGTCCCGGGCGACCGGATGTTGGGCGAGGTCGGCGAGAGTGTGCCCGGCGAGGTCCTTGTTCGTCAGGACGATGGAGACGGTCTCGATGTCGTAGCCGAGCAACTGCGGATCGTCGACCTCGACCCCGGAGGCGTTCATCTGCCCATCGATGAGGTCACGGTGTGCCGCGGTCACCGTCACGTGGTCGCCGGCGCGCAGCACGGTGTCGGGCGTGGCGAACCGCAGTTCGCCGTCGCGGCGGTAGCGTTGCACAAAGATCCGCCGGCCTCGGGACCCAGCGAGGGCCTCCTCGCCGCCGACGGTCGTCCCGTCGAGCTCGGACCCGGCGGTGACCCGGAACGTACGCCGGACGACCTGCTGGTAGGCGGGGCGGCTGTCCGGGTCGTGGAACGTGCCCAGCTCCCGCTCCATCCCGGCCGCCTCGGCGGCGAGGTCGCGGGTACCGAGCAGGTGCGGGGCGAGCTGGGACAGGGTGTAGGCGGCGGCCGCGGTCCCGATGAGGTAGCACACCGCGTAGCCGACCGGGATCTGCGCGATCAGCGTCTGTTTCTGCGCGTCGGAGATTGCGGTGGAGGTGTTGATCGCGTCGGTCGCCACGCCGATCACCGCCGACTGGGTCAGCCCCCCGGCCAGTAGCCCGGACCCCCAGCCCGGCCCGTACCCCATTACCCGCGCCATGCCGTAGGCGATCAGCAGCCCCGCTATGCAGCCGACCACCGCGACGACCAGCTGCGGCAGCCCGTCCTTACGCAACGCGGCGAAGAACTGCGGCCCGACCCGGTACCCCAACGCGAACAGGAACCCGATGAACGCCACCGTCTTGACCAGGTCCGGGATGCTGATGTGCAACTGCCCGACCAGAACCCCGGCGAGCAGAGTGCCGGTGACCGGGCCCAGCACGATACTGCGGAACCGCAGCCGGCCGACCAGGAAACCCAAGGCCAGGGTCAGGAAGATCGCCAGCTCGGCATGCTCCTGCAGCGCACCCCTGAACCAATGCCACATGTCCGGCAAGCTACGCCCGGCATGACGATCCGTACCTGCTCGAAGCGGCCGCTCACCTCAGCACTCACCCCGCGGCACAGCGACGATGCCGCTACGGACCATGCCATCTGCCTGCCCTGATTACGGGCCCGGGTCACCGCGGCTGCTGCAGCCACCGCCACGCCTGCCGTAACCGCTCACGGATCGTTTCGCCCGCTGAACCATCGGCGGCATCGGCCGCGACCGCGTCTTCACCCGGATCATGCAACTCAGCACCAAGGACCGTGAGGACGACACCACCCTCGTACAATCCATCGACCTGCTCACGGTCGGCGAACACGGCCCCGTCCAGCAGCGACGCAGGCCGCACGATCAGGCCATGGAAGATGCCACTGCCCGCATCGGCCAACACATGCTCCACGACCCCAACCCGGTCCCCGGCAGCATCGAACACCAGCGCTCCGGCCGGTACCGCCGAATACGGTAGCGGCGCACCAAGGTTCTGCACCGCGTCGTTCTACCCAGACTCGTACGAGTCGACCGCCCGGCGGCTGTGCATGCCGAAACCTCCGGGGACGGCCGCGCGACACCGTCACCGTCCGGCGCGGTCAACCCACGGGCGGGTCCGGCTCCTCCGTGGGGAGCGAGGCGCATCCCGGCGGCCGTCGGCGAGTCTGGACCTCGTATGCACGCTGCGACGGCAGGAGGGGTCCTCGTGCACCGCTACCCGGACATCAGCGATCACGGACTGATCGGTGACCTGCAGACTGCCGCGCTGGTCAGCGGCGACGGCGTCGTCAACTGGTGGTGCTGCCCGCGCTTCGACTCGCCCAGCGTGTTCGCCGGGCTCCTGGACGCTGACCGGGGAGGCTCCTGCCGCATCGCCCCCGATGTCAGCAACACTGGCGATGCTGGCCATGCTGGCGAGGTGGTGAGCCGCCAGCTGTACCTACCCGACACCGGGATGCTGGTCACCCGGTTCATGACCGCGGGCGGGGTCGGTGAGGTCACCGACTTCATGCCCATCGCCGGAGCGGTGGCCACCGACCGGCACCGCCTGGTGCGGATGATCCGGGTCGTCCGCGGCACCATGCGCTTCGCCGTGGACGTCACACCGCGTTTCGACTACGGCCGGCTACCGCACACCCTGGACGTGTCCAGCGACGGCGCGGTCTTCACCGCCGGCACCACGACCCTGACGGTGCACCCCGTCGGTGTCGCCGAACACGACCGCGACGTCCGCCGCGACGGCGACGACCTGCACATCACCACCACCCTGCACGAGGGCGACACTGCCGGGATCGTCCTGGAGTACGGCGGCGGGCGCCCAAACCGGCTGCCGGTCGCTGAGCTGCAGCGCCTTGGCGCCGACACGGCCAAATATTGGCGCGCCTGGGTCAGCGCCTCCACCTACCGCGGACGCTGGCGGGAGATGGTCACCCGCTCCGCGATCACCCTCAAGCTCCTCACGTACGCCCCGACCGGCGCGCCCGTCGCCGCGCCGACCGCCGGACTGCCCGAACTCGTCAGCGGGGAACGCAACTGGGACTACCGCTACACCTGGCTGCGGGACGGATCGTTCTCGATCCGTGCCCTTCTCGGCCTCGGCTACACCGAGGAAGCCGCGGCATTCGGCCAGTGGCTGCGCGACCGTACAGTCGAGCATGCGCCCGCGAGTTCCGGCGGCGGCGACGCCGCCGACGGCGCCGGGCCGCTGCACATCATGTACCGCATCGACGGGTCGTCGGACCTGCGGGAGGAGACCCTCGAGCACTTCGAGGGCTGGCGGGGCTCCCGCCCGGTACGCGTCGGCAACGACGCCGCCGGGCAGTTGCAGCTCGACGTCTACGGCGAAGCTCTCGACGCGCTGTACCGGGCCGACGCCCAAGGGCAGGAGATCGGCTACGACGGCTGGGCCGCCGTCACCCGGATCGTCGACTGGCTCTGCGAACACTGGGACCAGCCCGACGAGGGCATCTGGGAGACCCGCGGTGGCCGCAAAGACTTCACCTATGGCCGGTTCCAGACCTGGGTGGCATTCGACCGGGCGATCAGACTCGCCACCCGCCGCAGCCGGCCAGGAGACGTCGAACGGTGGACCACGCAACGCGACACCGTCTACCAGCAAATTATGGACCGCGGCTGGAACCCGGACAACGGCGCCTTCACCCAGCATTACGGCTCCGACGTCCTGGACGCCGCGTTGCTGCTCATGCCGCAGCTTGGCTTTATCACTGCGACCGACCCGATGTGGCTGTCGACCCTCGACGCGATGGACCGGGAACTGGTCTCCGACAGCCTCGTCTACCGCTACAACCCCGCCGCGTCCCCCGACGGCCTGCGCGGCGAGGAAGGCACCTTCTCCCTGTGCACGTTCTGGTACGTCGACGCCCTCGCCGACGCTGGACGCCTCAACGAAGCCCGGCTCACCTTCGACAAGATGCTCACCTACGCCAACCCGGTGGGCCTCTACGCCGAAGAGATCGGCCTTACCGGCGAACAACTCGGCAACTTCCCCCAAGCATTCAGCCACCTGTCGCTGATCAACACCGCGATCCGGCTCAACCACCTCCTCGACTACGACACCACCACCCCCGCTGCCGGCGTGTGACCCGGCACCGAGGATGAACGCCGCCGCACACCCCCGCCCCGGGAGGAGCCGCCGCGCAGGCGCCAGTGGGCGGGACTGTTGCCGGCCGCGCAACGCAAACCCGTCGACGAACTCGCCGACCAGGTCGACCTCGCCCGCGGAGACCAGGCCGCGAAACGGCCCACCGGCCGCCCACGCCCGCCGCCACCGGTACGCGCTGTTCGCCGATACCTCCAACACAGCAGCCACGCCCAACGCCGTGACGCCTTCCGCGAACAGCTCCCCGGCCCGACGACGCACCAACTCCCGCCGCTCCCGCGCAGCCGAGTTCAGACCACCGCCATCGCCGTACCGCATGCCCCCCAGCAAACCGCCGCCACAGGCCACAGCGATCACCCATAAAGAAGAGCAACCCAAACCCTGACCCCGAAAGGTCCCTTTTAGAGGATGGCCGCCGCGACGGTGTCCACGTACCACCGCTCGAAGTCCTCGACCGGCCACCCCCGCTCGACGACCAGCCACCCGTAGTTGCGCACGTCCATCGCCAGCCACAGCACGTCCACCGCCCGCTCCGGCGCCACCCGCAGTTCCCCGGACGCGGCCAGGTCCTCGGCGAACATCGTCATCCCCTGCCGGCGCTCCTCGCCGTTCTTGCGCCAGATCGCGGCTGCGTCCGGATCGGCCGTCGCCGCCCCGATCAGCGCCACCATCACCCGCGCCTGCCGGGCGTGCGTCTCCCCGAGATGCCGCGCATACCGGGCCAGCTTGGACCGCGCGTCCGGCAGCCGCCGGATGTCGGCCACGAAGTCCCGCCCGCCCAGGGCCACCGGCTCGTCGTCCCCGGCGATGGTCACGTCGACGAGCGCGGACAACAACGCCTGCTTCGTGCCGAACACCTTGTACACGGTCTGAATCGCCACCCCCGCCGCCGCCGCGACGGCGGTGAGTGGCGTCGCGGCATACCCCGGCTCCACGAACAGGTCACCGGCGGCCGTGAGGATCGCCCGCCGTGTCGCGCGCGCCTGCTCCTGTCGGTGGGCCGACTCATACCGCCGCTTGACAGTCACCGGCCGAGTGTAGTGCTCTATTGGATAGAGGTTAACACTACCAAATAGAAGGGTGGCAGGCCATGACTGTTGAGGGTGCGCGCGTGATCTTCGTTCCCCCGCCGATGTACTACGCCGCCGGCCTCATCGGCGGCGCCCTGCTCAACCGGGCCGCGCCCTTACCGGTCGGCGCCCGCCCCTGGACCACCCTGCTCGGCGCGGTCGTTGCGCTGGCCGGCGTCGGGCTGGCGGTGTCGGGCATCGCGGGAGTCGTCCGCCACCGGACGACGATCGTGCCCCACCACGCGGTGGCGACCCTGGTGACGAGCGGCGGCTACCGCCTGTCGCGCAACCCGATGTACGCGGGCCTGGCCGTCCTCTACCTGGGCGTGGCCCTGCTCCTGGGCACGTGGTGGCCGATGCTGCTGCTGCCGGTCGTGCTGGCGGCGGTGTTCGCGCTGGTGATCCGGCCGGAGGAGCGCTACCTCGCGACGCGCTTCGGCCCGGCCTACGCGGACTACCGCCGCCAGGTCCGGCGCTGGCTCTGACGAGCTCTTCCAACGTTCCTTCTTGACCCCGGTCCGCGTCACTTGCTGACCGTTGCTCATTAGTAGAGCTGGTGTTGCCCGGTCCCGTTGGAGCCGGGAGGCATCTGGTCCGTCAGGTCGCTGCCAACTGATGCCGCCCCCGGATTTGAAGGCGTGCGGGAGTTTCTGCGGGGTCTGGCGGGCCCGGGCATCCCGACCGACTACAGGGCCTATCTAGTGCGCGCTGCTTCGGGCGGTCAGTACGCCGAGGGTCGGTTCGTACACGCGGACCCGCCACCGACCCGGCTCCAGCTGTTGCTCGTCCCCGGTCGGGAGTGGTTCGAGGAACCGGCTGAGCCGGTAGATGGCAGCGAGCGCAGCCCGAGCGTCCGCCTCCGACGGATAGGTGTGCCGGACGCGGCCGGCGGTGTCTCGCCGCCCCTGGCATTCGTGCAGGTCCACCGACCACGTCCCGGAGCCGTCCATGAACTCCTCGACCCGCAGGAAGAGGTGCCGAACCGGGTCTCGGTCGGGGCCGGCGACGAACCAACCGACCTCCCGTACCTGTGGGATGCCCACCATATTTCGGACCCTAACGGAGTCCTCAGCTCTGCGGGTTCGGGTCGCTGGTCAGGTTACCGACGCAACAGCCCCGCCCGGCTGCTCAGGTGGTGATGCGGTAGGTGAGCGCGGTGTGCCGGCGGCCAGCCCCGACGGTGCGCACAGCGGCGGCCAGGGCACGGCGGGACCCGACCAGGACGACGAGCTGCTTGGCGCGGGTAACGGCGGTATAGAGCAAATTGCGTTGCAGCATCATCCACGCACTCGTCGTCAACGGGATGACCACGGCCGGATATTCGGAGCCCTGGGAGCGGTGGATCGTCATGGCGTAGGCGTGGGAGAGCTCGTCGAGCTCGTCGAAGTCGTAGTCGATGGACTCGTCCTCGTCGGTGCGGACGGTGAGGGTCTGCTCGTCGCCGGACAGGGCGGTGATGACGCCGAGGGTGCCGTTGAACACACCGGCCTGGCCCTTGTCATAGTTGTTGCGGATCTGCGTGACCTTGTCGCCGATGCGGAACACCCGCCCGCCGGACCGCCGCTCCGGCAGCCCGTCCCGGCCGGGAGTAAGCCGCTGCTGCAGCAGCCCGTTCAACGCGCCCGCGCCGGCCGGGCCGCGGTGCATCGGGGCGAGGACCTGGACGTCGCGGCGCGGGTCGAGCCCGAACTTCGCCGGGACGCGGGTGCAGGCCACGTCGACGGTCAGCGCGGCGGCCTCGTCAGTGTCCTCGCAGGCGAACAGGAAGAAGTCGGTCATGCCCTGCAGCTGCGGTGGTTTCCCGGCGTTGATGCGGTGGGCGTTGACCACGACCCCGGACTTGGCGGCCTGCCGGAACACCTGCGTCAGCCGGACCTGCGGCACGTTGTCGGCGGTGAGGACGTCGCGGAGGACCTCGCCGGCGCCGACGGACGGCAGCTGGTCGACGTCGCCGACCAGGAGCACGTGCGCGCCGGCCGGGACGGCCTTGATGAGCTTGTTGGCGAGGATCAGGTCGAGCATGGACGCTTCGTCGACGACGAGCAGGTCGACGTCGAGGGGGTTGTCGCGGTCGAAGATGGCGTCGCCGCCGGGGCGTAGCTGCAGCAGCCGGTGCACGGTCCCGGCGGGGTGCCCGGTGAGTTCGGCGAGCCGTTTCGCTGCCCGGCCGGTCGGCGCGACCAGGGTGACCTTGGCTTGCTTCGCGACGGCGAGGGTGACGATGGAGCGGACGGTGAAGCTCTTGCCGCAGCCGGGGCCGCCGGTGAGGACGGCGACCTTCGACGTGAGCGCGAGCCGCACCGCTTGTTCCTGCTCCGGTGCGAGGGTGGCGCCGGTTCGGGTATGCAGCCAGGTGAGGGCCCTGGGCCAGTCGACGTCGGCGAAGTGCGGCATCCGGTCTGCGCGCTCTCGCAGCAGCCGGTTCAGGGCGCCGGCGAGGGCTGTCTCGGCTCGGTGGAACGGCACGAGGTACACAGCGGTCACCGGCCCGTCCGGCCCGGGTAGCTCCTCCCGGACCACGCCCTCGTCGGCGGCGAGGGCGTCCAGGCAGGCTCGGACGAGCGCGGCGGGGACGTCGAGGATCTTCGCCGCGTCGGTGACCAGGTTCGCCTGCGGGAGATAGCAGTGCCCGTCGTCGGTGGCCTCGGACAGGGTGTACTGCAGGCCGGCTTTGACCCGTTCTGGGCTGTCGTGCGGGATGCCGACCGCTTGGGCGATCGTGTCGGCGGTCTTGAACCCGATCCCCCACACGTCGGCGGCGAGGCGGTACGGCTCGTTTTTGACCACGGAGATGGACGCGTCGGTGTACTGCTTGAAGATCCGCACCGCGAGGGACGTCGACACGCCGACCCCCTGCAGGAATACCATCACTTCCTTGATCGCCTTCTGCTCTTCCCAGGCGGCGGTGATCTTCGCGGTGCGTTTCGGGCCTAGGCCGGGGACCTCGATCAGCCGAGCGGGTTCCTCTTCGATGATCCGCAGCGTGTCCAGGCCGAAATGCCCGACGATCCGTTCGGCGAACACCGGCCCGATGCCCTTGACGAGGCCTGAGCCGAGATAGCGTTGGATGCCCTGGATCGTGGCGGGCAGCACGGTGGTGTAGGACTCGACCTCGAACTGCCGCCCGAACTTCGGGTGACTGGACCACCGCCCGACCAGGCGCAGACTCTCCCCGGGTTGCGCGCCGAGCAGCGCCCCGACCACGGTCAGCAGTTCGTCGCCGCTGCGGCCGGTCGCGACCCGGGCGACGGTGTAGCCGGTGTCCTCGTTGACGTAGGTCAGCCGTTCCAGCACCGCCTCGAGGACGGCACCCGGCGGACGGGTCGAGGCGGCGGTCGCGGTCACGGCGACCATCGTGCCCGCTCACCCGCCCGGCCGCCAGACTGCCCCGGCCCGTCGGGACCGGTGTGCGTCGTGTCCGACAGGTTCCGCCGGGATGTCAGGGCCAGACTGTGTTCGTGAGCAGGTCCGGTCTGAGCGGCCGGATCTGCAACGCGACCAGCGGCTGAGACTTGGTGGGGTGCACGCCGTCAAGCCATTCCACACCGCAGTGGTGGCTCAGGCAGACCGGAATCTGCGGGAAGTACCGCAGGGCGAACCGGCGAAGTACGCAGTCTCCGAGCCGGCGACGTCACGGCCGTGCAGATGCACCTGGGACGGGTCGATACCGCGTTCCTCGAAGTGGGCCAGGACGGCGTGCCCGGCCCGGAACAGCGGACTGGTCGGTGCCCACCGCCGGTGCAGATGGTCCTGGGCGGCCGGATCAGCGACCGGCACGCCGGGCAGTTCCAGCCGGTGCAAGGTGATCGCACCCGCCGCCACGGCGATGCTGAGCCGTTCGCAGGCCGGCCGGGAGATCTACCGGTCCAGGCCCTAAAACTGCGGCAGCATCGCGTCGCGGAGTGCCCGGCCAGCGCCGGGATCGACGTCGATGGCGTGCAGCCAGTCCATGGCGACGGCGAGGCTGTCACCGGCCCGCCACAGCCGGGTGAGCGGGAAGTCGACCCGGTCCCGGGCCTCGAACAGGAAATGGCAGTTGCGGAAGCCGCCGACCAGGGCCCGGCGGATGATCAGGCACGGGTCGGGCCCGTAGGACATGCAGGTGGTGAAATGCCGGATCCACCGCTCGTCAGACCGATCCAACTCGATCTCGATGTCCAGGTCGTGGGGTTCGATGGCGCCGCGGGCGTAGGATCCGAACACCGAGACTTCGGTGACGATGCACAGCGGCCACTCTTCCCGCCGGCGTGCAGGGCGCCCAGGAGCTGCTCGGCCAGTTGGGTGGCTCGCTGGTGTTTCATGACCGCCCGTCTGCCAGCCGCGGCCCGCGTCGCGGTGGACACGATCGGCCGGACCGAACCGACCCTTGACCGGATGACACGGTCGCTGACATCGACTAATGCTCCCCGGGTAGAGCGCCCCTCCTGCCCTCGGCAGCACACCGTGGGGTGCACAGCTGCCGGGCGGCGTCGGGTACACGCGCGTATCGCAGCAGCAGTACCCGCCTTGGAGCCGTCATCGGCGAGGACGGGACCTAATAATCACCGGGTGATTGCTGAGAGCACGACCACGACGGTGACAAGCCTGGTCCAGCGCTACGCGCATCTGGAAATTCGGGCTGGCAGGATCAGCGCCTCGGTGCGTGGGATGCGGTTCAACGCGCTACTCGCCGACGCGCTGGTCCGCGACGGCGTGGACGCCGACGCCGATCGGCGCGGCCCGAACTGCGAGGTCGACGTGGCGTTCTTTCTGGACGGCACCTGGTACCTGATGGAAGCCAAGTGGCACGGGGATCCGATCACCGTCGAGCCGCTGCGGCAGCTGCGCGACATCCTCACCCAACGACGCCCAGGCACGATCGGTGTCCTCGCCTCACGGTCCGGTTTCCACGACAGCGCCCGCTGGCGCGCCGCCGAGGTCCGCGACGTCGTGCTGTTCGACCGGCCGCATCTTGAGGCGCTGATTGGCGGCGTCGCCACCGGGTCCGAACTCGTCAGAGCGGCGAACCGGTCCGTTGCCGTATACGGCCAGCCGGACGTGCCGCTGGCGGCGCTGCTGTGCCCGCGGCGCCCTGACCCGGCGCCGCTGCAGCTCGGTTCGCCGGACGGGTTCACCCCGGCGGCGGTAGCGGCCCCGGACGGCGTGGACGGCACTGTCGTGGCGCACGGACCGGCCATCACGGGGGTCGGCGCCGCCGGTGACCGGCTCCTCGTCGCCGTCGCCGACGGTGTGATGGACCTAGGCAGCCAGCTCCGGAGCCGGCCACGGCGCCGGTTGGAGCTGACCGGCTGTGCCGGCGACCCGATGGTCACCGTCGACGGTGACCTGCTGGTGGCCCGTGGCGGCGGGGTCCTGCGCGTCGCCGACGACGAGGTCATGGTGGCCGCCGGCGGGTTCAGCCGCCCTCCGCTGCTCGTGCCCGGCCCCGGCGGGGTGCCGTGGCTGCTGGACCGTTCCACCTCCGGGTCGCCGGGCACGGAGCACACCGCCCTGGTCGAGCCCGGCGCCGGGCTCGGCGACGCCCGCCGGTGGCCGGCCGGGCTCCCCGCCAGCGCCTGCCAGGCCGCGTGCTGGCTGCGCGACCGGACGTTCTTCGTCCTCGGCGACGGGCACTGCGCCGTCATCGACATCGACACCGGCCGGTACGAGTGGATCGTCACGCCGGTCGGCCGCCCCCGTGGACTGGTCCGCCTCAACGAGCGGCAGGTCCTCATCATCGGCGGCGACCGGCACGTGCAGACCGTCGTGCTGGACACCGTCACCCGGGCCGCGTCACCGCCCACGGCGGTCAACCTCGCCGGTCCGGTCCGCAGCGCGACCCGGATCGGCGAGGCGGTCTACGTGCTGGCGCGCGCACCGCTGGACCACGCCACGACCGTCCCGGTCGTCGCACGCCTCGACCTGGGTCGCATCGGTGCCACCTGAAGTCCCTCGCTCGCATCGCGGATCCGACGCTGACACTGTTCATCGACAACCGGACAGGACCGGTGTGATGCCCGTCCTCGCGGCGCCCCGCCCCCCTCGGTGCTGCTGCCGGAGGTCCGGGCACGAGCTGGACACTGACCCGATAGACCTGCGCAACCGGGACTGCACGCGCACGGCACGCCGGGCCCGCCCGGCTATGGTGGTCGTCTCGTGCCGGCTGCGGGCGGGATCAGCGCCGGGGGCGTCGTGGCGGTCTGCCGGGGCGGCAGGGAATGTGGAAGGCTTGCCGGTATGGGTCAACCAACCTTGCCCCGGTGCGCGTGCTGCGGGTTCCGGACCGGCTGCAGCACCTGCCCGGTCTGCTACTGGACCGACGACGACCCCGGCGAAGCACCAGTCGGCATGCCGGCTGGTGGCCGCAACGGCGACCTGAGCCTCGCCGATGCCCAGCTCAACTTCAGCATCTACGGCGCCAGCACACCCCGCTACCAGCATCTGGTGCGCCTGCCCCGCGACGACGAACGACCGTAGCGCGGCACTCCCCCACCGCCGACGCCTACTGCGGTAACCATCCCCGGTGGGAACAAACGGCCGGATCGCTGCACCAGCCACCGCGAGGCCTGCGTCCAGCCAACGTCAGGTCGGGTATTGGGCTACCAGGCGTGGTGCACGGCGATGATGCGCCGCCAGGGCACGGTGACCGTGGGGCAGCCGGGCAGATCGTGCGGCCGGTAGGTCAGGGCGCTGGTGTCCGGGGCGACCGCTTCCGGGCAGACGACGAGTTCTACCCGGTCCAACGCGTCGTGCTCGCCTGCGGCGAGGATGAGCACGACGGCGGAGTTCCGCAGCGCCTGGCACAGCTGCTGCAACAGCGA
Source organism: Dactylosporangium sp. NPDC051087 (assembly GCF_055586325.1). Classification (NCBI taxonomy): domain Bacteria; kingdom Bacillati; phylum Actinomycetota; class Actinomycetes; order Micromonosporales; family Micromonosporaceae; genus Dactylosporangium; species Dactylosporangium sp. NPDC051087. The sequence goes on along the minus strand of NZ_JBVJIJ010000063.1, from coordinate 7,921 downwards.
CGCCGATCCCCAACCGCTTGTGTGGGGGTCGTCGGCGGGGATCCACCGCCACCGCTGCGGCAGGTTCCAGTGGTGCCCGCCGTGTTCGGCGGCCCAGGCACGCAGGTCGGTCGCCGGTCCGGCCGCGGCCCGCCAGGCGGCGACAGGGTGCAGCGGACCTGCCGGGTCGGCGGTGCTGTCCTGCGGTAGGTATCCGGCGGCGGAGCGCAGCAGGGCCCGCACCTCGCGGTCGTCGACCGCAGCGCCTGCGGGCACGACCGGACCGGATACTGCGTGGAGGTCGTCGCTGCGGTGCGCGGCGGCGTGACCGACGGCGTGACTGGCGGCGAACGCCGGCACCCGCAGCACGACCGCTCGCGGGATGGTCTGCGGCGCCGGGGTCGGGGTGCGGTAGCGGGTGGCGACGACGGCGTCGGCGAGGACCGGGTATTGGATGAGGTAGGCGATCTCCCGGTCGGGTTCGTTGATGATCGGCCAGCCGGCGACCAGCAGGAGCTGGTCGCCGGCGCCGCTGTGCAGGTGCCTGTCGTGCAATGTCGCGGCAAGCCGGGCGCACCAGACGTCGACGACGCGGCGGCGTGGCAGCTGGTACTCCGCGGCGGCCCACGCCGCCGGCGATGGGTGGCCGGTCGCGGTGGTGAGCGGCGGGACGGGCAGCAGCGACACGTCCCGGACCTCGGCGCCGGCGAGGCGGGCTTCGACGGCGGTGAGCATGGCGGTGTGCCCGGCGGTGAGGTCACCGTCGGCGGCGACCGCTTGCAGCCACGCGTCGAGGGACTGCCGGGACAGCTGCGGTTCGTAGAGGATGCGGCGGGCACCACCACTGATCGCTTCCAGGACGTGCGCCTCCATCAGGGTGGCGCGGTCACTGAGCAGAAGGTCCCGGGCGCGGGCGGCCAGAACCCGCAACCCTGGCGGCCCGGCGGCCTGACGGGCGACCGCGGCAGCGGTGTCGGCGCGGCGGCGCAGCCGGTCCCAGGCCGTGGCGACGGCCGCCCGGTGCCCGGCGAAACCCCGGACGCCTTTGAGCCCGGTCAACAGGTCCGTGATCGGGTCCGGCGGACCGAACGGGGTCTGCTGTGACCAGCGGGCCACGTCCAGCCATCCCATCCCGGGGGCGAGACGCTCGAACTCGGCGACCCACTGCGCGGCGGCGACGGTCAGACCCGCCGCGACGTGCAGTACCCCGGATGGGCCGGCAACCCGCACCTGGTGGGCGCAGGCGCTGCACACGTCGTACTCGCCCAGCACACTGACCTGCCGCACGGGCACGTCGGCGGGAAGGTGCCCGAACCCGCGGGTCACGTGGGTGCACCGGTGGGCGGCACTGCTCGGTGCGTGCCACTTGCCCTTCGTGGTGACACGGACGAGGTCGACGTGCATGACGGTGAACGGCTCGATCGGCAGCCCGGCGGCGGCCAAGGCCGCCTCGGTCAGCTGCGGCACGGCCGACGGGTGGAACACTGCCGCGACCCTCGCCGGTCCGGTCGTGGTCACGCCCATCAGGTCACCGTAGCCCGCCACGTGCGATGCACGACGCACCCGCCGCGGCGCGGACGGGTACGTTCCGGCCGCGTGCCGGCCCACGCTCCGGCAGGCCCGGCATGCGGGTACCTGCCCGAGCGGGGTCAGGGTTGCCGTCGGGGTTAGGCGACGGCAACGTCCAGGTGGTTGGTGGCGGCGGGTACGAGCATGACGTGATGGCGGGCCGCGTCGAGATCGATCCGCGCCCGCATCAGCGCCCGCTCGGCGGCGGCGACGCGGTCGCCGGCCGGCGGCCAGAAGTCCTCGACACAGGGCACGATGGTGTGAGCGAGTTCGGCCAACGCCGCAGTGGTGTCGACCAGGACGTCGACGGCGAGCTCAGGCGGGTAGAACCCGTTCACCGCAGCGGTCCGGCACGCGTGCACAGCGACGTCGCGCAGATGCCGCAACGCGGCGGGAAGCACCTCGGGATCCTCACGAAGCACCTCGGGATCCTCACGGTCCGCCGCAGCGGGACCGCCCAGCACACACCCGGCAACCAGGTCGTCGGCGCCGGGTCCGGCATGGTCAACAGTAGTCATGGCACTCCTTCAAGATTGCCGCCGGCGCGGTCCGGCGCCGACGGCCCGGTTGGACGGTCGCATCAGCGCGTGCCATGCCGAATCAATCAAGTCGTGAACGCCGTTCGCACATGATCAGCAGCGTCCGGCGTTGCGTTGATAAGCCGCTTCGCGGCATGGTCGAAGACGGTGACGCCGATCGAGCGGGGAATACCGTCACCAGCGTGTCGAATCGGCCGATATGCGGGACGTCGTAGTCGTCGGCGCCGGCGTGGTCGGCTCTTCGGTGGCCTATCACGCCGCCCGGGCAGGCGCTGCCGTAACCCTCATCGACGCAGGGCGGCAAGGCGCCGGGGTGACGGCGGACTTCTTCGCCTGGATCGGATCGTCCGGGGTACGGACCGGCCCCGCTGCCGGGCTGCGAATGGCGGCGATGGACGAGTACCGTCGGCTCGAGGCCGAGCTACCGGGACTTCCCGTGACCTGGTCCGGCTCACTATCGTGGCGCCCGACGGACAGCACGCCGCAGACCGGGCCCGGACGGGAGATCCTCGACGCGGCCACCATCGCGACGCTCGAGCCCAACCTGCTACAGCCCCCGGCCTGGGCACTCTGGGCATCCGGCGACGGCGCCGTCGACCCCGTCGGCGTGACCTAACGACTGGTCGCGGGCATTCGTGACCACACCGCACAAGTCCACGCGGACGCCCCGGTCACCGCTGTCCACCGAGACACCGCCGGTCGGATCGCCGGAGCCGGGACAGCCCTCGGGTTCGTCCCAGGCGCGACGGTGGTGCTCGCGGCCGGAGTAGCAACGCCCATGCTGGCCGCGCCGCTGGGCATACGCGTCCCGGTCGGCCCGCCGCCGGCGACGCTGCTGCGGTTCCGCGCTCCGGCCGGTCTGGTCCGAACCGTGGTCAACAACCAGGACTTCGATCTCCGGCAGGTCGCCCCGGACCGGATCATCGCCGCTGCCGACTCGCCGGAACAGACGCTGGCCGCAGTACGGTCAACCTTCCGCGGCGCCGCGAGTACCGAACTGCTCAGCACCCGGATCGGTGCACGCCCCATGCCGGCCGACGGCGAGCCCATCATCGGCCCGGTCCCAGGGGCGCCCGGGCTGTACCTGGCGGTGATGCACTCGGCAGTCACACTCGCCCGCTCGTGGGAAGACTGGTCGCGAGCGAACTGCTCAGCGGTACCGTCGAGCCAGCGCTGGAAGGCTGCCGCCTCGACCGCTTCTGAAAGGCGACGCCGGCAAGGACTATCCCCGTCCGGCGCCGCCCCGGCCGTGCTCCGGAGCCGCTCGAGCGACTTCATGGCCTCGCCCACCTAGCCGCAGTTCAGCAGCACAGCAAGACCCGATGACTCGTCGTCACCGACGGCTCGCAAACCGCCAGCTCCCATCCGCCGGCACAGCCATCACTCGGGCTGGCGTTGACTCCTGTCTTTGGTGTGAAATGTCGTCGTCCGTCATGTTCCGTTCGCCTGCTGCGCTGGCGCCAAATTGGTGCGTCGGCGCGCCAGCGCGTGTGTCAACCGACTACCGGGGCCCCGACCGGGGCGGGCACCCGGCGCTGCGCATTCGGCGCGATGACTCGCGCGCCAGTTCAGTCCGGTCTCCTGATCGCTTCCATCTGAGGTCTGAGGTCTAGTTGACCGATGCCGATTCCGCGGTACGTGGTCCCGTCCGCGCGCAGGACCAACGAGCCGAACCCCTTCGACCAGACGGGGTCACCGCGTCTTCGTGTCCTTGTTGACAGCTCTCTCGTCAGCGGGCCGATCGATGGCCAGCGGGAGTACCACGGATACCCCTTCACCGGCAGTGGCATCACGGCCTTTCCGGATGCGTTGGCGGTGCTCCGCAGCTATCTCGGTCATGCGGCGCTGGAGATCATGCGGAAGCTCAAGCAGCGCCGCCGGCCGCCGATACTGTGCAGGTGAATGTTCTTCGCACGCAGCAGGCCGCTGCAGGCTTTGACGAGGTCCTGCGCGGCGGTGGGCTGCACTGTGTCTACCAGCCATTCGTGGATCTGGACACCGGCGCGATGCTGGCGTTCGAGGCGCTGCTGCGCGGCCCGGCCGGCACCGGCTGGGCGTCGCCGCTGACCCTCCTGGACGCCGCCCGGGCGACCGGCCGGCTCGCCGACCTGGAACGCGTGTCGCTGCGCTCGTCGCTGGCCGAAGCGGCGGACCTGTCCGGTGGGCGGCCGGTGACGCTGTTCGTGAACGTCGAGCCCAGTACCCTCACCCAGCACATCGATGTAGTCCTCGACGCCGTCGGCGGCCGGGCCGCGCATGTGCAGGTGGTCGTCGAGATCACCGAGCGGGCCCTGGCAGCCGACCTCGCCGGGGTGCTGGCCGGCGCCGAACGTCTCCGCGCCGCCGGATGCGCGATCGCCCTCGATGACGTAGGGGTGCAACCGGAATCGTTGGCGTTCATTCCGCTGCTGCGGCCCGAAGTCGTCAAACTTGACCTGCAGTTGCTGCGCACAGTCACCGATTCGGCCACCGTCACCGTCGCCGGTGCCGTCCGCGCGTACGCGGAGCAGTCCGGCGCAGAAGTCGTCGCCGAAGGCATCGAGACGCCGCAGGACCGCACCCGGGCTCTCGTCCTCGGCGCCACGTTCGGCCAGGGCTGGTTGTGGGGCCGCGGCGAACGCCGGTTCACGCCTGCCACGTTCCGTCCGGAGCGGTTCGCCGCTCGGCCGATCGGCCCAGCCCTGCACCAGACCCCGTACGAACTCATTGGCGGTGATCGGCGGGTCCGTCAAGCACCCAAGCATCTGCTGGTGCCGGTGTCGCGGACGTTGGAGCAGATGGCGATGCAGGCCGTGGTGCCGCCGGTGCTGTTCGCCGCGTTCGAACAGGCCCGGTTCTTCCGCCCGTCCACCGCCGCGGTGTTCACCCGGCTCGCGGCCCGGCTGCCGTTCGTCGCGGCGCTTGGCGTGGACATGCCTTCGGCACCGGCGCCCGGCGTCCGCGGCGCGGCCCTGTCCATCCAGGATCCTCTGGCCAGCGAGTGGACCGTTGTGGTCCTCGGCGCGCACACCGCCGCAGCCCTGATGGCCCGCGACCTCGGCGACACCGGCGTCGACGGGGACCGCGAGTTCGAGTTCGTGGTCAGCTACGACCGGGCCCTGGTCACCGCCGCCGCGCACGCGATGATCGGCCGCCTCACCATGACCTGAACCGCTAACAGCGCAAGCGCCGCGCGCACCGATCATCGAAGAGCCGCTGACCCCCTCGCCGCCAACGCGCCCTACGGGGTGCGTACGGCAAGCAGCGCTACGTCGTCTTCATGCTCGGGGCCGGCGGACGCGGTGTACAGCGTGTGCAGTGGGTCCGGCAGCGGCGCGTCGGCGAGGCGGGCGAGGACTTTGAGGAGGCGCTGTTCCCGGCTCAGGTAGTTGTGTTCGCGAGATTCGATCAGTCCGTCGGTGTACAACAGCAGTGTCGATCCGGGCGGCAAGGGGTGGGTGTGGTCGATGCGTGGCCGGGTGGGGTCGACGCCGAGGAGCAGGTCGTGGCCGGTGAGGATGGTGGCGGTGGTGCCGGTAACGAGCAGGGGGTCGGGGGTGTCCGGCGTTCGACCAGCGCAGCAGGTGTCCGCCGGCGGGGTCGGGTTGCGGGACGGCGAGCAGGGCGGTCGCCATGATGGTGTCGCCGAGGGTGTGGTTGGCGGTGCCCAGCCGGGTCAGCAGCGCGGATGGTGGTTCGTACCGGTCGGGGACGAGCAGCCGCAGTTTGCTGCGGAGTTTGCCCATCAGCGCGGCGGCGTTGATGTCGTGGCCGCTGACGTCGCCGATGGTGAGTGCGAGCGTGCCGGGGTCGTCGATGCGGATCGCGTCGTACCAGTCGCCGCCGACCTGTTCGCTGCGGGCGCGCCACAGATGACCATGGTTGATCCCGCGGATCGCGAGGTCATGTCCATCGACCTCCAGGATTCGGCCGGCCCGGACCCGCGTCCCACGGTGCTGAGAGGGCTCGTCGAAACCGTGACCGCAGCGGCGAGACCGAACATGGTGACCTGCCAGATCAGTTCCCCACGCGGCAACCGTGGAAGGCTGAGAACACCTGCACGACGGGCAGCTACCCAAAGCAGTTCTCGACCGGCTGCGGCGGTGTGGATGCCGGTAGGCGGCCGACGCGGTAGGCGTGAGCTGGTCTGCGTCGGCCGCTTTGCGACTCTCAGTCGGTGACCTCGATGACCTGGTTCGCGGGCAACCGCGGTGTGTGCGGTGGTCCGGCGTGGTCGGCGTCGTTGATGCCGAGGCGGAGCACCAGGTAGGCGTAGCCGGTGTCGCCGAGCATCCGGCGGAGTGCCTGGCGGGTGAAGTCGAGTTCGACGGGGCTGCTAAGTGGGAGTACTGCCGCGCCGTGTTCGGTGGCGGCGAGCCACAGTTCGCTGAGGGCCTCACCGGCTCGGAGCCAGTCGGTGGGTTCGTCGCTGTCGCCGTAGAGCACGGCGTAGGCGGCGGCGTTGTCGTGGCCGGCGCCAGCGTGCAGGGTGCCGCCGGTGCCGAAGTCGCGTTCGGCGACGGTGGTGAGCGGCAGTTCGGCGGGGATGACCGCGTCGGGCAGGCCGGTGTAGTCGGGTCGGTCGCCGCCGACCCAAACGGCGGTTTCCGCCCGCATCTTGTCGTCGTGTTGTTCAGCGTCGCCGGCGTGTTCGATCATGACGGCGAGTTTGAGGACCTCGTCGCGGTTGAGGATGTGTAGCCGCGCGCCGCCGTGCCGGGCGGCGTCGATGAGTGCGTCGCGTACGGTCTGCGGGATCGGTTCGTCGCTGACCGTGCGGCGGTCGGTGCGCCGGATCCGCAGCAGCTGCAGCCGTTGCATGGCGTGCGGGTCGGCGGGTTCGTGCTGTCCGGCGTGGATGACGGCGAGGGGTTTGCCGGCGGGTCGTTCGACGTGGGCGTGCCAGCCTTCGGCCGTGAGGCCGATGAGGGCGTGGTGCAGGGCGGTGCCGCAGCTGAGCAGCATGAGGCGCCCGTCGGGGTCCTGTTCGTGCAGCTGCCGTTCGGTGACGGTGAACAGTTCGAGATGGTCGCCGCGGACGACCCATCGCCAGGGCTGCGTGTTGTGGATCGATGGCGCGTACCGGGCGGTGTCAGCCGCTCGGTACAGCGCCTCACCGGCGGTGCCGGTCATCCGCGGACCGCCCAGTCGCCGAGGCTCCAGTCGCGGACCTCGGGCATGTCCTCGAGGTGTTCCACGACGTACACCTCGTGTTCGGCGAGCTTCTGCTCGCACCACGCCTTCAGGTCCGCGGCGCCCTGCGGGAGTCGTTTGGCGTTGTTGAGGGCGTCCATGACGAGGTGATAGCGGGAGGCGCGGTTGCGGACCGTCATGTCGAACGGGGTCGTGGTGGTGCCCTCCTCGATGAAGCCGCGGACCCGGAACCGGTCGGCGTCGGGCCGGCCGTGGACGAGCTGGTGGATGGCGCCGGGGTAGCCGTGGAAGGCGAAGACGACGTCGACGGTGTCGGTGAACAGTTCGGTGAACTGGGTGCCGCTCATCCCGTGCGGGTGGTCTTTCGGCCGGGGCAGGGTCATGAGGTCCACGACGTTGACGACCCGGACCCGGAACTTCGGCAGGCGTTCCTTGAGGATCTGGGCGGCGGCGACGGTCTCCATCGTGACGACGTCGCCCGCACAGGCCAGCACGATGTCGGGGTCGGTGGTGCCGTCGTCGGTGCCGGCCCAGTCCCAGATCCCGGCGCCGCGGGCGCAGTGCTCGACGGCGTCGTCCATGTCGAGCCATTGCAGCTGTGGCTGTTTGTCGATGACGATGAGGTTGATGTACGAGCGGGACCGCAGGCAGTGATCGGCGACGGAGAGCAGGGTGTTGGCGTCCGGCGGCAGGTACACCCG
>NZ_JBVJIJ010000062.1:0-24651 GCF_055586325.1 Dactylosporangium sp. NPDC051087 | reverse complement strand
GCCGCGGCCACCAGCGACGGGTTGTCGCTCTGCTCGGCGAAGTTGGTGAGCCGGTCGGTGACGTCGCCGACCCGGTCCTGCACGGCCGTCACGGCCCGGCGGCCCAGCGCGGAGGCGAAGTTCCGTGACTCCTGCACCAGCAGCCGGGACAGGTGGGCGCCGATCCCGCCGCCGGGTGCGGCGCCCGCTTGGCGTTCATCGTCGCCCCGCTGGGCGCCGGCGGCGGACCGGCGGCTCGGCCTCGGGCTCCTCGCCGGTGCCCTCGTCGGTGTCCTCGTCGTCAACCTGGTCGGTGTCCTCGTCGTCGTGGTCGTGCTTGGTGGCCTCGTCACGCGACTGGTGCGGACGGGGCAGGCGGGCCGAGGGCCGGGACGGAGGTTCCTCCGGCGCCTCCGGCTCCTCCAGTTCCTCGAGCTCGGCGGCGTCGTCCTTGGCGCGGTCACGGCCCTCGTCGCGGCGAGCGCCGGGCCGGCCCGCCGACCGCAGCGCCTCGCTGTGGTCCCGGAGTCGGTCGCTGACAGATCCGATGCGCTGCGACACAGCTGTGCGGGCGGCGGACCGGCTGGCGTCAATGAGTGGGCGGCCGAGATCGGACAGCTCGCTGATTGCCTCTGAGCTGCCGACGAGCTTCCGTCCCCGAGCCAGCAGTTCGGTCGGGTTGCCGCCGTAGCGCCCGGCCGCGGCGGCGGCGCCGAGCAGCATCGCCGTGCGCAGCTGGCGCCGCCGGCCCAGTACGTAGCCGACCATGATGGCCAGTGTCATCTGCAGTGCTCGTTTCATGATGCGACCCTCCGGGCGCTGTCGCGGGTGGTTGCGCCCTTTGACCGGCCCTACCCGGATGTCGGACGGCAAACCAGCCCGCACCAACCCGCCCGGAATCGCGGCCTCGCCCGGAATCGCGGCCAAGACGGCGGCATGCTGCAGTGCGGCCGGTACCGCATGGAGTTGCGGTTTGCGAGGCGCGTGGACGTCCACCTGGCCACTGGCTGTGACGGAGGAGGCGGGTTCTGGACGTCCGCTCTAACCAGGCCACCATGGGCGTATCGGTGCGATGGCGGTGCTCGTTGCCGAACGTACGGTGCAGGCCGACTGACAGACCTCTACTACGGGCAGCAGCGTGTTCAGCTTCGGGGTCGAGGATGCAGAGAGCGTTCGACAGTAGTGCCGCGGTGGTGACCGTGGATCTTGGTGGAGTCGAGTTCTGCGACTCGTCCGGTACCGCCGTGCTGGCTCGCGCGGACAAGGCTGCTTAGCGCGGCGAGTACTGCTTCACGATCTACCTTCAGGGTCGTTCGCTGAATCGGACGTTCGCGGAGGCCGCGCTGAACGCCGTCCCCGATCAGCACCGCCCCGCACGCAGACCGCGGTCAGGGGCGTGCCGTGGGACACATCCGTCCGTCAGTACCGATCACGTCCACCGACTCGACCATGAACCGCTGCCAGCTCGTCGCCGGCGGGCGGCACTGCGGGGAACCTACGAATCAGCGGCGCTCACCGGCAGCGCTCCGCTACCCTCGCCGAACGGCCCTGGTCACCCTCGACGCTGCGAGCACTGATTCACCACCTGCGTTCTCCGCCGCAGCGACGATGTCGTTCATGGTCTTTCGGCGTTCCCGCCCCATGCCGGCGCGGACTCGCGCCGGCGTCCGCCGACAGTGATTCATATACCTCCTGACCCGTATCGCGGTGTTACGGGTTGGGGCGGGGTCCGTCCACGTCGTGTGGGTCGGCGAGGTAGGGGGCAGTGAGTTCGGGCTGCTGCTCGGTGATGCGTTGCACCTCGTTGCGCAGGAACAGGCCGGGCTGCCCTGGGACGGGCGGGGTGATGCCTTCGGCGATGAGTGGTGCGGCTTCGTCGGGTTGCAGGCCGCAGGCTGCCCAGGCCGCGGCGATGTCGGCTGGTTGGGCGGCCAGCATCCACTGCGCGGCGACGGCGGCGGAGGCGAGATGCGGCACGGTGTCGCGGAAATGCTCGACGTACGGGGCGACCTCGGCCGGGGTGATCTGCTGGTCGGTGAGCAGCCGGGCAGTGCCGGGTCCGACACCGGCCGCGGTCCATGCGGCCGCCTGGTCGGCGGCGATCGCCAGGTCCATGAACTCGCTGAGCACCCGCATCAGGTCCGCCGGCGGTGTGCCTGGCTGGTCGGCGCGGAGCTGGTGCAGGTGCCTGCGGAATGTCTCGCTGTAGGCGGCGAGCTGGGCGAGGTAGTCCACCGCTGGTTCCTCTCAGCTGACCGACGGGGCGGCGTGGCGTGCTGGCCGAACCGGCACCGATATCGGCGCTGGCAGGCGCGGCGCTGCGAAAAGACGGACCGGCGCCCACGGGGGAAGGCACCGGTCCGCCGGGTCAGGATACGGCCGGGCGCAAGATCCTGCCTGACTCGCCAGCACAGTCAGGTCTGGGCGGATCCGTCGCGTGACGCCCGCGCGGGTTTGGGCTCGTCGATGGACGGGAATCCTGCCGTCGGTTAAGGAGGGTGATCGCTGTGGCGGCGGCATCGGGACAGCAGCCTGGCAGTGGCGCGTCGACCGGTGATCTGGTCGGTCAGGCCGCGACGCAGATCTCGACGTTGGTGCGGGCGGAGCTGGCGTTGGCGAAGGCGGAGTTGGCGGAGAAGGGCAAACGCGCCGGTGTCGGGGGCGGCCTGTTCGGTGCGGCCGGGTTCTTGGCCTGGTATGGGCTCGGTCTGGCTCTTGTTCTCGCGGTCGTTGCTCTGGATCCGGTTTGGCCGTTGTGGCTGGCGGTGCTGGTCGTGATGGTGGTTATGTTCGGCGCGGCCGGGATCGCGGCGCTGGTCGGCCGGCGGCATTTGCAGCGTGTCGGGTCGCTGGTGCCGCAGGAGTCGGTGACGAGTCTCCACCAGGATGTGGATGCGGTGCAGGCCGCGGTCCGGGAAGGACGAACCTCATGAACAGTCCCGATACGCCGACCGATCCGGCTGCGTTGCGGGCGGAGATCGCTGCGACCCGGGCGCAGCTCGGTGAGACCGTCGAGGCGCTCGCCGCGAAAGCGGACGTGAAGGCCCGCGCTCAGGCCGCCGCCGCTCAGGTCGCTGACGCGGCGAAGGCGAAGCTTGGTGCGGTCCGGGACCAGATGGTTGATCTGGCCTGGACGGTGTCGGACAAGGCCGGCAGCACTGCCGCGACGGTCCGGGACACGGTCCGCGACGCGGACCTGCCCGCCAAGGTCCGCCGCCCGGTGCCCCCCGCCGCGCTCGTCGTGGGCGCGGTGGCGGTTGGGTTGGCGATCTACCTGCTGCGCCGGAGGCGGTCATGAGCGGCTGGGCTGCGAAGGTCGCCTACAAGCCGGTCGGCCTGCTGCTCGGGGCCGGCGCGGGTATGGCGGCCGGGTTGATCTTCAAGCAGGTGTGGAAGATCGCCGGGCGCGACGATGACGCGCCGAACGCGACCGACGAGGACCGTGGCTGGGGCGAGATCCTGCTCGCGGCCGCGTTGCAAGGGGCGATTTTCGCCGTCGTGAAGGCCACCGTTGACCGGGCAGGCGCTGTCGGCGTGCGGAGGGCCACCGGCACCTGGCCGGGCTGACCCAGCACTAGACCCGACTCGGCGCCCGTCCATGCGAGCTCTCCGAGCATGCACACGAGACAAGGACACGCTCGATCCTGTCAACACCGGACGGGTCGTTGGAGGAGATCATGATGCGACTGTTGACCTTCACGGCGGGGCTGGCCGCTGGCTATGTGCTGGGCGCCCGCGCCGGCCGCGGCAAGTACGAGCAGATCATCGCCAACGGTCGCCTCGTGCGGGCCAACCCGACCGCGGGTCAGGCCCTCACCGCGGTCATCAACCTGTTCGGTTCAACCGCTACCCCAACGACTGTCGACGCTGCCACCGCCGATGACCCGGTCAACCCGGTCGGGAAGGCCACGCGGACGGGCGGACCGTCGCCATCGCCGCGACCGCAGCGGCGTACTCCATCCTCCGCCACCGAGTCACCCGACCCGACCGCGTAGACAATTCCTCTGGTGATGATCCGGCTGCCGCACGTGGTGCGGCAGCCGGATCGTCGTACATGGTCCAACCAAGCTCGACGGGCTACTTTTGCCGCTGCGATCGCGAGCCAGGAATCCGACAACCTTCACGTCTGCGAATGGCTTCCCCTGCGCCGGGTACCTGCGGTGGCGAGATAGGTGCGGGCGTTGATGTGGTGGGCGAGGTCGGCGAGTCGTTCGGAGCTGCCCGCGCAGCGCTTCAACGCGTTGCTGCGGGTGATCGTGCCGGTCCATCCGAGCGCTCGCAGCAGTTCCGTGACGGAGGCTTCGGTGAGGGCGGCGGCGGCATGAGTGGTGTCGAACAGTGCGGTGGCGTGCTGGAGCGCTGGGGCGATGTCGGGCCAGTAGTGGGCTTTGGCAGGAGTCGCGGCGGGTCAGAGCCTCCAGGCGTTGTCTGGACTGGGCGGGGTCGGCGGTGCGGAGGAATCCTGTCCGGTGCCTGGGACGGAAGCCGTGTCACGGCCCCCGTCCCAGGATCTGTTTCAGCTGACGTGTCCGGCGGTCCAGCAGGACGCGTTGGTGTGGCAGTTCTTCAGGGCGTCGAGGTCAGCGTGCAGGCTTGTCTTGCGGGCGGGGGTGAGCCCTGCATAGGTGTTGCGTAGCTGGTGCGGGTCGGTGGCACGGTCGTAGTACTCGTGTTCGCCGTTGTCGTATTCGATGTAGGTGTAGGTCGCCGTGCGCAGCGCCTCGTAGGTGGTCGGCATGCCGTTGCGGGCATCCTGCGTGTCGGGGTCGTCGGCGCTGGTGCCCGGGCCGTGATGCTCGATGAGCGAGCCGGTGCGCCACGGTGCGGTCTGCCCGCCGGTGAGCAGCGTGAAGAGGCTGCGGCCGTTGACGTCGCCGGCGACGGGCGCGCCGCCGATGCGTTGGAACGTGGGGGCCAGGTCGATGTTCTGCACGATCTGCGGGCGGCTCGTGCCGGCGGGGACGCTGGGGCCGGCGATCACCAGCGGCACCACGATGTCGTGGTCGAACGCGGTTTGCTTGCCTTCCACAAGGCGGTGCTCGCCCATGTGGAACCCGTTGTCGGAGCCGGCGCGGTCAATGCCCCCAAGGAACAGCTGGCCTACGCCGCCAGCCTGGTCATCGCCTTCGCAGGTGGTGGCCGCTCCGCTAAACGCACCCGCGACCTCTCCGGTTCAATGTGTTGCGTGGTCAGTCCGTCCATAGATGCGCGGACTTCCACCGGTGCCGCGGCGTCTGGTTGAACGGTCGCTGGTTTGCGGCAGCTGTGGTTCGGGCGTTGTGACGCACGTTTGGCGCCGGTCATGCGGCTGCTGCGTGGGCTTGCTGTGCCCGGCCGAGACCGCGGCGAGCATCCACCATCTCCGGGCACGGGCGCGGCGGTACCCCCTACGGTCCGCGCTGTGCAGCCTGTTGAACCAGGCGCATCCCGCAGCGGTCGGCGCGTGGGCGCACCTGGACGGCGGGCTGCGGCGCCCGGAGGCCCGCGCGGTCCTGGCCGCCGCACCGACCGCCGCGGTCGCGTGCCGGCTCCCCCAGCACCGCCTTCGAAGATCCTCGTCGCGGCCGACCGGTCCCGGCTCGTCGACGACGAAGCGTACCGGCTGCGGGACCTGTTCGCCGAGTCCGTGTTGCGGCTGCCCGCAGCGCTCGAGCACGCTGCGCGAGAACGGTATCCAGGCCGAACACCTCGACGGTGGACGCGTCCGCTTCGGCGCCGACGCGATGACACATTGTTCCGCGCTCTCGCCCAGGGCGAAGACGGCCCCATCATTGGCTCGGGTTCGCTAGTGCCGACCGCTCGATACAGATGTGGATCGGCGGCGTCGGCTACCCGATCACCGTAGCGAGCTGATCCGCGTCTCGACGGCAGCGCAAGCACATGGTGCGAGCAAGCGGTACGTGGTGAGATCTTACGGGTGGGCGGGTAGGTGGATGCGGAAGGTGGTGCCGGGTCCTTCGTGGTCGGCGAGGGTGATGGTGCCGCTGTGGCGTTCGATGATGGTGCGGGTGATGACGAGGCCGAGGCCGGTGCCGGGGATGCGGTGGTCGAGGGCGGTGGAGGCGCGGTAGAAGCGGCGGAACAGGTGGGGGCGTTCCTCGGCGGGGATGCCGATGCCGGTGTCGGCGACGCTCCATTCGATCCAGAGCGGTGTGTCGTCCTCGCCGGAGCCGGAGCCGGAGCCGGAGCCGGAGCCGGGGTTGGTGATGGTGATGGTGATGGTGATGGTGCCGCCGGTGGGGGTGTATTTGATGGCGTTGGAGAGGAGGTTGTCGGATACCTGTTGCAGCCGGCTGCCGTCGGCGTGCAGGTGGAGTTGGGTCGGGATGTCGACGGCAACGGTCAGGTTTTTCGTCTTGGTCTGGGTGGTGTGGGCGTCGACGGTGTGTCGGATGATCTCGCATAGGTCAACCGGGCCGGGATTGATGGCGAGGTGCCCGGATTCGAGGCGGGCGAGGTCGAGCAGGTCGTTGGTCATCGCTGAGAGGCGGGTGGCGCTGCGGACGATGAGGTGCATGTACTGGCGTTGGTCGGTGTCCAGCAGTGTGTCGAGGTCTTCGGCGAGTAGTCCCGCGGTGGCGGTGATGACGCCGAGGGGGTTGCGGAGTTCGTGGGTGACCAGGGCGAGGAACTCGTCTTTGGTGCGGGCCAGTTCCACTTGGAGTTCTTCGGCGCGGCGGCGTTCGAGGTATTGCCCGATCAGGGCTGAGATCCCGGTCAGCAGGGCGATCAGGGACTCTTCTGGGTCTTCGACTCGGTCGCCGTACACGCACAGCGCGCCGAGGGTGTGGCCGGTGGCGCGGATCGGTACGCCGACGGCGACGTGCAGCCCGACGCGGGCGGCGGCGCGGCTGCGGACCGAGACGTTGTCGGTGGCAAGGTCCGCGATCCACAGCGGCCTGGACTGCTGGTGTACCCGGCCGGGCAGGCCGACACCGGTCTCCAGCTCGTCCAACGCGAACTTGCCCAGCGTGCGGCCAGGCGCGGTGTGCCGGGCCGCGCATACCAGGATCTGCCGCTCGTCGTCGGCCAGCCACAGCTCGGCCACGGCCCATCCCATGCTGGCGCCGAGCGCTTCCACGACCCGGGCAGCGGCGGCCTGACTGGACGGGGCCCCGGCCAGGCCCCTGGACACCGCGGTCTCGACGTCGGTGAAGCGGCTGACCCGGCAGGCGGTGGTGATGTCGTGGCAGAAGGCGTGGAAGATGCGTCCAGCAGGCGTGTCGGTGAATGTCAGGGTCATCTCGATCGGGAACTCGTGGCCGTCGGCGTGTAACGCCTCCAGCTGGAGGCGCTGGCCGAGTACCCGGCCGGGCTCGCCGGCGCCGAGGCGTGCCAGGCCGGCGCGGTGCGCATCCCGGTACCGCTCAGGAATGATCAGGTTGGCGACGTCTCGCCCGCAGGCAGCGGCGTGGTCGTGGCCGAAGGCGGCTTCAGCGGCAGGGTTCCAGCCGACCACCCGACCGGCGATGTCCATCGCCACGTATGCGTCCAACGCGGCGCCGAGCACCGCCTGGGCGTCACCGAGCTGGCCGTCACAGCTGACCGATGCCGGTCGGTTCATTGCACACTCCCGGTCACATGACGCACGCAAGGCGCGCATCGCCGTACCCGACCGGAGGGAAGATCAGCATAACGCCGGCACTGGTTGAGCGTTCCCGAACCAAGATCTGCCCGATCCTGTGGACCTGACCCGGGCTCGTAAAGGCGGGCGACGGTTGCCGAAGGTTCGTCAGCGACAGCGAGTTGGACACCGGCGTCGCCGAACCGGTCGGCGACCGTGACAAGCCGGAGGAGGTCCGTCATGCGGGGTGTGGGTCCAAGTCGTGGCGGCGGGCCCGTGTCACCGCTGTCGTCCCGTGGTGAACAGCGGGAATCATGGACCGTCGTCGACGTAACACCGCAGCCGTCTCGGCCGGCTCGGCGACCGGCTCGGCCGGGCGTGGTCGTCCCGAGGGCTGCGGGTTGGTGCGGACGCGAGATCCGGTCAGCCGGGTCTGGTGTGCAGGCGGTGCTGCCAGCGGCGGAACTGCTGTTCCAGGGTGGTCAGCCGGTCTTCGCGGACAGGTCCGTAGGGTACGGCGTCGTAGATGTGGATCTCGCGGCAGAGCAGGACGCCGAGGTTGACGAGGTAGGCGTCGGTGATGCCGAGGGCGGTGACGCGGGAGTTGATCGCCGCGGCGAGGGTCGGGCTGGCGGTTGCGGTGACGGTGTGCAGGACGGCGTAGTCGTAGCCGGGCAGGAACCGGCCGCACAGTTCCCAGTCGACGAGGACGCAGGTGGTGTCGTCCAGGAGCAGGTTGGTGGGGATCGGGTCGCCGTGGCTGAGCCAACGGTGCGGGCCGAGCTGCTCGAGGAGTTGTTGGAGTCGGGCGTGGTCGGCGGTGGTCAGCAGCCCGGCGGCGTGTTCGGCGTCGACCCGGTCCGGGTAGCTGCCGATCGGCTCGCCAAGATCCGCGGGCGGTACCCAGCCGCGGACGGCGTCCAGCGCATCCAGGATTGTCGCGGCGCAGGCGGCCGGTACGTCGACGGTGAGGTGTCGGCCGTTGCCGAGCCGGGCGCCGGGCAGCACCGTGTAGACAGAGAGGCGGTCATCGTGGGTCAGCAGCCGCGGCACCCGGAAGGGTGGTGGTGCCGCGTCGAAGGCTGCGTAGACGGCGAGTTCATGGGTGCGTCGGCCGATCCAGTATGGATCGTCGGTGGTGAGCATCTTCGCGATGACGGGTAACCCGTTGCGGGTGCCAGCGGCGACGATGGACTTGTCGGTCTGGTGCAGGACCGCGCCGATCACCACATCGTGCTTTGCCGCCGCCGCTGCCGCTGCCGCTGACAGCGCAACGGCAGCGTCCCGGCGGCGGCCGTGGGCATGGCGTGGCATCACCTACTTCGCTGACCTGCTGCCCGGCGGCTGACGACAGCACTGACCGTCCCACCGGTGTTCCCTAGCAGCCGACGGTGCACACGTCCGCCGGCGCGACGGGGGTGTGGTGCGGGGGCGGGTCAGTACTCGTCGTCGGTGCCGTCGGTGACCAGGCCGAGCTGCGGGTCGTACGGCAGGTCCGCGACTGTGTAGCCGTGCTGTTCGCGCCAGCCGCGGGCCACGGCCTTGACCGGTGCGGGGACCAGGAGCTCCTGCGGGTGGGCACCGGGCTGGTACAGCTGCTCGACGGCGACGAGGACGTTGTGGCCGCTGTCGCCGAGGTACAGGCGCCACAGCTGCAGACGCGCGGGGACGGGCACGCTGCCGTCCGAGCGCCTGGACGTCAGCCTGCGCACCGTGCGCCGCGACGTCGACCGGTTCCGCGACCTCCCGCCGCTGCTGTTCGACGACGAACAGGCCGTCACCCTCACCGTCGCCCTCACCGTCGCGCTGCAGGTCGCCGCCACCACGCCTGGCGGCGGGTCTCGCAGAGGCTGCCGCGCGGGCGCTGCACACCATCCGGCAGGTCATGCCCACCCGGCTGTGGCGGCGCGTCGACGACCTGCACGTCACCGCCGTGCAGCAGCCGGCCAGGGAGGCGGCACCGGTCGACGGCGGCATGCTCCTGGCGATCAGCGCCGCCGCCCGCGCCCACGAGGTACTGCGCTTCGACTACGGCGACCATGGCGACGGGCCGCCACGCCGAGCCGCGCCACGTCATCACCCGGGACGGGCGCTGGTACCTCGTTGCATGGCACCTCGACCGCGACCACTGGCGCGTCTTCCGCACCGACTGGATCACCCCGCGCGCGCCGAACGGCCCCCGGTTCCCCCCGCGCGCGATGCCCGGCGGCGGCGACGTCGTCGGCTTCGTCGCCGGCCGGTTCCGTGGCGTCGCCGCCGCCGGTGCGTGGCCCTGCCAGGGCACGGTGATCCTCGACCTGCCCGCCGCCACCGTGGCCCGCTACACCCGCGACCACATCGTCGAGGACCTCGGCGCCGGCGGCTGCCGGCTCACCCTTGGGTCGTGGTCGTGGTCGTGGCCCGCCTCGCCGCCGCGGTCGCCCGCTTCGTCCGCCGCCTCATCAGGACCGCCGATCGGTTCATCGAAGTGTCCCGATCCTGACAGGCAGTGGCATCCGGGTCGCCGGGCGGCTAGCAAGGACGCCATGAGACGTGGCAGCTCGCTTCGCGGCCGGACGTGCGCGGCCGTCGTGACCTTCCTGGTCGCCGCCGGATCCGTGGCGGCGGTGGTACCGGCATCGCCCGCCGCGGCGGCGGCACCCGTGAGCGAGGAGGCCGCGTCGTTCGCCCGGGAACGGGGCATCTCCGTCGCCGCGGCCGAGCAGCGGCTGGCCTGGCAGGCGGTCGCGCCCGACCTGCTGGAGCGGTTGCCGGCCGAGCTCGGCGAACGCTTCGGCGGCCTGTGGATCGACGGCCAGGACGGCGACCGGGTCAAGGTCGGCGTCACCGGGTCGCTCGACCCCGCCGCCGCGGCGGTCATCAGGCGGGCCGCGACCGCGGTGGGGCTCGGCACCGCCTACGACACGGTGGTCGTCGCCCGGTCCGCGGCGGCGCTGGACCGCAGCATGGACCGGCTCGGCGTCGAGATCGCCCGGGTCAACACCGGCGCCGCGGTCGCGCTCGCCGGTGGGGTACGGCCAGATCTCAACGCACTGTGGCTCGGCGTACCGCCGGGAGCGACGCCGGACCAGCTCGCCGTGGTCGAGGCGGCCCGCCGTGACCTGGGCTCCGCGCTGGTGGTCGGCGTGGCGCCGGCCGCTCTGCGCCCCCTCGCGTGCGCCGGCCCGTTCTGCGACCCGCCGCTGCGGGCCGGGATCCGGATCTTGCACCCGACCGCCGGGTGCACCGGCGGGTTCCTGGCGAGGTCCAAGGTGGACAGCGAGCTGTACCAGGTCACCGCCGGGCACTGCGGCGAGGACCGCAGCGGCAACTGGGTCACGCAGTTCGTCGACGGATCGACGCACGTCATCGGCCCGATCCACCACTGGGAGTACAACGCGTCCGGCGATGCGGCGGTCCTGAGCATCACGAACGAGGCCGGCTGGTCGCCCGCGCCGCGGGTCCGGGTGACCCAGGGCGCGTTCACGACCGTGAACGAGACCTACGGGATCGCGGCGGACAAGCTCAGCGTCCTCGGGATGCGGGTCTGCGCCACGGGCGCCACCAACCTGATGAGCTGGTGCGGCTTCGTGATGATGCTCAACGTCACCGTCTCCTACACCGGCCCCACCGTGCATCACCTCGCCTGGACCAACCTGTGCTCGTTCCCCGGCGACAGCGGCGCCCCGATCTACGCCAAGCACAACGCCTACGGCATCCTGGTCGCCGGCAACAACGACTGCGCCACCCTGTACCAGGGCATCCGCGCCGCCGAGGCCCTGCTCAACGTCGACGTCCTGCACACCTGATGCCCCGGGACGGCGGGGAAGCTTCATGCGATCACCGCACGCCGGCGCGCTGTGCGGGGTCGCCCGCCCGCTGCTCACCGGACTGCACCGGTGCCTCGCCACCGGCACCGTCTACGACGAGGACTGCGCCTTCCCACCCCGCCCGGCGTCACCTGTGCGGCTCGTAAATTGGGTTTGGCTTACGCTGCCTGCGAGTATTCGTTGATCAGCCCGCCCAGGACCGGGCGTCGTCGGACCCGCGCAGCGCCGAGATCGGCGACCGATGGTGGTGGATTCGGCGGTTGCTGGTCCAGTGAATGGTGTGGGCGGTGGCGGTTGTAGTGCTCGGTGTACTCGGTCAGCACCCTCAAGAGATGCCATTCGCCAGCGATCAGGATCCGGTCGGTGCATTCCCGGCGGATGGTGCCGACCCAGCGCTCTGCGAAGGCGTTCGCCTTCGGTGCCTGTGGCGGTGTGCGCAGCACGTCGATACGCACGGCGGTGAAGACCACGTCGAACGCTGCGGTGAACTTCGTGTCTCGGTCGCGGAGCAGGAAGCGCAGCCTGCTGGCGTGCTGGTCGAGGTTCATGAGCAGATTCCGGGCCTGTTGCGTGACCCAGTCGCCGGTCGGTGCGCGGTGACGCCGGCGATGTGGACCTGTCGGGTGGCGAGTTCGATGAAGAACAGGACGTAGATCCGTTGCAGCAGCACGGTGTCGACGGTGAAGAAGTCGCAGGCCAGGATTGTGTGGGCCTGGGCGGTGAGGAATTGCTGCCAGGTGGGTCCGGTCCGGCGGGGTGCAGGGTCGACGCCGGCCTGGTGCAGGATCTTCCAGACCGTGCTGGCGATCTGGTGGCCCAGCCGAGCCAGTTCACCTTGTACGCGGCGATGGCCCCAGGTCGGGTTCTCAGCGGCCAGACGCAGCACCAGGTCGCGGACCTCCGGTCCATGGGTGGCCGGCCGGGACGCGCATGCGGATACGTCCAGTGCCGGGCGATCAGTTGCCGGTGCCAGCGCAGCAGCGTGGCCGGAGTGACGAAGAACGCCGACCACTGTGGTCGGGGCAGTAGTCGGGACAACGCCGCCAACACCACCCGATCCGCGGGCTGCAGGTCGGGTCGATGTACCTACCGCCGCAGTACCGCCACCTGATGCCGCAATACGAGCAGTTCGACGTCCTTCGCGCCGCCGTCGCGGGCGAGCTGCGTGAGCATCTGCAAGGTCTGACGTAGGAGCAGGTACACAGCGAGGCTGCCATGCCCTGAATCATCCTCGCTACCGGCAGTTGAGCCACGGACAAATCCGCACGTCACAGCCACCGAACCGAATTTACGAGCCGCACAGGTGAACCTGATCCCGGTGGCGGGCAGTGACCGGTTTCTGGTCGGTCATTGGCGGCGCACGGCGATCGAGCGGCACACCAGCGCCAGCCCACGCGCGTGACCCGGGCGATGGGGATGACGGGGTCAGCTGTGAACGCCGGCGAGGGTCCAGTCCTGCCACGACAGGGGATTACGCACCTGCACGAGCGGTCGGCCGCCGGAAGCGATCATCTCCCGGGTGACCTCGACAACTTGGAGCCGCCCGGCGGCGCCTCGCAGGTGGGGACACTTGACAGCGGCGAGCTCACGACACCGCTGATGTGTGCCGGCCGGCGTCACGACCCGTCCATCGTGCGTGGTCACGACCCAGGCATTCGTGGCCAGCGGCGTGCCGCAGACCTGACACCACCACTTGGTCTGACAGTTCCGCAGCCGGTCGCCGTGCAGATGCCGGAACCACGCCCGGCCGGCAGCGACCACCGTGATCCACGGCACCGGCAGACCGTCCAGGACCGGCCTGGGCCAACCGCTGGGATTCGGGTCCGCTCCTGGCTGTCTCCGCGCCGCGCGCCAGAGGGGGAGGTCCATGCCCATCGCGGCGCACTGCGCCGTCGTGCACACCACCCACCCGTCGGCCTCGTGCAGCCACAGAGGCCGGGCGCAGTCAAGGCACGGCAGACCGTCCAAGCGCCGCAAACCCGTTGCGGCGTCATCGATGCCAGCCATGACGGCAAGGTTGCGTGATCGATCGGTCGAGGTCAACCGCATATCCCCCCGGCCAGAGCCTTCACCGATACAAGGGCCGCGGCAATTCGGCGGATCCCGACATCTGCAACGCTGCCTTGACGGCTACGAGGAGACGCTGCTCGCCGACTGGCTGGCTTGCGGTTCCGTTGCCCCGGGTCCGGTGTGGCTGGTCGGGGGTAGGGGGCCTGGACGGGCCATGAGGTAGCCCTGGCCGAGACGGACTCCCAGGTCGAGGAGGGTGTCGCGTTCGGCCTGGGTTTCGATGCCTTCGGCGATGAGGGCAGCGTTGATGTCGGCGGCGAAGCTGACGAGGGATCGGGTGAGGGCTTGGCGGACGGGGTCGATATGGATGTCGCGGATGAGGTCGATATCGAGTTTGATGATGTCCGGGCAGAGCTGGAGGATGTGGCGGAGGCTGGCGTAGCCGGCGTCGGCGTCGTCCACGGCGAGCTGGATACCGGCGTCGCGGAGCCGGTCGGTGACCGCGACGAGCCGGGGATAGTCCGCGACCTGGGTGTGTTCGGTGAGCTCGACGCCGATCCGCTGGCCGGCGTGGCGCAGGAGCGTGTTCTGGACGCCGGGGTCGAGGAGCGCTTCGGCGGACAGGTTGACGCCGAGCCAGCCGCGGTCGGGTACGGCGGGTAGCTGGTCGAGCGCGCGGCGGATGGCGAGGTGTTCCAGGTCGGTGCCGAGCCCGGCGTTGGCGGCGGCGGCAAACGCATGGGCTGGGGTCGGGTAGCGGGGGTCGTCGAACCGGGCGAGAGCCTCATAGGCGACGACCTGGTCGCGGTCGAGGCGGACGACGGGCTGGAACACCATCCGGACCGTCTCGGTCTGCAGCACCGTCCGCAGCGGATCGTCGTCGGCTGGCCCGGCTGCGTTGGTGAAGCCGCCGTGGTCATGGAGGTGATTGCTGATCAGGTCGGCGAGCACGGTGAGAAACGCCAGGGACTGGTCGTTGAGGGTGGGGTCGGGGCTGCGGCTGAGGCAGCACAGCATGCCGCCGGTGGCGCCATCCGGGGTGTGCCAGGGTACGCCGACGTAGGAGCCGATCCCCATGTCGTGGGTGATGGCCAGCTCACGGGTGATCAGGTTTCGGCGCGCGTCGGGGATGATCGCCGGAATGATGCCGGCCAGAACTCGGGTGCAGAACGATCCCGCCAGTGGGGTTCCCGCACCGATGGGGACGTGCATCTGCTCGACCGCGCCGTCGGCGGCGCGGATCACCTGCTCGTCGGCGGTGAACTGTGACAGCCACGCCACATCCATCCCGAGATGCCCACGAGCGAACTGCAGCAACCGTTGCAACTGCCGCTCACCGGCGCCGAGCGCGCTAGAGCCGGCCCCGGGTGCTGAGCCGAGGATCGGAGGCTGCATCAGTCACCTTCCAGCACTACCGGACCACACCATGTCGACACCGGCGATAAATGTCTGGCGTCGGCCCTGATCATCGGCCACGACGGGGCAACCTTGACCCTTTCGACCCGATCCAGCTCATTCGCAGGCCAGCTGAGGACACCACCACCACCGAGCAGCGCTGCGGAAGCATCGTCTGCGCGATCGTGATGGCGTGCGGCCGGCGGGCTGGTTCAGGCGGCACTCCGGTCGGCGAGGTCGACGCCCGCTGCGTGCAGCATCTGCTGGAGTGCGGGCAGCTGGATCCGGTCGACGATGGCGTCACCGTGCACGAGCCGGTACCAGCTGACGCCGTCGCGACGCACGATGTCGACCCGCCAGCCGCGACGTTAAGCAGTAGTCAGGCGCTGCTGTGCTGTGCACTGAGCACAAGTGGTCTTCAGCGACGGTGTCTTTCTCAACGGACGGTCGCAGACCATCCAGTGGGCACCCGGTACGCAGCAGCACCTGGTGGCTGACCGGCAGATCTAGCTGCTGCCCGCACCGACAGGCGCGCATCTGGACGCTGCGATCCGCCAAGCGCCCGGATCCGGCTGGTGGCGGCCCTCGATCTCCGCCTGCGGCCCCCACAGTCCCGACGGCGGTGCTGTCCACCCATGCGGGCGCCGCTGCCCAGCAGCTGGCGGCGTCCGTTCAACGGGAGCCACGCTGGCCGTCAGGCGACGACCTGGTACGGGCCGCGCTCGCCGTGGCACGCATGCAGTACCTTGACGGGCTGCAACGTGCAGCGCTGCTGGAGGTCCGGGCGGCGATACCCGGCGTGGTCCTCGACGGGCAGCGCACTGACCTGACCGGCCGTCCCGGGCTGGCGTTCCGGTTTGTCAACAGCCGGGACCTGCTGACGGTGATCGTCGGTGGGCATAGCGGCGGGATCCTTGCGGCGATCAACGTGTGGAGCGCGCTCGACGTAGGCGGGCCGGCACGGTTCCACACGCTGTACCTGCGGCGCCGTCAGTGCCCACCGAGCGGGTGGAGCTGGGAACAGGGATGGCTGGACCGGCCGGAGCGCCTGTTCTGCTGCGGCAGCGCGGGATGACGGCTCCTACCCCGCCCCCGGCCGCCCGGCGGTGCGCGGAGGCCGAGGCGCTGCAGCGTTGGGTCTGCCTGCAGGCGGCAGGACGAAGCCGCCGCAGCGGACCTGTACCAGGCTGTCGCCCGACGTATCCCGCCACGACGCGGTCGGGTGCGGCCGCCAGCAGAGCTGCGCCCGCAACCTCGAGCAGGCACGGCCCCGTCGCGCGTCGCACGAGCGCCGCCCGGCACGCCCGCTGCGAACTCACGGACTACCACTGGCACATCCTGGCTGATCCGGACCCGGTCCGCGCGGCCTCGAGTTTGTTGGCGGCGTCGAGCAGGTACGTCCGTTGTTGTTCCCGTTCGCCGGCTGGAGGCGGGGTATTGCGCAGGCGTTGGGTGCCGCGCTGGATCCGGTCGATGATCTGTGCCGGGAACGGAACCGGCTGCCATCGTGGCCGGCGTGGCTGGCGTGGCGGTGGGGCTGTGGCGGCGAGCAGCGCGGCGGCGATCGTCGTCAGCTGCTGTTGCAGGTCGTCGTAGCCGGTGTACAGGGGGATGCGCCGCAGTAGTTCGGGGACGGCGAGGCCCGCTTCCGGGTCGCCGCGGCCGAGGCTGTCCGCGGCGCGCCGCAGATCAGCGACGGCGCACCGAACGGCGTGGCCGTGGGTGCTGCGCCCGTGGGTGCGTTGGGCGTGGCTGGTGGCGGCGGCAGGGTCGATGTCGAAGAGCACCTCTCGGGCGGCGGCGAAGTTGTATTCGTCGCGGTGATGGTCCATCCGTACCTGGACCGTGAACTCGATGTCGTCGGCGCCGGATGGTGCTCCGTCTGCGGACACCGCGACGATCTGGCCGGGGTAGAGCACGTCGCGGCCGGGCAGGGGCGCCAGGACGCGGTCTAGGAGCCGCAGCCCGTGCACCTCGGCCATCATCACCGCGACCGTGGCCGTCACGGCGTGCCGGTGCGCGTCGCGGGCGGTGACGGACGGGTCGTGTCGGCGCAGGTATGCCTGCCAGTCCTGCCGAGCGGTGCCGGCCAGCGCCGCGTCGAGCCATCTGTCGAAGCCTGCGGCGGTCACGGCGTCGTGGATCTGCCAGGTCGGCACGGACGCCGGGTCGGCCTTGCCTTGATCGGCGAGGGTGTGCAGGGTCAGGGCGAGGATGTCGGCCGCCTGTGTTTGCTCCTGCGTCGTCCAGGCGGGGTCGGTATGGTCGGCGGCGACTGCCACGGCTGCCAGTCGGGCAGCGGCGGCGTCGGCGGTCTCCCACCGTGCGCTGTGATCATTGGGCATCGGGTCAGCCTCCCGGTGCGGATCGCCTGCAGGGTCTGGCGACGTGGTTTGTGGACGCGACTTCTTCTTTACCCAGTCTGGCGCCGATTGTGTTCGGCGCCCCCGCCGCGCAAGGAACTGCGGGGGGCATCAGCGGCACGCCGTGCGGAGCGGGCGTTCCTTGCCGCTGCGGTCGGTCGGCTGCAGAACACCAGAACGCGCCAGTTCCTCGCGGTCGGCGTCACCATCAACCGGCTGCGTGATGCGCACGTATGCTCGGCCGGACGGCGGCCCGCGGTCCAGGCCGACTCCGCTTCCCCGGGGGCGGTGTTCACTGTTCAGGTCGTGACGGCGGTGCTGGATCTGCGGCGTCCGGTCGGGGTGATTCTGTCTTCGGTGCTGCAGTATTTTCACCGATGACGCGGCGGTCCGCGTCGTCGGGTGCCTTCGGGCCGTGGGCGCGGGCTAGGAGCATGGTGGCGGTCAGCCACCTCACATTCGGTGGTTTCGCACCGCAGGCCATCGAGGATGCCCTCGGTGTGTTCCGTTGGACCGTGCTGCGGTTGGTAAGCGTCCGCCGTCGCGGTGTCAGGCAGCGCGTGGGGCGCGGGGGACCATGTCGCCGACGGAGTCGGCGTAGGCGCGGTTGAATTCGAGCAGGACGGAGGTGTAGATGTCGGAGGTCATGGCGAGGATGGCGTGGCCGAGGAGTTCCTGGAATTTCTTGAGGTCGGCGCCGCTGGCGTAGAGGTAGGTGGCGCAGCAGTGGCGGAGGTCGTGGAGCCGGATCGGGGGTAGGCTGACTTTGGCGACGAGGTGGTCGAAGCGTCGGGTGGCAGTCTGATAAATATTGAAATCAATTGATTTAGACGCGAGTAGCTTCCAACTTGATCTTTAGCCTGAGCAGCAAGGTCGGGGACTAGATTCCCGACCAGCTCAGCCGTCGCCTGCTGGCCTCGGCCCTCGAGGTACGTGCGACGGATCTTGGTCTTCCCCTCGACCTACTGGACGGCTGGCCGATCTGACAGTTTTCCCGGGGTCGGCCCAGTCAACACAACCCAGGGATGCCCCAATGCCAAGCTGGGCCAAAAATCTCGATGATCATGCGGGGGGCTTACCCCCGGATCTTGGACACGGGGTTTATGCGGCCGGGGCCAGCGTAACGGACGTTGTTCGGGTGCCGTTCTCGTAGGTGATCGGGGATTGTTGTCCGAGCCGGGAGTGACGCCGGACGGTGTTGTAGCGGTGCAGCCATCGGAAGCTGCTCAGACGGGCTTCGCGTTCGTCGGTGAACGCGCGTCGGCCTTGCAGGGTCTCGCGTTTGAAGGTCGCGTTGAACGACTCGGCGAGCGCGTTGTCGGCGGAGCTGCCGACCTTACTCATCGATTGGCGAACCCCGGCGGCCTCGCAGGCGGCGGCGAAGGCCCTGGATGTGTATTGAGCTCCGTGGTCGGTGTGCATGATCGTCCCGTCGAGGCTGCCGCGGGTCCGTTGCGCGGCGGCGAGGGCGTCGATGACCAGATCGGTGCGCATGTGATCAGCGATCGCCCACCCCGCCAGGCGACGCGAGTGCACGTCGATAACCGTTGCCAGGTAGAGGAATCCGCGGTCACCGACCGGCAGGTAGGTGATGTCGCCGACGTAGCGCTGGTTCACCGCGGCGGCGGTGAAGTCACGGCCGATCAGGTCCGGTGCCTTCTGCGCTGCCGGGTCCGCGATGGTGGTCTGCACCCGCCGGCGCAGCCGCAGGCCTTGGATGCGGTAGCGGCGCATCACCCGGGCCACCTTCTTGCGGTTGACCCGCTCGCCACGGTCGTGCAGTTCGGCGGTGACCCTTGGTGCCCCGTAGGTGCCGTCATGACGGGCGTGCACGAGGCGGATCCGGCCGGCCAGAGCCGAGTCCGCGGCGTCGCGGGCGGCCCGGTCGGCTGCGGTGGCCTTCCAGTAGTAGAAGCTGGACCGGGCGATGTTCAGGATCTGGCACAACCGCTTCACGCCGTAGCGTGCCTGGTGGTCGGCGACGAACTGGAAGCGGTTCACCAGCGCGTCTCCCCGGCGAAATACCGGGCTGCCTTCCGCAGGATGTCGCGTTCTTCCTCAAGCTCGCGGACCCGCCGCCGCAACTCGGCGTTCTCCTGCTCGACTGTGCCGGTCGCCTCACCCGCCGCCGGGACCGCACACGAGGGCCGAGTACCCGCGCCACGACGCTCGTCGTCCAGCCGCACCCAGCTGCGCAAGGTCTCCCGGTTGACGCCTAGGTCATCGGCGATCGACGCGATCGACGCGCCCGGCCGAGACCGGTACAACGCCACCGCGTCGGCCTTGAACTCCACGGGATAGTGCTTGTTCGCCATCTTGCTTCAGGACTCCTGATCTACCTGGAACCTCAAGATTCCAGGTTCAAGTGTCCAAGATCAGGGGGTAAGGCCCCGGCTCGGCATCCGCAACGCGGCCTACCAGGGCACTCACTCACGCTGCTGGCTGCGCTTGATCACGTTTCCGCTCATGCCGCCGTCCGTGCGCGGCAGCCAACAGAGGACCGTCAACATCGAAAATCGGCTGTGTCAGCTCGGCGCTCGTCTCTGTTCCGTGCTGCGGAAAGGCGGTGGTCCCGGCAGGAACACCCTGCCATCACGCCGACCCGACCCACATCTATCCACCGCGATGGTCAACCACCCGTCGTGACGGCGAATCTCCGAATGGCGCACCAACCAGAACCTCGCGCATCCAAGCGCGCCATCGACACCAAACGCCTACACGAGCTCGCCGCCAGCGGACATCGGATCGGAGGACCGACGACGCCGGACTCGCGACGGTCAACGAGGTCCCCGCTACCGCTGGTGCGATGCTGCCGCCAGCCCCGCCGGCCGCCGCTACCGCCAGCGGTGGCAGCCATCACCTGTCGCCGTTGTGATGCCCGTGCGGCACTTACCGGCCATTTGGTCATGGCCGACAGGGGGCGTGGTGGGTGGGGGGCGACGGCATCCGTCGACAGAGATAAGCAGACGTGCACCTCACCATGCGAGAGCTTACGAAGGCGGCAGGGGCGGACGGGTATCACCACGTCCGAAAATCTGCAGGACCCAGGCACCGACGTACCTCAGCGAATTAACCCACGCCGTTATCGGAAACGCCCGTGCGACGGGTGGTGCCGCCTTGAGCGCCTCGATGCCGTGCATCCTGGCGATGCCGTAGCAGAACAGGAGCCACATGCCCCATGCCGCAATCGGCATGGCGCTGACGAGCGCGAACCAACCCACGAAACCCACTCCTCCTGCGATCCGCGTCGGGACCCGTGATCGTGTCTGCAATTAGGCAGACTGATCCGTTGCGTGGGCTCCCGAACGGCATCGAGCAGGTTATGCAGAGCGCTACTGGCGCTCTGGGGCTAATCGTCGTCGAAGGCGCATGCCATGCAGGTTAACAGAGACGTGCACAGATGCAGCAGGCCTGCAGCGCGATGGGCGCACTGTGCGGCTCGTTTCGGCGCGACCTGCGCTGCTGTCGCCTCCTCGGCTTGGTCAACCAGCTGATGTTCGTGATCGACACCCTTCAGTCCGCCCTCGCATCGCTGAACCGCATGATCGGCATCACCACCATGCCCGCGGTCGACGAGGCGCCGGCAACAGACGATCCCCTCCACGACGTCCGGATCTAGGGCGTCACGTTCGGCTACGGGGCCGGACCTCGGGTCCTCGACGACATCACTCTCGTCATTCCGGCCGGCCAGCGCGTCGCCGTCGTCGGCGCATCCGGGGCGGGAAAGACCAACTGGCGTCGGTGATTGCCGGCATCCACCTGCCCGGCATCGGAACCGTGACCTGGCCTTGCCGCACTGCCCTGATCACCCAGGAGATCCACGTCTTCGCGGGTACCGTCCGCGACAACCTCACCCTCGCTGCGCCCGACGCCACCGACGACCAGCTCCGCACCGTGCTCGCAGCGGCAACCATCGCGGCCGTGCGACTGCCGGTTCCTCGCCGACATGCTTCTTGCCGAGGTTGTCGTCGGCACCAATCCCATGACATACGCGCGACGAGCCGGGCGGCCGTGAGGCTGGCGGGCTCCAGCGAGTCCGAAGCGGTGACGACAGCAACAACACCGGCCGCTGTGAAGGACATGCTGACCGGTGAGTTGGAACGGATCGGCTTCGCTCCCGAGGTGTCCGCCGACGGCGCGATCGATCTGCGCAACTGCCTTTGAGGATGCGGTCGACGTCCACGGACAGGTAACCTGCGATCTACATCTCGGCTTCGTCGAGGGCGTCCTGTTGCGCATCGGCGGACACGTCTCGGTCGGCGACCTGGTCCCATTCGCCGAGCCCGGTCATTGCCGTCTGTCCCGAGGGCCTTGGGTGGTCAGTTCCGGCCGAACGCCGCGCCGAGACCGGTCAGGTCAATCGGACGCCGCGCGTGTTCGGGCACGTGGTCGATTAAAGACCGCATCGCTTCCAGGGCGGTGAGGATCTGCCGGGCTACCTGCTCGACGGGCCGCATGGCGTCGACCGAGACGAGGATGCCCCGGGAGGCATACCAGTCGACGATCGGATGGGTCACCTCGTGGTAGATGGCCAGCCGTCGGCGGATGACCGGCTCGGTGTCGTCGGACCGCCCTTCCAGGGCCGCCCGGGCCAGCAGCCGGCGGACGAGTTCCTCGTCG
This sequence comes from Dactylosporangium sp. NPDC051087, assembly GCF_055586325.1. Classification (NCBI taxonomy): domain Bacteria; kingdom Bacillati; phylum Actinomycetota; class Actinomycetes; order Micromonosporales; family Micromonosporaceae; genus Dactylosporangium; species Dactylosporangium sp. NPDC051087. Next base: position 2,911 of record NZ_JBVJIJ010000062.1, on the reverse strand, counting down.
TCGGCCTTCAGGTGCAGCGCCACATTCGCGGTCATGTCCAGGCCACGACCAATCTCGTACAGTGTCCGGGCCTGCGCCATGTTGCGGGGCATGCCGTCGAGCACATACCCGCCGCCTGCGGCTTTCGCCTCGGTGATTGCGGCGGCGACCATGTCCAGCACGACCTCGTCAGGCACCAATTCACCCCGGCCGAGCCGGTCGCGGACCGCACGGCCCAGTTCGGTTCGCCGGGCGACGTGGTCGCGTAACAGGTCGCCAGTGGCGATGTGCGGAATGCCGAAGTGCGTCGCGATAAGCGCGCCCTGGGTCCCTTTGCCCGCGCCGGGAGGGGCCACCAACAGCACCCGCATCACGCGACTCCCTCCAACGACCGGAACTGTCACTGCGCCGATCGTAGTCACCTCTCCACGGTCCGGACCTCCACCGTTCACTCCTGGACGGGTTGACGCCACGGAAGGGGGTAGCGGTGACAGATGCCGACCCGACCACAACCTCCTGCCCGACGGGGGACTGTCGGGCAGCCCTACAACGCGCTCAACCTCCGGCTCGTGCTGGCGGCGGGCGGGCTGATCACGCAACGGTGTGGCGCCGCCGGAACTGGCGCCGTCCGACGCGCTACGTTGACCGGCGGCAGGTATGCCGGCGGATGTGGTGGTCATCTCGCTTCGTCTACTTTGCTTCGTCGGCAGCCCGACCTATGGTAGGCCGACGTTGGTGAGTTCCCGTTCGTACGCCGCCATGGCGTCGGTCGACGATGCCGCCTACCCGCCGGCGTCGACATTCTCGCCGTACTCGCCGGCTCACCTCGTCGATCAGGGGGCCGCGGCCGGTACGACGGCTGATGTGGTGCCGCGCACCGCATCACCGCGCCGCCGACCGGTCGCGGTCCACCGGCGGCAAGGGCGTCTCCTCATCCTCGACCGCCAGGGCGAAGCTTCCGAGCTTCGGCCCTTTTTGTTACCCACGTTTCGGTTTCGAGTAAAGGACGGACAATTAGAGTCGACATCGAAGCACCAGACAGGAACTGATTGGCAGGTGTCCGGGCGCTGCTGAGCGAGGAGTTCGCGGCGCAGGCAGCCCGGCTCAAGGAACTCACCGAGATCTCCGACGACACCGGAGATCCGGGCGAGGGGACACCCGGGCCGCCATGGTCGCGGCCACCCCGACGCAGTCTCGACCAGGTGACTGCCGCGTTGGGGCGCATCGCGGAGGGCAGCTGCGGCCGTTGCGACAGCTGCGGCACGCCGATCCCGGCCGAACGGCTCGAGGTGCTACCGCACGCCAGGTTCTGCGTGCCTGCCAGCAGAAGCACCACGGCTGACGACCACGGCGGCCATACCGTGACGGCGCCGCGCCGTCGCGGCATGGCCGCCGGGCAGGGACGCTCGTTGGGCGCTCAGCCTGCCGACGCAACGGTCATTGGCCCCAGATCGCCGTGTTCACCGTTGGCGGCAGCGGTCTCGGGACTGACGGTCTCGAAGACGCCGAGCAGGCCCGCCAGGGCGATCACCTTGGGCCCGGGTCAGGGCGATGCTGCACCCGGCATCGGGATCGCTGCTGCTGTGGACGAGGTCTCACCGACCGGTGTGTGGGTGAAGACCCCCATACGGTCGCGTCCCACGTCGAGAGATCGTCACGAACTGCTGCAACCCATGCTGGTCCGCACAGAGTCGCTGCGCCATCGGCTTTCGCGTCGGAGCTCGGCCCGACCCGGCGACGGTCATGAGGTTCATCGACGAACACCGTGACCGCTTCGCGGTCGCGCTCCTGCTACGGGTTCTGGACATCGCCGAGTCGACCTACTACCAGTGGGTCAAGCAGGCCGAACAGCTCTGCGACCGGGACCTGGTCGACCTCGGCCTGATCTCCAACATCTACGAGATCTGGGAAGCCTCCGGGCGCACCTACGGCGCCGACCGTGTCCATCGACAGTTGCGCCGCGACGGTATTTGGATCGGCCGCAAACGCGTCGAGCGGCTCATGCGCCAGCAGGGCTGGCACGGAGCGTTCCTGCGCCGCGGCTGGCGCGGCGGCTCAACCCGGCAAAACCCACGACACACGCCGGCACCGGACCTGGTCAACCGGAACTTCACCGCGGAAGGCCCGAACCGTGTCGGCGATCACGAAATTCCCCCACTTTTCGGGGTTCTGCGATTAGGTAATTCCCCACCCCCTGACGGGGTCGGTCACGTAATTCCCCAGTGGGAACGTGAGCGGCGCTGTCGGGTGTGGTCCTCGCGATCATGGAAGGTTCTCCCTCGTCGAGGGCGAGGGAGCCGATGGCGAGGAGAAGTTTCACCGTGGTGGACGGGTCTGTCAAGAAAACGGAAACCTCTCTGTCGCCGACCGCTTGACACAGAGAGGTGCCGTTCTTCCCAGTGTCACTCTTGATCAGTCCGTCGGGCTCGCCCTGCCGTTAGATGCCTTCGTGGCTGATGTAAGTATTGCGGCCCGGCGGACATGAAGGACCGGCCGGCATGGCATAAGAGGAGCGTGTCAGCGCCCGACTGGGAAATGCCCACCGACCGGTCCGTGCCCCCTCGGTCAAGGAGGACACAACTCCCATAGTGGTCATCGGCATCGACGCGCACAAGCGCACGCACACCGCCGTCGTCATCGACAGCAACGGCCGCAAACTGGCGACGAAGACCTGCGAGACAACCAGCAAAGACCATCTGGCGCTGCTCCGTTGGGCGGCCGGGCACGGCGAGGAACGCGTCTGGGCCATCGAGGACTGCCGCAACATGACCCGCCGCCTCGAACGCGACCTGCTCGCCGCCGGCGAACGCATCGTCCGTGTCCCGCCCAAACTCATGCCCGCGTTCGACGTAATTCGGGGGTCCTGGAGGTACTGCGGGGCGGAACGTGCTGGTCAGCGGGCCGCGAGTGGCAGAGAACGTGGAATTCGCCT